>NZ_JBMDKS010000036.1:0-38919 GCF_057809835.1 Mesorhizobium sp. FG116
CGGCCGCCCGTCCTCCCGACCTCTCAATCGAGGTCAGTTCTTTGACAATGGCCAGACGGATGAGAATCCGGGCGTGGCAAGGGTAAATCACGAGCCTTGGACAGCCGTCTGGCCATTCCTCGGGGTCCCCGCCAGCGACGAGCGTAGCGAGAGAGCTTAAAGGCGGGGCAAGGAATCCCAGGGCCGAAAGGCAGCGTGGCGATGAATAAGTGTGTGCAAGCCATCAGCTCAGGCCGAGAAGCGCGGTGCGACCTGTTCGATGCGCTCGATGAGCGCCTGGAACTGCTCCAGGATGCGCTGGTGCAGGTGCGCGGCGAGGTCTGGATATTCCTCGAGGATGCGCCGGAACATCTTGCGGCTGAGGCGCAGCACTTCGGAATCCGTGGCTGCCGAGGCGCTGGTCAGGCGCTTGGTGTCGGCGATCAAAGCCAGTTCGCCAAGGATTGCACCGGGGCCCGCATTGGTGATGGGAACGCGGTTTTCGTCCGCCTCCCGGTAAAGCACGATGCTGCCGCTGACGACGATGTAGGCGCAATCGGCTTCGTCTTCTTCGAGGTAAAGCTTGCGGTCGGCGTGAAGAACGGTGGTCTCTGCGCCAAAGGCAAGCAGGCGCAACTGCTCCTGCGTGAAATCCGCAAACAGTTCTACGGCAGATAGGATGCGAATGTCGTCATCCAGCGCCATCAGCTATGTCCCCGTACCGACAGGTCGCTTCCCCTCTTAGCGCGACACCGCCCCGAATCGCACTTGGTCAATAAACGCCAAATTGCTTAAGGAACAAGCTTGTAGCCGCCGCTTTCCGTCACAAGAATTTCCGCGTTGGAAGGATCGCGTTCAATCTTCTGCCGCAAGCGATAGACATGCGTTTCCAGGGTGTGGGTGGTCACGCCCGAATTGTATCCCCAAACTTCCTCGAGCAGAATATCGCGCGTTACCACCTTCTGTTCGGCGCGGTAGAGATATTTGATGATCGAGGCTTCCTTTTCGGTAAGCCGTACCTTGCCCCCGCGCTGGTCGATCAGAAGCTTCTGGCTCGGCTTGAAGGTGTAGCCGCCGACCGAGAAGGTGGCGTCCTCGCTCTGCTCATGCTGGCGCAACTGCGCCCGGATGCGTGCGAGCAGCACGGCAAACCGGAACGGCTTGGTGACGTAGTCGTTGGCGCCCGCTTCAAGGCCAAGGATGGTGTCCGAATCGGTGTCATGGCCGGTCAGCATGATGATCGGCGCCTTGTAGCCGCCCTTGCGCAGCATCTTGACCGCCTCGCGGCCATCGAGATCGGGCAGGCCGACATCCATGATGAGCAGGTCGATGAGGCCCGTGCGCGCAGCCGACATGCCCTTGGCGGCAGTCGCTTCCTGCAGCACGTCGAATTCCTCGTAGAGCGAAAGTTGCTCGACGAGCGTTGAACGAAGATCTTCGTCGTCGTCGACAATCAGTATGGTCCTGGAAGTCATGGATCAATCCGTTGTTTTGAAATGTTTTTTGCAGCCATCAGTTGACCGTTGTCCATTTTTGCGGAACCTGATCGGCAAAACAGCCGAACAAAGTGATTTGTCCCGTGACCAGATCATACCTGAAAAATCGCGGGCGCAATGTGGCGGACGCAACTTTCCGCTCGGGTCTGCGAATCCTTCTTGTCCGTGCGAAACCTGGCAACCAGAGCAAAGGGTTCCTGCAAGCCGGAAATCTGGTGTTTCCCTGCGCACTCGGCAAGGGCGGCATTTCGTCAAACAAGCGCGAAGGCGATGGCGCGACGCCGCTTGCCACCATGCGCCTGCTCGGCGGCTACTTTCGCAACGACCATTTTGCCAAGGGCCGCATGACCCGCTTGCCGATGGCGCCGATCGGGCCGGACCTTGGCTGGTGCGAGGTGCCAGAAGACCGCAACTACAATCGCCCGGTGCGCATCCCTTACGGTGCCAGCCATGAACGGATGCGCCGCGACGACCGGCTCTACGACGCCTGCCTGGTGCTCGACTGGAACATTGCGCCGCGCCGGCGCGGTCGCGGCAGCGCCATCTTTTTCCATCTGGCGCGGCCAGGCTTCACGCCGACGCTGGGTTGCGTCGCTGTCACGGCGCGCACCATGGCGCGGCTGCTGCCGCTCCTTTCGGA
Source organism: Mesorhizobium sp. FG116 (assembly GCF_057809835.1). NCBI lineage: Bacteria > Pseudomonadati > Pseudomonadota > Alphaproteobacteria > Hyphomicrobiales > Phyllobacteriaceae > Mesorhizobium > Mesorhizobium sp. FG116. The sequence continues at coordinate 2,116 of NZ_JBMDKS010000036.1, forward strand.
TCGGACGGTGCTGAAAGTCGTCAGGTAGCGGTTGAGGCAAACCGCCAGACGGTGGTTTTCTTGACCTCGGCATCTTCCAGCACGCGGGTGACTGGCACCTCGTACACCGCCAGTTTCTCGAAACCGGATTTCGGCAAATAGGCCCGACCCGGGTCGCCGACGATGATTGTCGCGCCACGGTTTTCGAGCGCCGAGAACCACGGCACGAGACGCTCCGCGAACGGCTTTTCGTAGAAGACGTCGCCCGCCAGCACGATGTCCCAGCCTGCGTCGGTATCCACGCAGTCGGTGCCGACAAAGCCGACATCGACGGCATTGGCCTGTGAGTTCAACCTGATCGCCGTTTCGCAGAACGGGTCGATGTCTGCGGCCGTCACCTCGGCAGCGCCTGCCTTGGCAGCGGCGATGGCGACGAGGCCCGAGCCGGACGCGAAGTCGAGCACTCTTTTGCCTCGAACCGTCTCGGGATGGTCGAGAACGTAGCGGGCTAAACCTTGGCCGCCAGCCCACGCGAAGGCCCAGAACGGCGGAGGCAGGCCGATTTCGGCCAGCTCTTCCTCGGTCCGTCGCCAAAGGTCGTGCGCCTCATCGGCAAGTTGAAGCACGATTTCCGGCACATGCGGCGGGGCAAGCAGCGCGGTGTTGTCGCGAATGAAGCGCTCGGCTGTTTGCGGGGTCAGCCTCACGGTGCCGGGTCGAGGCCACCCATGCGGCAGACTTCCTTCCACTCGGCCGGTGTCACCGGCTGGACGGACAGGCGACCGAGCCGCACCAAAGCCATTTCCGAGAGCTTCGGATGGGCCTTGATGTCGGCCAGCGTCGGCGGTGTTGGCACATCGCGGACGGCTCGGATGTCGACGCATTCCCAGCGGGGGTCGTCGGTGGTCGTGTCGTGATGGGCAAGCGCACACACCTCGGCGATGCCGACGATGTTGAGGCCTTCGTTGGAGTGATAGAAAAAGCCGAGGTCGCCGACCTGCATCGCCTTCATGTTGTTGCGTGCCGCATAGTTGCGCACGCCGTCCCATTGCGTGCCCTTGGAACCCAGCTTCTTCAACTGGTCGAAGGAAAATTTGAAAGGCTCGGACTTGAACAGCCAGTAGTTCATTCTGCGCTCCCCGTTGTTGGCTTGTTCGAGCCGTTATGCCGCAGGCTTGTTGAAAGCCCAGTTCCACGGCAGGATTTCGACGCTCTGGAACAGACCTGCCTTTGCATAGGGATCGCTTGCCGCGATCTTTTCCGCATCTGCCTGATCCGCAGCCTCGATGACGACAAGACTGCCGTTGGACTTGCCGTCGGCGTCCAGGAAGGGTCCGGCGAAGGCAAGCTTCTTCTCGTCGTTCAGGCCGTTCAAAAAGGCGACGTGGTTGGGTCGCGTGTCCATGCGTATCTGCAGCGCACCGGGCTTATCCTTGCAAATCAATGCGAACAGCATTTTCGGACATTCTCCTTGTCAGGTCTAAAGGTCGTGTTCATTTTTCAAAGGCCGGGCCATCAGGGCCGATACGGCTTGGTCGATGGTGACCGTGCCATCCAGAATGGCGGCGGCGGCCGAGATGATCGGTGCATCGACCCCGTGTTCGGCAGCGATGCGTGCGGCGATTGAGGCGGTCGCAACACCCTCGGCCAATGGCCGGCCGGCAAGGGATTCGCCACGGCCCAAGGCAAGGCCATAGGCAAAGTTGCGCGACTGGGTTGAAGAGCAGGTAAGCAGCAGGTCGCCGAGGCCGGACAGGCCCATCAGCGTTTCGGGTCTTGCGCCAAAGGCCGCCCCGATGCGGCGCAATTCGACGAAGCCGCGCGTGACCATCGCGGCCTGCGCGCTCGCGCCGAGGCCGGCACCTGTGACCGCACCCGCCGCGATGGCAAAGACGTTCTTCAGCGCACCGCCAATTTCGACGCCGGTCACGTCGTCGCTGGAATAGCAGCGCAAATTCTGCGCGGAAAAGCGGGCCGCTAGTTCCGTCGCCAACGCTTCGTCGTTTGCCGCTACCACGACTGCCGTCGGCAGGCCTCTTGCAACATCCACCGCAAAGCTAGGACCGGAGAGGATGGCGACAGGGTTGTGAGGCAACATCTCCGCGACAATGGAGGACAGAAGCGCGCCGGTTTCGCGTTCAATGCCCTTGGCGCAAAGGACGAGCGGAGTTCCTTTGCCGATATGCGGCGCGGCTTGCGTCAGAATCGATCGCAGCGACTGGGCCGGCGTCACCACAAGCACGCAATCGGTGTCCGCAAGCGCCTCGCTAACATCGGTTGTGGCTGCGATTCCCTTATCGAGAGCGATATCTGGAAGGTAACGCGGATTTTCTCCGCGCGTGATCGACGCAACCATTTCGGCGTCGCGCGCCCAGAGCCTGACCGAATGGCCGGCGCGCAGCATTGCGAGGCCCAGTGCGGTTCCCCACGCTCCTCCGCCGAGCACAGTGGTGCGCCAGATGGTTGGATCGCTTGCCATCATGCCTTGGCTCCGCGCCGACCTGAGCCAACGATGGGCGTCGAGATGGTGTCGAGCGGCCAGCGCGAGCGCGGTACGAAGTCGAAGTCGTCGTCGTTGTCGATGCCGGCGTTGATATGCTCGATGCCTGCCCAGGCGATCATGGCGGCATTGTCGGTGCAAAGGTTCAAAGGGGGTGCAACGAAACGGAACCCGCCCTGCAGGCAAAGTTTCTCAAGCGCTTGTTTGATTGCCAAATTGGCCGCTACGCCACCGGCAACCACTAATGCCGGCGCGGTAGCGTTCGGATATTCTTCGCGGAAGCGGTTCAGCGCACGCAAAACGCGGTCCGTTACGGCGTCGGCAACGGCTAGCTGGAAGGATGCGCAGATATCGCAAACGTCCTGTTCGGTCAGCGGGGCAATCGCCGTTGCAGCCTGCCGCACAGCGGTCTTGAGGCCCGAGAAGGAGAAATCCGGCTGAGCGGAGCCCTTCATCGGCCGTGGAAAGCTGAAACGGGAGGCGTCGCCGTTAGCGGCAGCCTTTTCGACATTGGGGCCGCCCGGATAGGGCAGGCCAAGCATCTTCGCCGTCTTGTCGAAAGCCTCACCCAAGGCATCATCGATGGTCGTCGCCCAACGCTGGTAGTCGCCAACGCCGGCAACCCGTACGATCTGGGTGTGGCCACCGGATACGAGCAGCAAGAGATAGGGAAATTCGATACCTTCGGTTAGCCGGGCGGTCAGCGCATGGCCCTCGAGATGATTGATGGCGATGAGCGGCTTGCCCGCCGCTGATGCGATGGCTTTTGCCGTCATCAACCCGACGATGAGTCCGCCGACCAGCCCCGGTCCGGCAGTCGCTGCCACGGCGTCGATATCGGAGAGGTCAACGCCGGCATCGGCAAGCGCGGCTTCGATGATGCCATCGAGCGCTTCGACATGGGCGCGGGCCGCGATTTCGGGCACGACGCCACCGAACGCGGCATGCTCTTCAATCTGGCTCAATACGATGTTGGAAAGAATCTCGGGCTTCGAATCGTTCGCCAACGAGACGACGCTTGCTGCCGTCTCGTCGCAACTTGTCTCAATGCCCAGTACACGGATCAATTCGTCGCAAACCTTCAACATTGCCCGGCCGGGCTTTCCCCGATAGGAGGAAGCTTGCCAAGCCTTGCCAGCCGGGGGTTATCACGGACCGCGCGTCATGCAAACTGTATTGAAAATAGGAACGCGCGCCAGCCAGCTTGCAATGGCGCAGGCGCATGAGTCGCGCGCAAGGCTGATGAAGGCGCACGATTTGCCTGAATCGGCGTTCGAGATCGTGCCGATCACCACCACCGGCGACCGCATCCAGAACCGCCCGTTGTCCGAAGCCGGCGGCAAGGGCCTGTTTACCAAAGAACTGGAAGAGGCGCTCTACGATCGACGCATCGATATTGCGGTTCATTCGTCCAAGGACATGCCGACCGTGCTGCCCGACGGCTTGCAGCTTTCCACGTTCCTGCCGCGAGAGGACGCTCGCGACGCCTTCATCGGCAAGACTGCAAAGACCATCGCCGACCTGCCGAAGGGGGCGAAACTTGGTTCATCATCCCTACGCAGGCAGGCCTTGATCCGCCGCATTAGGCCGGATCTCGATGTGGTGCTGTTTCGTGGCAATGTGCAGACGCGCTTGCGCAAGCTCGACGAGGGCGTTGCGGAAGGCACGATACTTGCGCTGGCCGGCTTGAGGCGACTCGGGATGGATCATATTGCAAGCGATGTGATGGCGCTGGATACGTTCCCGCCTGCGCCCGGCCAAGGGGCGATCAGCATTGAAAACCGCATTGGCGACGATAGGGTTGCACGGATGCTCCAGCCGATCCATCACGTAGAAACCGGGCAGGCCCTGGCTTGCGAACGCGCATTCCTGGCTTCGCTCGACGGCTCCTGCAGGACACCCATCGCTGGTTATGCGACGGTTTCGGACGGCTGGCTGACCTTCAAGGGTCTGATCATCACGCCGGATGGAACTCTCTGGCACGAGATTTCGGCGGAGGGTCAAGCCGGGGATGCCGCAGCTATCGGCAGGCAAGCGGGGGCCGATATCCGCGCCAAGGCCGGTTCGCAGTTCTTCGAAGGTTGGTTCTGACATGCGTCGCGTGTTGATCACGCGACCTAAGCCAGGGGCCAGCCATACGGCCCGGAAACTGGCGGAACTTGGTTTCGAGCCGGTGTTGCTGCCGCTGTCGGACACAATCCCACTGTTCCCAGAACAAAGTGCGGTGCCGAGTGATGCCGCCGCTGTTGCCATCACCAGCGCCAATGCAATTCGCCATGCCGCACCTGAACTGCTTTCCGCACTCTCCAGCCTTCCGTGCCATGCGGTGGGAACAAAAACCGCTCAAGCTGCTAGGTCAGCAGGGTTTTCTTCTGTTCGTGAAGGTCCAGGCGAAGCGTTGGCATTGGCTGACCAGATTGCCGCGTCCTTTTCCGGGAGCTTGGTCTATTTGTGCGGACGAGTTCGCCTTGCCGGGTTCGAGGACCGGTTGGCTGGTTCAGGCGTCAGGGTCCATCCATTGGAGAGCTACGATACTGTCAGTTTGGAGTACTCTGACGAGGCTGTTTCCGTTCATTTGGCTGATCGGCCCGTAGATGCGGTTCTCTTGTACTCGGCCAAGGCGGCTCATGCTTTCGGCGTGCTGGCTGAGCGGTCGGGAACGCGCCATCTATTTGAAGGGGCAGGTCTTTTTGTTCTTTCGCAGAGAATTGCATCGGCGTTGAGGCAGCACGCTTGCGCCGCTGCATCGGTGGCAGCGCAGCCAACGGAGCAAGCGCTGTTGACGCTTTTGGGCGCTCGGCGCTGAGGCGCGTCATCACACCGCCCCTTTTCACGGCTTTGAGGTGTGATAGACCTCTTTCGCAATCCATTGCCGCTTGGCGGTAAAGACGAACCGAGTTTTGGGGAGCCAGGCATGGTGAAGACGCCGAAAACGCGCCATTCGAAACGGGCAAGCGATCCGGTGACGATCGAGCTTGAGCCCGGCGCCGTTTCGCGAATCGCTGACGACAAGACGTCAACTTCAAACGATGAGCCGGCTGTAGAAGCAACGCAATCGGATGCAGTCATCGACAACGACGTCGGTCATGGCAAGGATGACGCCGCCGCTCCGGTCGCTGCGGAGGACACTACCGAGGCAAAGGAAGGCTCGGAGCGCAGCAGTTTCGACTATTCCTTCGAGGACCAGCCTCCGAAGCCGGCGGCGGAATGGCCTTCGAGCAATGCGTCTGGTGAGCCGTCGCCCAGTTGGGGCAAGACGGACAGCCCAAGTGCTGCTGGTGCTCGCCAGCCACGAGCCGTGCGCAGTGGCAGGAGTGGCATCGCGGCAGGCATTCTGGGTGGCGTCATCGCTCTTGCCGGAGCCGGTGCGCTTCAGTTTGCCGGCATCCTCGGCACACCCGGTTCCGTCGCATTGGATGGCGTGAACAGTCAGGTCGCGTCGCTGCAAAGGGAAATCACCGCACTTACGGAATCGCAGAACGGTGGCGATGCGGCCGCTAGGATCGGTGACTTGTCGCAGGGGCTGGATCAGGTGAAGGCAGACCTCTCGGCATTAAAATCGGCTGTCGATGCAAGCACACCCGCAAACGGCACGGAGCTTGGCGCTCTGAACGACAAGGTCCAGCAGGTCGAGGCAGCGGTTACGGCGCTTGGCGAGGCGGCAAAGGTTGAGCCGGTCGATCTTGCGCCGGTCAACGAAAAGCTCTCTGCTCTGGAGGCATCGATCAAGTCGGCAACCGACGCCGCGACAGAACAAAGTGGTCGGCTGACGTCCCTGGAACAATCCTTCGCGTCGCTTTCGACCACAGTTGAGGCGCAGGCTTCGCAACCCAAGATCGCGCTGGCGATTGCGGCCTCGGCTTTGAAGTCGGCGCTTGATCGCGGCGCGCCGTTCGCAGCCGAGCTCGAAACCTTTGCTGCAATTGCACCTGACGCGCCGCAACTGGCAACGCTGCGAACCTATGCCGAAAAAGGCGTGCCGACCCGCGCCGAGATCACGGCAGAGACAGATGCCGCGGCCAATGCGATGGTCTCGGCTGCAAGGCCAGTCGATCAGAATGCCGGTTTTGTCGAGCGCCTGATGTCGAGTGCGGAATCGTTGGTGAAGGTTCGCCCCATCGGTGCCGTGGAGGGTGCAGGCGTTCCCGAGACGGTCGCGCGCATGGAGGTGGCGGTCACGCAGGTGGACTATGCCAAGGCGCTTGCCGAATATGAGAGCCTGCCGGACGCGGCAAAGGTCGCAGGAGCGGAATTTGCCGGCAGGCTGAAAGCCCGCATGGAAGTTGAAGCGCAGATCGATGCGCTGATTTCCAGTGCAATGAAGTCGTGAGGCGCGGGCAATGATCCGGATCCTGTTTTTCCTCGCTGTCGTATTCGGCCTTGGCCTTGGCTTTGCCTGGCTGGCCGACAGGCCGGGCGACATGGTCGTCACCTTCGACGGCTACCAGTATCAGGTCAGCCTGATGGTGGCCGCAGTGGCGGTCGTCGCGGCGGTTGCGGCGGTCATGATTGCGTGGTGGCTGATCAAATCGGTCTGGAACAGCCCCTATGCCATCGCCCGGCACTTCAGGGTGCGGCGCAGGGACCGCGGTTACCAGGCCTTGTCCACCGGCATGATTGCCGCCGGTGCCGGCGACGGCGCGCTGGCGCGCAAGAAGAGCAAGGAAGCCGCCAAGCTGATCCGTTCCGACCAGGAGCCTCTGATCTATCTTCTTGAAGCTCAAGCGTCCCTGCTCGAGGGCGACCATGACGGCGCCCGGCAGAAATTCGAGGCGATGCTTGATGATCCCGAGATGCGACTGCTTGGGCTGCGCGGACTTTACCTGGAAGCGCAGAGGCTGGGTGACAGGACAGCCGCCCGCCATTATGCGGGCCGTGCAGCCTCCGCAGCCCCTCAACTTGCCTGGGCAGCGGAATCGACGCTTGAGGAGCTTACCGCGCGTGGCGATTGGGATGGTGCGCTGACCTTGGTCAATGCGCAGAAGTCGACCCACCAGATCGAGCGTGACGCAGCCAACCGCCGTAGGGCAGTGCTCTTGACCGCCAAGGCCGAGGGACTGATGGATCATGACCCCGTTGCAGCCAAGGCGGCCGCGCTGGAAGCCAATCGCCTGCAGCCGGAATTCGTCCCGGCTGCGGTCATCGCAGCCAAGGTGCTCTTCCAGCAGAACGACGTGCGCAAGGGCTCCAAGGTGCTGGAGACCGCTTGGCGCGCCGAACCCCATCCGGCAATCGCCGACCTTTACACGCATGCCCGTCCCGGCGATGCCGTGCTCGACCGGCTCGGCCGCGCCCGCAAGCTGCAGGACATGAAGAAGAACAACGCCGAGGCGTCGCTTGCCGTGGCGCGGGCTGCGTTCGACGCCCAAGACTACAGGGCCGCCAGGGCAGAGGCGGAAGCTGCCATCCGTATCGATCGGCGCGAGGGGGCGTATCTGCTTCTGGCCGACATCGAGGAGGCTGAAACGGGCGACGAGGGCAAGGTGAGGCAATGGCTGGCCAAGGCCGTGCGCGCGCCGCGCGACCCTGTCTGGGTTGCCGACGGCGTGGTTTCCGAGCGATGGGCGCCGCTTTCTCCTGTTACTGGTAAGCTCGACGCTTTCGAATGGCGTGCGCCAACGGAACGGCTCGGCCAGTTGATCGACAATCAGGCGAGCGCTCCAGAGATCTCACTCGCCATTCCGGCATCGTCGGCGGATGCTCCGGAGGGCGAGCGCGAGCCGGCAAAGGGAGACGGGTTCGATCTACCAGCAAAGGCAGTTGAAAAGGCCAAGGGCCGGCCCGCGACGGGCTTGTCGGGTCAAGCCACAAACGCGGGGCCGATTGTCGTGGATTCCCCAAATCATGTATCGGAAGAAGCGGCTGACGCGGCGGATCATCCGTTGCGCCTGCCCGACGATCCTGGTGTCGAACCTGACGAGGAAGTCGCGGCAGCGCCCGGCCGCTTCAAACTTTTCTGATCTTAGCGTTCTGAACCCTGCATTTGCGGATCGTTTCGCTTGTGGGTAGCTTCGGATGAACGGGAATCAGTCGATGCTCGATCGTGTGCTGTCATTTCTCAAGGATTTGCCCGGCGGCAGTGACCGGCGGGGGGTGGATGACGATGCGCGCATCGCCGCATCCGCGCTGCTTTTTCACGTCATGGACGTCGATGGGGTTCGGCAGGACGCTGAGTGGGAGCGTTTCAAGGCGGTGTTGGCCGAGACCTATGACGTGCGGGGCGAGGAGCTTGCGAAGCTGGTTAAGGCAGGCGAGAAAGCCGACCGCGATGCGGTCGATCTTTATTCATTCACCAGCGTGCTGAAACGGCACCTCGATGTCGAAGCCCGAAAGGCGTTTGTCGGCCTGATGTGGGATGTCGTGTACGCCGATGGCGAATTGCACGAACTTGAGGACAATACCGTTTGGCGTGTTGCCGAACTGATCGGCGTCGAGCGCGAGGATCGAATTGCGGCGCGCAGGAAAGCGGCGGCCAATGTGCCCGGCGCAACAGGTGCATCGGGCAATGAGTGATACCCTTTATCGAATCCAGGACCTCTTTCTCTCATGCTTGCCAGACCTCGACCGAAAATTCTGATCGTTCTGCATCAGGAGACTTCGAGTTCCGGCCGCGTCGGCCACATGCTGGTCGAGAAGGGTTTCGAGCTTGACGTGAGACGACCTCCGCTGGGCGATGTGTTGCCTGATACGCTGGATGAGCATGCCGGTGCGGTCGTCTTCGGTGGTCCGATGAGCGCCAACGATCCAGATGATTTCGTCAAGCGCGAAACCGACTGGCTCAAGATACCTTTGCGCGAGAACAGGCCGCTGCTGGGTATCTGCCTTGGCGCGCAGATGATGGTCAATCACCTTGGCGGCAAGGTCGAGGGGCATGGCGACGGGCTCGTCGAAATCGGCTGGTATCCGCTCAAGGCGACCGACGAAGGCAGGAAGCTGATGCAGTGGCCGGAAATGGTCTATCAGTTCCATCGCGAAGGGTTTTCGCTCCCGAAGGACGCGACACTGCTTGCCACCGCTGATGCCTATCCGAACCAGGCCTTCCGCTACGGCCAGAATGCCTGGGGCATTCAGTTCCATAGTGAGTTGACGCAAGTGATGATGCACCGTTGGGTGGTGCGCGGGGCGCACCGCTTCGTGCTTCCCGGGGCTCAACCCGGTCGCGATCATCTCGGCGGGCGCTTGATATGGGACATGCATCTGAAGCGCTGGTTGGGCGAATTCCTGCAAACAGTGTTCGGCAAGGTTTCGGCGGAGCGCTGATTTCTTCACTGCCCGCCTGCCCATCTCGCGAGCCGCCACCCGTGAAACGTCTTGCCAATTTCCCGGCTATCCAGCTGCCGAGGGCACGAAAGGCGAATCCATGGGGTCCGGGAGGAGCCGCATATGCTCATCGCTTCTGATTGCTCGAACCGCGCAATTCTGAAATAACTGTCGGTTGCGAATTCGCCAAAAGTGCCTCGACAAAATTCCTGCGCCTAAAGTAATTTCACTTGACAGAATAAAAGGCCTAGAAAATATTCTTACAGGGCAAGAAATTTGCGACTTATGCAAATTGCCCCAGCTTGACGCATTTCATAAGGGAGGAAAACCAATGGAAGCGGTCGGCATAAATCCAACTATCGACAGCGACTTGGAAGCACGCATTGCCAGAATGCATTCGCGCGACAGAACGGGGCTTGTGATATTTGTCCTCGCTCTTTGGTGCGCGCTTTTGTTCACGCTTTTCAGCATCTGGTCCTTCATATCCGTACCGGCCATTCAGATCATCCTGGTAGTGGCTGGAGGGTTCGTCCTCTTGCTCAACACCGCAGCTATCGTTGCAATGCTGCGGCACTACGATGAAGACCGGCACTTCATTTATGGTCTCGATCTCAAGCATCTCGACGAGATGCGTAGGCGCAAAGGCTAATCCCGATGGCATACGAACCGAAGAAGCAGGGCCTGGCGGCCCAGATTTTTGACGTCGTCACTTTGCTCGTTCTGACTGTGGGGGCACTCTATGTTCCCCTCTATATGGGGCTCGCGGGCGCCGCGAAAACCCCAAATCCAATCGAGAATCCGACATGGGAAGCTCTCGGCCAGAATGCCGCGGAACAGCGGCAATGGGAGGCGCTAGGCATTACCGATCCCGCGTCGGTAAACGACATGATCACCGCTCGTTTCGACTACAGCTTCAGCTGGGCGGCGCTCATCATCATGATCGTATCCGTTGTCGGATACTTCGTGTTGGTGGTGCGGCTATCGGACAGGGAATACCGAGAAGTTCTGGACGAACGCTTCGGCTCGAAGCGCAAAGGGGGCTGACATGGATATCTGGAATTTTCTGGAATACGGAGCCTGGGCTCTGTCAGTGATTTTTGGCGCCTTTCTTCTCATCGACCTCATTCGTGTCGACACGACTTATGACAACGACCTGCTGACCTCCTCTCGCGAAGGCGAGATCGAGGCCACGCAGGAACGTCACACGATTTGAGAGGCAATCAAAATGGCAAACATCACAAATGATGCAGCGAAGCCGGAACGGCTTCAGCTGTTGCGCGTGCTGGGTCCTGCCCATGTTTGGGCGCTCGGCGTTGGTATCGTTCTGGTCGGCGAATATATGGGCTGGAATTTCGCCGTCGGCAAAGGCGGAATGATCGCTGGCCTGGTCGCATGCTGGGTCGCCGGCCTGCTCTACACCTGCGTAGCCATGATCGATTCCGAAGTGACCTCGACCGTTGCGGCTGCCGGCGGACAATATGCCCAGGCAAAGCATATCGTTGGCCCGTTGATGGCATTCAATGTCGGTCTGTTTCTCGTCATGGCCTACACCATGCTCGAAGCCGCAAACGCCATAACGGTGGGTTTCCTGCTCGACACGGTCGCCGGCATGACGGGCCATTCCGGCCTGCACCAGCAACCATTCATCGTTCTGGCGATCATGTTCCTGGCATGGCTGAACTATCGTGGCGTGCTTGCCACGCTGACGTTCAACCTGGTGATCGTGGCAGTGGCGTTCACCGCCATCTGCGTCCTGTTCTTCGCCATTCAGTTTGGAGCCTCGAATGTCCCGCTTGATTTCTCGGCGGTGACGGAAGAGCCGCTTCCCTATGGATGGCTGGGCATAGTGGCCTCTCTACATTTCGGCCTCTGGTACTACCTGGGTATCGAAGGGACCTGTCAGGCGGCCGAAGAAGTGCGTTCGCCAGCGCGCTCGCTGCCTTACGGAACCATGGCCGGGATCATGACGCTACTGATTGCAGCTACCCTGACCTGGTATATGTGTTCGGGACTCATTCCGTGGGAATATCTCGGTCAGGCGGGAACACCGCTGTTCGACGCTGCCCGTGTGACCGGCAATGTCTGGCTGATGGTGCTTCTGTTCATTGGCACGATCTTCGCCACGCTTGCTTCGGCCAACGGCTGCATCAACGATGCATCACGTGCCTGGTTTTCGATGGGGCGTGACCGGTATCTGCCGAGCTGGTTCGGTGCCGTTCACCCGGTCTACCGCACACCGTATCGGTCGATCGTGTTCCTCGTACCGATCGCACTGATCTTCGCACTTGGCGCACCACTTGATCAGGTCGTCACCTTCTCGATCCTGTCAGGACTTCTCGGCTATACGTTCATGACGTTCAACATGGTCATGTTCCGCCGCAAGTGGCCGCTCGACACGATCAAACGGGGCTACGTGCATCCGTTCCACCCGTTGCCGACGATCATTCTGCTGATCCTGTGCTCGTCCGCCTTCTTCGCAGTGTTCCTGGGGTATGGCACCCAGCTCATCGCGATGATGTGCTTCTACATCATTGCCTCGCTCTGGTTCCATTTCAGGCGTTACCAGTATGTACGCCGTGGCGACCAGTTCACCATGCCCTGGCCGAGACCTCAGGGTTACTAAAAGTGGAGACGGGCAGCGGTTGCTCTGCTGCCCGTCTCGTATTCTACCGATAGCAGGCACTTTGAACGGCTTTCGCAAAAGCGCGATTGCCAGGACCCAGGGACACCCATGGCCACCAATATTGCCTTCGCAATTTTCGCCCTTGTATCTGTTGCCTGGCTGGTTGCGCGAGCCGTGCAGGACCATAGCAGCGCCTTGGCAATGCGAAGGGGTCTGTTGGATGAGGTTGCCGGCCTGTTCGGTGACGCAAGGATCACTCTCGCACCGGACTCTTTTCCACGTTTGCGCGCTCATCTGGCGGATGGGCGTGAGGTCAATATCGAACTCATCGCCGACACACTGGTTTTCCGAAGGCTGCCGCAGCTTTGGCTTCAGGTAACGCTGGTTGAAACGGCTGCCAGGCCACGCCCTTCGCTTGGAGTTTTGGCCAGGCCAACGGGTGCTGAATTCTATTCTACCGTCCATGACCTGCCTCAATGGATCGAGCCGCCTCAAATGGATGCGCCGCTTTTGATGCGTGGAGATGGGCGGGCATCGCCCGCGCAGATTGAACGCGCGTCGGCCCATTTTCGCAGCCTGTTTTCTGATTCGACGGTGAAGGAAGCTATGATCACGCCGCGTGGCGTGCGCTTGATCCGCCAGGCAGCGCAGGGGGACAGGGGTTCGCATCTGATATTGCGCCAGACCCGCTTTCCGTTCGCCCCGGTCTCGCGCGAATTGGTGCAGAAGGCGATTGCCGAAGCCGAGGCGTTGCGGCAGGCGTTGGCAGACGAACAACCTGTGTTGCAAGCAGTGCAGCTACGCCGCCCGTACGCTCCTGACCCAGGGTTGAGTAAGAGCCGGGGCCCGCGGCGGCTCGGCAACCCCATCCGAACTTAAGATGTCGCAACAGTCGGCGGAAAGAAAGCTGATGGCCAAACCGATCAATCCCTATGCTGTCCTGGTGCTTGCGATCCTGCTTCCTGGAGCGGGCCACGTGGCAATCCGCGAGGCGACGCGCGGGTTGGTGTTTGCCTTGTTTGTGGCCCTGTTTTCGGTGCTGACCTATATGACGACAACACCTGACCAGTCGTTTATCGGGCGGCACGCGGGTGGATTGTTCGTCTGGGCGCTATCCATTCCGGATGCCTACCGGCGCGCTGCTTTGAAAGCACGCCAAAGCGGCACAAAGGCGCCAATTGCGTGATTACTCCGTGAAGAACCTTAATAGGGTCGCCTGGCATTTCTGCAAATCCATTCGTCAATATAAAAGCATCTTCGAATATACTGTTCGGCGCGAAATTTGAGCACTACGGCATCTAGGTGGTCACACCAAAATATCTAAATCGAAAGTTTTAAATGAGATTCTGTGTATAATCGAAGTAATATTGTTAGATGCTGAAAACATTGGGTTTGTTTCGTCGATTCAAGTAACAAAACTCGTGTTTTCGACCACCGAAGTATCTATAGAAGAATCGCTTTCATCCTTTAGAGTTCGTTAGCGAAAGCATGGGCGGGGGGTCGATTCCCTCCACGCTTTCCTTTTTTGAAACAGGAGAGAGTGTTATGAAATTGCATTCGCTGATTATCGCTGCAGGCTTTGTTGCCCTCAGCGCCACGGGCTCTTTCGCAGGCGACGACAACGAAGCCTACGTTACGCAGGCTAGCACCGCAAACCTGTCCTATGTGCGCCAGGCTGGAAACGGCAACTATGCAGCACATACTCAGGAAGGCGTCGGCGCCAACAACGCCGGCACCGTGCAGAACGGCAACTCCAACATCGCCGCTGTCTATCAGGGTTCGGAATGGAACAACTCGAGCATCAACCAGGACGGAAGCGGCAATACGGCTGATGTCCAGCAGTACGGTGGCTACAACGCATCTGGCGTAAGCCAGGGTGGTGGCGACAACTACGCCAGAGTGATCCAGGGCGGCAACTACAACTCCTCGACGGTCGAGCAGTAACAAGGACCGTTTCAGCCCTTCCGTGCATATGCACGGAAGGGCTGGGCATGTTCCATGACGCAGCAATCTCAGGTCGCGATTGAATTTGAAGGTGTTTGCCATCTTGCCGGTCTCCAAGGGCGGGTGTCGCTCGTTGTCTTGGTCTCCTTGATGGGTTCGGTCGGCTATTCATATGGCGAGACTTTTCGGACACCTGATCTTCCGCCGGCCTGCGAGCTAGCGGTTCAACTCGCGCCGAGCAGCGTTTCTGTCGTTTCCAGGATCACTGGCCCTTCGGTTTCGGATGGCAGTTACTCGATGAAGGTAGTGAAGCAGGACAGCGCCGGTCGATCCGAGACCAAGCAATCGGGCGCGGTGTCAACCAATGCCGTCGGCGAGGCGTCTCTCGTTCCTCCCGTCATCAGCTTGCGGCGCAAAGGTTGGATCGAAGCGGAACTTCAGGTGAGATTCGGCGACCAAACCGCAACATGTGAAGCAAGGTTCAAAAGGTAGATCGATGACAAGGCTGCCCGCGTTTCTCATCGCATTCGCCTTGTGGCTCGGGCTTGGGGCGGTTGCGCAAGCGGCAGATGCAAATCAGCCTGATGTTGCCAACAATGGCGTCACTACTTCTTTTCCGGTGTGCAGCCCCATCTGTGCGGGTGAAAACAACAGCGGGATGACTACGGGCAACAGTGCAATCCTGCTTCAGGATGGAAGTTACAACAACTCCCTCACCATACAGCGGGGGTCATTCAACATTTCGGATGTGTCGATCCACGGCGTTCAGAATGCGACAACTGTCTTGCAAACAGGAGACACGAACGAGGCGAGGGCGACCGTCACAGGCAACCAAAACGAAGTGACAATCCTCGAGAACGGGTCGGACCAATCTTTGGTGGAAGTGAATGGGGATGCGCTTTCAGTCTTGCACGATTTGAGGGGTTACCAGCCAGCCTCGGTTGAGACGAAGGTTACCGGAACTCTGTCGGGACCGATTGAGGTCTCCAATCCTGATTGGGGAAAAATCGTGGTTCAGTCGCGATAGGCGTTGGGTATCGGTTTGTTGGGGGTGAAAATGACATTCATGTGTCTCAAGGTGGCGACACGGTTTTTATCCTGTGTCGCGGTCGGTTTTGTGTTCCTGGCCGGTGCGGCGTCTGCCGACCAACTGGTTTACAAGCCGGTCAATCCATCCTTCGGCGGAAGTCCCCTCAACGGCGGATATCTGCTCGACAGCGCGAAGATTCAGAACAAGCACGTGGAAAGCTCGGGGTCCTCGCTCGGCAAGATGCAGACGCCGGCTGAGCGCTTCATAGCGACTTTGCAAAGCCGCCTGCTTTATCAGGTCGCAAGCAACATCACCGACTCGATATTCGGCGAGAATGCACAACAGTCCGGGCAGTTTCAGTTTGAAGGCACCACTATCAGCTTCGTGCGTGAAGGGCCAAACGTCAGGCTGATCATCAACGACGGTCTTTCGGAGACCGAAATTGTCGTGCCGGCTGGAACGTAAAAACAACCTGCGGGGGTTGTTACGGGGTGGGGTAAGGGATCGTGGTTTTCAGTTTTCGACGCATAGCATCTGTTTTTGTGTGCTTGTCTGTCGCCGGGTGCGCCACAACCGATGGCAGCCGCGAGTTCCTGTCGGAAGCGCCGCAGGTGGCGCAGGTTACGCCAACGGGCTCAAAGCTCGGCTATCTTCCGCCGCCCGAGCAGACCGTGGACGTAGCAATCTACAGTTTTCCTGACTTGACCGGACAGCACAAACCCAACTCCGAATTCACGGAGTATTCGCGCGCGGTCACCCAAGGCGGCTTGGCTTTTGCCGTCTCTGCCTTGCACGATGCCGGCGCAGGACAGTGGTTTAACGTGATGGAACGCAGCGGCCTGCAAGATCTCCTGCAGGAGCGCCAGATCATCTCCACCACCAGGCAGCAGGTTGAAGGCACGGGCGCCGGAACCTTACCTGCATTGCGATTTGCCGGGATTATCATAGAAGGCGGCATCGTCGGTTACGACGCAAATACGCTGACCGGCGGCATCGGCGCGCGCTATCTCGGTATCGGGGCCAACACTCAGTATCGCCGTGACTCGGTAACTGTCAGCCTACGCGCTGTCTCCGTGTCCAGCGGCCGCATTCTTGAAAGCGTCACCACCACCAAGACCATCTATTCAATGGGCATCCAAGGAAGTGCCTTCAACTATGTCGCGACCGACGAAATCCTGGAAGCAGAGGCCGGCGTAACCCGGAATGAACCGAATACGCTTGCGGTACGTGAAGCGATCGAGCTGGCGGTCTATTGTCTGATCGTCGAAGGCGCGGAAGGCGGGCATTGGTCCTTCCAGGACAAGCAAGCGGGAGCCGCAATCATCGCCGACTACCGCAACCGAAGCCCCCGCAACGCAGGCGCCCCCCAAATGGCGAAAGCCGGCACCTGACAGGCCCGGTTGCTGGTCAAAAAGGGAATCGGATCAAGTGCAGAAGGGGCAGATCTTTGGCAGAAATGCCCTGAGATGGGACCAAACGGGCTTCGGCGGCCTTGTGATCGACTAGCTGCGGCTGGGCCTCATCACACCATGCCGAGAGCGGCCATATAGAGGTCGAGGATTGATTCCTCTTCCTGGCGCTCGGCCTGATCTTTCTTGCGCAGCCTGATGATGGTGCGCATCGCCTTGGTGTCGAAACCTGTGCCCTTGGCTTCGGCGAACACTTCCTTGATGTCGTCGTTTTCACACATTCCGTATTGGAGGCGCATTCCCTCCCGATAAGCAGTCGGGGGCGGCGCGCCCTCAATAGCGCCGTAGCCGCCCCCGACTGCGACTGCGTGGTGAACGCTCTACGGGTGAGTGATTGCGTTGATGCCACGCTCCCGGACCCGTCCGCAGGACGGGCTTTGAGAGTCCGAGGTCTACGGGGACGCCGAAGTCACTGACCCCCTAGCAGAAAGTGTTAGCGCCGGCTTCGAGTCAGAACCTCAAATTGCCCTGCTGAATGAGATCCCTGCGCATTCGCAGGCCGGGACCCGACACGCCATCGTCCGGAAGGAACGTTACGCCAGCCTTCTCGAAGGCATCCTGCAGGCGACGGCGTGATTCAAGCGTGACCGTCTCGTCGTTGCGTTCGATGCGCAGAATCGTGCGTTGGCCGACGCCGGAGAGCTTGGCGAGTTCTCGCTGACCGATGTTCAGGGCGACACGCGCGGCGCGAAGAAGTTCGTTGGGGACATCCATGACTTCATTCCTAGCGCCCACCCCGTCGACACTCCAGATGGCGCTCGTGGCAATCCATAGGTGAATCTATGATCGGCGTCATGGACGCCTTAATCGACGTCATGGACGCCGATCGCGCGACGCCGTATGTCTGTCCCGCTGATTCCAGCGAATCACAAGGATCCAAACGCAGCGGATCCTTGGAGATAGACGGAGGCTTGCTGATGCTGCTGTTCGACCAGCACGATGAACCCGGTGCCGACTTCGTGCGCGAGATGGAGCGTCTGGCCGCGCTGGTTGCGGATGTGGAACGCATTCATCGTGGCGTGCCGCCGGAAGCAATGGCCGGCGAGGATGCCCCGATTCTCGACCGATGGATCCTTGCGAAGAGAGCGGTGCCTTGCCTTGCAGGCCTGTCAACGGGTCATCCGGAGTTGGCCGGGCAGAACCGGTTGATCGGCACGTCTGACCTGTGGCTGCTGTCGAAGGATCGTAGCTGGGCACGCACGCTTTCCCGCTGGTATCGGCTTGGCCGCCCCGCTGAGCGTTCCGGCCTGAATGGCTGAGCCGCGGCCATGAGTTGCCCGGATTCGCAGGACCGTCACTTCAATCGGCGGCTGAACGCAGCCATTGAGGGCTTGCACCTGCCGAGCGAGGAAGAGCTGCTGCGCGGCATGGCCTTCTTCCGGGGCGATCTCGGCGAGGATATCCGCGAATATGCCGAACGGCTGTGGCGACGGATCAAGAAGCGCGGTGATCTTGCGTTCGCATCTCTTGCCGCCGCCTTGGAGGAACTGACCGTCGAGCAGAGCGACGACGGTGTACGGTCGCTGGTGAGAGCCCTCGATGGCGTGGAAGAGGTAAAGGGTGTCCCCATCGAGGCATGCCGGTTGCGGTGCCGGTTCTATCTCGCCTCCTCGGGGGATTCGGATGCCGCCGCATCGATCGCAGGCGAAACAGCAAGTGTCTTGCTTCGGGACATCAATAAACGGGACGATCTTCGCATGGCCGGGCGGGCGTTGGCATGGGCGGTGATGGCGTACTCACTCGCCCATACCGCCAAGGTCGGCAATCTTTATGCCTCGCGCCGATCGCTGTCGCGCATGCTGCAAGGCTACGAACGCGATTTCGAAGGGGCGATCAAGCGCGCGTCGAAAAGGAGGGAACCGGAGGAGGAGGAACTTTCGGTTGATGTTCCGGCGGAGGCCACCGACAACGAGACGCTGGATGTCGCCGATAAAGGCGGGTCGATCATCGTCTTCACCTCGGTCGGCAACGATGCCACGTCGGAAGGCAAGCGCGTCGTCAAGGAGTTCGAGGCATTCGTGCGACGCCGTTTGCCGCTGCCCGGCACTCCCGACCTTGCCGCTGTACGGACACGGCTGACCACGGAATTTCCCTGGGTCGTGTCGATCGCCGACGAGATGCTGAAAGGGCTGGTCGGCAGGGACCATGTTCGTTTGCGGCCAGTCATCCTGCTCGGGATCCCAGGATGCGGCAAGACCCGCTTCTCGAGGCGGCTGATTGAGGAACTCGGCGTTCCTTATGAACTGGTCTCCTGCGGCGGCCTGAGCGACAGCGCACTCGGCGGCACGGCGCGCAGATGGTCCTCGGGCGAGCCGAGCCTCGCCGTCATGGCCGTGCGCCGCCACGAAAGTGCCGGTCCCGCGATCATCCTCGACGAGATCGAGAAGGTGGGCACCAGCCGGCACAATGGCAATGTCCACGACGTGCTGGTCGGGCTTCTGGAGAAGGAGACCTCCGCCCGCTGGTTCGACCCTTACCTCGAGTCGAATTGCGACCTGTCGCATCTCTCCTGGCTGATGACGGCAAACGAAGTCGAAAGCATTCCAGCCGTTCTGCGCGACAGGTGCCGGATCCTTCGCTTTCCGGAACCTGGACCGGAACATCTTCCATTCCTGGCGAGCCGCATTCTCGAAAGGCTCTATCTCGAGCAGGGCCATGACCCGCGCTGGGCGACGCCGCTCGAAATATACGAGATCGAAGCCCTGGCACGCGCCTGGACGGGCGGCTCTATCCGCAAGCTCGAACGTCTCGTCGAAACACTCGTGGAAAGTCGTGAACGCCATCGGGAGCCGCAATGACCGCCGCGCGCGCATACTCTCCAGCGGAGAAAGGATCAGGGATGACAGCGACGTCGCAGCGAACCTACGAGATGAACGAACGCCTCGCGCGGCACTTCGTGCGGCGGCTTCGCCGGGAGGCCGAGCGCCGTGCCATCGATGCAGCCGTCGAGGCAGACTTTCTGCGCGAAGAATTCGTCGACAGTGGTGGCCGCGTTCTCCAGGTCTTTCACCGCGGGTCGGACCTTCCGGACACCGCGTCAGGCCGACAGGTCGTCGCCATGCTGGCGCGCCAGAGGCGCAGGCTGATTGGCGAAAGCAGTCATCCGGTCCTCGGCAATGGCGATCTGTTCATTGCCGAAGACGGGTCGGAACCGTCGTCATTAGCCTCCGCCACGAGGATTGCAATCGATCATGCATCTCGGGACGGCGCTGCATCAGCAACGGAGATTGTGCGGGCCGTGCGCGACGCCGCCGAACCACCCAGGGCATCCGAGGTGGCGTGCCTGCTGCTCGTCGCGCAAGCGGTCACCAATGGCAAACATGCCGAACGCCAGGCACTCAATATCCTGCGCCAGAAGCAGCCGATCATCGCCATCCACTGCGGGACGCGGCACTTCGAGACGTGCTTCCTCGATCTCCTGAGGCGCGGCCTGATCCTGCCGGGAGAAGTCTCCTGCTGCAATGGCTACGATATTGATCGGCGCAGAAGCTTCTATTTCCCGAGCATGCCTGGCGCAAAATGGCAAATCGTCTGTTTCGCCGGCAAAGACCGGGATGTGAATGGCGAAGGATGGCGCGTCGGCCAGGCCGCGCAAGCTTCCTATCCGATCCTTGTCGTTTCGGAACGTGACCGGCGAGTTCCGGCAAAGCTCGCTGCCGCCGCCCAACTCAATCTCGATTGCGGCAACCTCAATGCGGAGATTGTCAGGCGGACCATCGAGGCGGTGCTTGGGGAACGGCCAACAGAAGAACTGGACGACATCGATTTCGGCAGGCTCGACCTTGCCGACTTGTCGATCGCCATCCGGCCGGGTGTGACGCCGTCCTCGGCAGCCGCGACCCTGCGCATTCTTGCCTCCGATCCCGATGACGGCCCGCCCGACGACGACGGGCCAAAAGCGTCCAGCCAATCCAAGGATTCGAATAGAGCCAGTTCGGGCTCAGGCTCATCTGGACGGAGCAAAGATCAAGTTTCCGGAAGCGCGATCGTTCAGCCGAAAGAGATCTCCTCCACCGACAGCGGTCGCTTCATCGAGCGCATCGAGACCTTTGCCGGTTGCGACGAAGCCCGCGACTGGGCGCTTTCCCTGGCCGTGGATTTGCCGCTCTGGCAGGCCGGAGAACTTCATTGGGAGGAGATGAGCACGAAACTGCTGCTTTCCGGCCCTCCGGGTACGGGCAAGACCATGTTCGCCCGCTCGCTCTGCAACACCTTGCAGATCCCGATGTTCTCGACTTCCATGGCGACATGGCTCGAGCCTGCCTATCTCGGCGATGTCGTCAAGCGCATCAAACGGGCCTTTGCGGAGGCAGTTGCGCATCATCCGGCGATCCTGTTCATCGACGAGATCGACGGCATCGGCCGCCGCACCGATTTTACCCGAGACTACGCCGATTACTGGAACGCCCTGGTCAACTGCCTGCTCGAACTTCTCGACGGTGCGGCACGGACGGCCGGCGTGATCGTGGTCGGCGCCACCAACCATCCGGCGATCATCGATCCGGCGCTGCTGAGATCAGGCAGGCTTGCGCCGCATCTGAAGATTTCACCGCCCGATGTCACTGCGCGCATGGGGATCCTGCGACACCATTTGGGTGGCGATCTCGACGCCATCGTCGCCACCGCGCCGAAGCCGACGGTCATGGCTTCTGAGGATGATCTTCGCAGCTTCCTTCATACGCTGCCCGATGCGGTGCTGCGCGACCTCGCCGCGAACGGAATAGAGTACGTTGCCCGGAGGAAAACGCCATGACGCAGCCCGACATTGCTACATCCAATGGGGCCACACCCGACGCGGCCACGATCGAACGCGCGCTTCGCCCCCTTGCCCGCAAGGCAGGCGGCATGACGGGCGCCGACCTCAGGGAGGTCGTCCAGAGCGCCAGGAGAAAGGCCCGGCGCGAGAAGCGGGCCGTCACCTATGACGACATCGAATCCTTGCTTGTCGGGACGAAGCAGCCGCGTTCGATGCCTTTGCTCCATCGCATGGCCGTCCATGAGGCCGGGCATGCGATTGCCCGCCTTTATTTCCAGCTTGGCCCGATCATCGAGATCACCATCGAAGCGCGGGACGGCGGATACGTCCTTGGCGCGTTCAGCCAGGACGAGCAGACCGAGGAATTGCTCACCGTCTTCCTCATTGCGCACTTGGCAGGTCGGGCGGCGGAAGAGGAAATCCTCGGGTCTGCAACGTCGAACTCGGGCGGCTCCGAGCAAAGCGACCTCGCCCTTGCTACCGGCCTCGCGCTCGACATGGAGACGGTGTTGGGGTTCAGCCGCAAATGGCCGCTGCTTTACCGCAAGCCCAAGGACGGCTCGGCAATCCTTGGCACGGATCTGGACCTTGCCCAACGCGTGCATGCCCGGCTCGCAAATGCCCACAAGGCTGCCCGCGACATCGTCCGCAAGCAGAAGACGGCGCTTCGGTTCCTGGCGAACATCCTGCTGGCGGAGGAAACGCTGGAGGGGCGGGAGCTGGACGCCGTTCTCAAACAGGTCAGGCAGAAGATGGTCGACCTTCCGGTGTGACGATGAGGCAGGCAAAAGGATTCAACCTGAGAAATCCGTTGTCAACAATTGCACGAATCCTTCGTGGGTCGCGTTGCCCCAGAGTGTGTCCGCAAATCGATGCCCGACGAAGACAGGCCCATCCATCACCGTCTTCCGCCCGATAGACCCTCAACTGGTTCAATGACCATGAAAATCTGGCTGCTCTCCGACCTGCATCTCGAATATGCTGACCTGCGGCAGCCTCTTGCCATTCCCGACGCCGATGTCTGTGTCATGGCCGGGGACCTGTGCCGCGCGCCGCCCAACGGCGTGCACTGGCTCGCCAGGCACATCGCCCAAGCCATGCCCTGCGTCTATGTCGCCGGCAACCACGAGTTCTACAAAGGCTCGATCAAGGAGGGTCTGGAAGACGGGAAGGCAGCAGCGGCGCAATTCCCCAATGTCCATTTCCTCGAGAACGACATCGCAGTCATCGACGGCGTTCGCTTCATCGGCGCCACGCTCTGGACCGACTATCGGATCGAGGGACATCCGGAGGTGGCCATGTTCCATGCGCGCGAGCGCATGAACGACTATCGCCAGATCGCCAGGCAGCGAAATCCCTGGCAGCGGTTCGTGCCGGAAACGGCACATCGGATGCACCAGCAGTCGCGCCTGTTCATCGAAACCGCCCTCAAGGCGGATCCGACGAAGACCGTCGTGGTCACGCATCATCTGCCGCATGCAAAGTCCGTCCCGTCGAGATTCCGGGGCGACCTGCTTAACGCCGCCTATGCATCCGACCTGTCCGGCGTGATCGAGAGCGGCCGCCCTGCGCTTTGGGTGCACGGTCATACCCATGACAGCTGCGACTACCGCGTTGGCGACACGCGCATCGTCTGCAATCCGCGCGGCTACGACGATGAGAACAGCAAGTTCGAAGCTGGAATGGTGATCGAGGTTTGATGCTGATGTGGGGGAAAAACTGGCCCGACGTCGATTCCCACGGGCGGAGCCCGCTACCGCGTCGCGCCGTCAATGGTAGCTTTGCGCTTCCATGTCGGTCATTCAGGCAAACTTTACCTACGCCTGAAAGCGGAAGTACTGGCATTCGTCCCAAAGGCAAAGCGCTCCTATTTCCGCCATCCCGAACAACTCGGTGGGTGGCCAGAAGACTTGGACCAGTGGCGATTGGGGAGAGTCGATTTTGGGCTTTTTAGCGCATCGCTGATGATTGCCGTCAGATAAAGCTGCTGCGTCTAACCTCTCTTTGAGCGCAAAGCAGTGACTTGTTCTAAGATAGTCCGATCGAGCAAAATCAATAGACAATAGTCCTTATTGAAATTAGTAAGATCAAATTCTCGGCAAAGAAAGCCGATGGAGACAGCGTCTTAGAGCTGGGGGGCTCACATGCGTGTTCTGATAGGTCTGTCCGGCCCCGTTGGTGTCGGCAAGTCTAGCTTCTGCGAGGTTCTCAAAGCGCGTTTCCGGGCCGAGCGACTGTCGACCCGTGAGTTGCTGCTTGCAACCGGCGCAAAGAGCGAGCGGGAAGATCTTCAGGTGGCTGGTGAGCGCCTCGACCGCGAAACGGACGGCAAGTGGGTGTCGGACGCTCTCGCGAAAGAATTGGGTGAAGACGGACCCGAGGTGATTATCGTCGATTCGATCCGGATCAAAAAACAGATCGATCACATCCGTCGCGAGTTCGGCGATCGGTTTCGGGTCTGGCACGTCTTTGTTGACGCCGATGACGACGTTCTGCGCGCGCGCTACGCGAAGCGCGACAGCCCGATCGGCGAGTTCGCGGACTACGACGATCTGAAACGGAGCGCGACCGAACGTGAGATCCGGTCGCTCAAATACGTAGCCGACCGCGTCGTCGACGCCTCCCGCTGCAAGCCGGACTCTGTTGCGGCCCAGGCGGTCGCGGGCCTCGGTCTGTTCCCCTTCGAGGTCGAACGTCTGGTCGATGTCGCTGTTGGCGGACAATATGGCAGTGAGGGCAAGGGCCACGTCTGCAGCTACCTCGCCCCAGGCTACGATATGCTGGTGCGGGTCGGCGGACCAAACGCCGGGCACTGGGCGGCGTTGCCGGAGAAGATCAAATACATCCAGCTCCCCTCAGGAACCGCCGCGAATCCCAACGCGGACATCGTCATTGGCGCGGGGGCGACGCTCTACCTGCCACAGGTGCTCGAGGAGATTGCGCATCTTGGTCTGACCGGCACCCGGCTGTCGATCGACCCTCAGGCGATGATCATCGAGGACGCGGACCGGGAATACGAGTCCGGGCGTGGAGATAGGATCGGATCGACCAAGCAGGGCGTCGGCGCCGCGACCGCGCGAAAGATTCTCGGGCGGTTCGATCCGAGCCCGCTCGGCATCCCGGTCCGGCTTGCGCGTGACGTCGGCGAGCTGAAGGACTTCGTTCGGCCCGTGATCCCGTTGTTCGAGAGGGCTTTCGCCAAGGGCAAGAAGGTCTTTCTGGAGGGCACGCAGGGCACCGACCTCAGCCTGCATCACGGCGTCTGCCCGAGCGAGGACGGTCCGATCGCGCAAGGCGCGTGGCCGAACGTGACCTCGCGGGATACGACAGCCGCGGGTTGCCTCTCCGACGCCGGTATCGCGCCTGGCCGGGTCCGCAGGGTGATTATGGTCACCCGGACCTATCCGATCCGCGTCGGCGGCACGTCTGGCCCGATCGCTCGAGAAACAACCTACAAGGTGATTTCCGATCGCTCCGGCGTGCCGGAACACGAGATCGCCGGCACGGAGAAAGGCACGGTTTCGAAAAATCCACGCCGTATCGCCGAGTTCGACTGGGAGCAGGTGCGCCGCTCGGCCTCGCTCAACGGCGCGACCGACATCGCCCTCTCATTTTCTGACTACATCAACATCGAGAACCGGAAGGCGCGTCAATTCGAAGACCTGACCGAGGAGACCCGTCGCTTCATCGAGGGCGTTGAGCGCGTGACGAACGCGCCGGTCTCGCTGATTTCGACCCGTTTCGAGAAGCGCGGGATTATCGACCGGAGGACCTGGCGATGACCATCGAGGAGCTGCTCGCCGCCTATCCGCGCCTATGGCACATGGCAATGGACGGGAGCTGGCCGTCGATCGAGAAACATGGCCTGCTCAGCACGACCGCGCTGCTCGACCTCTACGGTTACGCTGGCAAGAAACGGCACGCCATCGAGGCAGAGCATCGGCCGGACTCGATCCCGATCGCGGCGGACGGCCTGCCCGGGGCGATCGTGCGCGACCAGAAGCCGATGTCGGACAGCGCGCTCGAGAAGTGCCTGCTTGACGGGCTGACGCCCGAGGATTGGTACCGCACGCTTAACCAGAAGTGCTTCTTCTGGCTGTCGCGCAAGCGCTTGCAGCGGCTGCTCGGCGCCAAGGCGTATCGCGCCGATCCGCAGGTCGTGTTGACGATCGACACAGCGAGCCTAGTGAAAGCCAACGGAAACAAGGTCTTGCTCTGCCCCTACAACAGCGGGTCCACAATCATGAACCCGGTGAAACGCGGCAAGGGCACGTTCCTGACAGTTTCCGACTACGATTATGCGCGCTGGAAACAGGCCCGCGGCAAGCAGGAGGCCGTTGTCGAGCTCGTCATTAACGGCGGGGTTCCCGACATCCGTGACCATGTGCTCGCCGTCCACCGCGTGCACGAAGAGAAGGCCAAGGTAATCTGGCGCAGGCCCGGTTCGTCCGGGGACGAGGGTCCTTACGCGCCGGCTTGACACGCCGGCTTGATTACATCAGCCCACCACGATGCGCGCGGGCTTTCCTGCTTTGCGAACGACGTCGGCGATATGGCTCGTCAGGCCGACATTGCCGACTAGTGTGAGGCCCGCACCGGGACGCAGCGTCCGCAAAGCGCCCCGCAGCTTCTCCAGGCCTTCACGGGCGTCGAAGCGGATCCAGTCTTCGGTCTCGCCCGGAACCAGCACCTTGGGCGTGCTGCGGGTGGCGCCGAGATGCAACTGAACAATCCAGACCCGGTCGCCGTCGTGAACCCACTCGAACCGGACCGGCCCAAGCGCGTCATCTAGCCGCCGATGAGCGGACCTGACGGCCTCAATGACCGCCCCCGGCAGCAGCTCCGGCGCGTTCACGCCAAGCATGAACAGATCGCCTTCGCCTTCGCGTCCTTCTACCACGAGCGACCCATCGCCAGTGACGATGGCGGCGCCGGAATACCGCGCCGGAACCGCCGCCTGGCAGAGGACCGAGCGTATTCCGGTACCGGTCTTGTCTTCGGCGGCGAGCAAGGCAAACGGGTCGATCCAGCCCTTAACCGTCGTGTAGAGTCCGGGCTCGGGTTCGCGGGGACAGGTTCGCGTCCAGACCTCAAGGCTCCCGGTCGCAAGGCCGAAACTGAACGGCGCGACGCGCCGGCCAATGACGGTTGTACGCGGAGTCGGAAGTCCGACGAGGTACGCCATCAGCAAGCCATAGGCCTTGTCGCCGAGATGCCGGCTGAAATTGTTCGGCCATGTCAGCGCGGGTCGATGCTGTTCGGAACCGATCTGTTCATGTTCCCACAGCAGCGTGTGGGTCTGCCGCCAACCGCGCGGACGCGGATGAATGCTGAATTCGAGTCGGGCGCCCTGGGTCTCGCCCAGCTCTGGCCGAAATCCATAGACCGTCTCGAGCATTGACATGCCGAGATGCAGCGGCAAGGAGGCGACGCCGTCCTTCTCGACGCAGCGCGGCGTGTCGTCGGGCGAAAACTCGATGATGCCGCCCTGCGCGACGCCAGATACCCCGCCGTCTTTCACGTCTACGGTTTCGTTCGCGATTACGAACAGACCGTCGCTTGATAGCCGGCCGAGAGCGCTCACCGCGTCATCGACGTTGGTGATGCCGTAGACGAATTCGCGGCTGCGCGGATCGTCAGGGCTGAAGCTCCTGAGGTTGATCGACGCTTCCGGGCTTCGCATCAGCAGCGTCTCAAGCGCGAGCCGCTCGGACAGGAAAGGATCGTTGGGCGCATGACCTGCGACCCTGCTGAATTCCTGGCGCGTCCTGCCGCCGTCCGGCGAGAAGCTGACGAACTGGGCGACGTTTCCCGTCTCGGCCAGGCGGTCGAGCGAACGGTCCTTGCGGATTTTAGGCATCGAGCTCTGCGCGGTCACCGCCGCAGCGTCAGCCAACTGAGGATCGGCGACAAGCCTTAAATGCGAAGCGCTACGCAACGCGCGCACGCCGGTGCGATGACGAAGGCACATGGAGTTGGGCGTAGCGGCTGAGAAACGCCTCACGGGCTTCGTGCGGCGACAGCAACCGGACCGTGACGGGAGCGGGCTCTACACCTTCGGCGAACGCCCACAGCGACGTCTCGCGCGGCATGATTTGTTCTTGTTCCGCGGCGAGGACACGCAGATCAGCGGCTTTCACCGCCTTCGGCATCGGGTTCGGCACGTCGAACCGGCTGAAGATCGCCCTTTCGACCCGCGCTTCGATGCGCTTGAAGTCAGGCAGGAGCTGCTTCAGTGGCCGTGTAATGTCGCCGATAAAAGCTTCTGCTGCGTCATGCATTAGTGCAGCATAGGCGTGCTCGTGCGCAACCTCGCTGACCAGCAAGCTGTGTTCCGCTACTGAGTAAAAGGCAGAGCACTGACCGGCGTACCGACATGTGTTTGAAAGACCTGCTGCGATGTCCTCGATCCCGAACTTGCTGCTCTCCGGATCTAGGAAATCAAACCATACGCCGCTTTGTAGCATTATTCTCGGTCCAACGGCTACATTAACTGCTTTCATTTCATCGCCTCGACCAATCACATGATAACTGCATATCGAACGGATCCTGCAGTGCAAGTCGCAAATTGGTTTGTCCACGCTACTCGCATGGTTCGAACGAAATCCGCTATCGCACGCGCACTTGCCTGGCGGTCAGCCTAGCATATCATGGCTCAGCAGGAGAATCGTGACCACACCCTCGCCCGGCACCCGGAAGGACTGTTCGGTTATCTCATGCCGCGGAGCGGCCCAGTTATTGAACCAGGCGTCTGCCCCGATCTTCCTGGGGAAGTTCTGATCCTGGGTATTCGCGTTGTGGAGGAGTTCAAACGCGAAGCTTTCACGGTCGAGATCAGCCTTCGGGAACCAGTATCCGGGGACGCCGTCCGCAGAGCGGTGCCACTTCCGTCAACCCACCCCATGCGTGATTATCATGGGATTGCCGTAAAGGCCGCTGTGGATCATCCGGATCAGGGTGGCGGTGAGGTTCGTGTTAAACGTGTTGGCCACCGCCTTCAGTGCCTTGATGTCAAGCCGTCTGTGCCCGCTGCCTTGAGTTCAACGAGGCGGTAGATATTCGTATTTCGCCAATCTCAGAGAAGCGAGTGGGTCGGAAGAGCCGCCGCTGACGCTTCTGCGCTTGTGTAGTTCAGCGCTTTTGCCTGCGAGAACAGGCAGCCGATACGCCAAAGCACTCAAGCTCTAAACCGCAACTGCGTCAGGCACATCATACACGATCTGCGAGAATGCGGACGAAAGCCGGTGATCGAGGAGCGCCTGAAAAATGTCTCGGCAAGTCTCGGGCGTTGGCGTGATTCTCCCAGCACCGTCGAATTGAATTGTGAGCCCATAGGTGGCGTGGTGTTGACGCAAATTCGCCATGAACCCAGCATTGCGGTAATGACCCTTCCCATGAATTGCAGAGGCTCGTCTAAGCTGAATTTTGTTATCGCCGACGTATGCGATGATCGGGGCCATGTCGGTAAAGATCGCGGCGAACGCGGCATCAGCTTGAAGATCGGCAAAGTCTGATTGGTGAGCTTGCTTGTAGCTGAGAACTGATTCAAATTTGCCCTTTTGAGCGACCAAAATAGTATCGCCGACGATGAAGAAGTCCACACTCTTCGCTAGATCGAAGCTGGGAGCGGCGTCGATCGTCAGATGCTCTTCTCTGAAGATCGCCGAGATCATGTTCGACGCTCTTTTCGTCCCCCAACTCGCATCAACTTTCTTGATCGCGTGAATGACTGTCCCGTCACTCACGAGCTTGATTACATAAAAGCTAGTGTTTCGAATTTCCTTGATCTTGGTGACTTTTTTGTTCTGTACCTCTGCCGCAACTTCGTCGACAATTAAGCCGCCATGCGTTTCGATCGTGTCGATCGAAAGAGCGCTTGCTTCGTTGTTCTGAGCGAGCAACGAATAATCGATGACTTCAGCTATGCGGTCGCGCTCTGCGATAACTGTGTCCTTTAGAGCGGTATCCAGGGCATCTGTCGTCTCGACCCAGCGTCCTGTAAATCTTGGCGCAGCCGCGCCAGTCGCGGCCGACTTCTTGAAGACCCAGAGGGAAACTTCAGCGTTCGCCGCGTCGAAATTGTGAAGGTCGTCGAGGGCGGGCACTTACTTCTCCATATCTTTCGGGACTTTGATAATTAGGACATCTTGAATTGTTGCATGGCGATGACTTTCTCCCGAAGCTAGTCTGATCTCCGCCAATCCAATACCAGTACGGTCTATATCGTCGCCGGCATGGCGATAAGTCAGATCGTATAATCGCCAGCCGAATGCGATCAGTATTGGATTGAGAATGATCTGGCCCGACTTGTAAGTGATCCAGAACATCCAGCCGAGGAAGATGATCAATCCGACAAATTTTCCGGTTTCTTGATAACCAATTCCCATGAAGGATACTACATAGGGTAGCGTATAATTCATGAGGTCAGTTGGAATATAGCGTGCCTCGGTGATCTTTATTGCCCGCTTTGGTTTTACAATCGCAAGAGTGGCAAGCGTGAAGCCAAAGCAAATCAGACAGCACAAGAAGATGCCAATGGAAAATAACGCATTGCCAAAGGGTAGTATGCAACCCGGATCACCGCGAAGCCACTTCCAACACAGCGGCCGAGAAACTCTCGTGTAATCGTAGTCCTGCGCGAGCAGGATCAAGCTCAATGGAAGATAGGACCCGATGAATATGAAGACTGCTGCAGGCAACCTAAACTGCAATTTGCACCCCCGCCATGAGACACCTGACGACCCTACTCCTAAAACTGGATACTGGCGATGCCCGTGACGCTCCTTGAAGACTGCCTTCACCTGCAATCTAGGCCTCGCCGACTTGTCCGACATTGGCTAAAGCAGGAGTCGAACAGCGGGAGCGAAATCGCCCGGCGCGGCCCAGCGTCAATACGATAGGCACACTGTTTCGGGGGCCTAGTACCTAGCCTAGGGCAGGTTCCGGCGATGCATCGCAACGGCCTCATCGACTGCTGTGTGGGTCGCTTGCCGAAGGGCAGCTATGAGCCGGGCACGTCTCGGGACCGGACAGTCCGCTATCGGCCCCCCCACTCTGTCGTCCGTATAGGGCCGAACGAACGGCAAGTTTCGGGCTGCGACGGAGGCTCTCCTAGCCGCGACAACGGGGTCGCTACCTGTCGGTTCACCGTTCCGGAATGACCGACGGCTCGTAGTCGGAGAATCCGAGCAAGCTGCCATTGAGGTGGCAGCCAGATTGTGATCGCCACGCGCTCGCGTCCTAAACGACGGGGCATTTAACATACAGGTCGACTTCGTCCTGCAGGAACATGTCCAGGACCCGGTGGCCCGACCCTTCGACGAGGCTCCGCGCAACATCCGGAAGCTCCCGCAATGAGCGCCCCACGTCGTCGAGCGCGATCTGCTTATCACTTTCCGGAGCGTCGATGCGGAGCACGTTCTGCTTGCCGACCAACAGGTAGGCCTGACCGAGCGCATTCTTCGACTGGGCCCGCGCCGCTGCGTTGAAGGAGCGCATGAAGGCCCAAGTGGCGGCTCCACCATTCCGGGTGTTCTCGTCTACCGTGAACTTGGACTCGCCCGTGCCGATGGTCAGGATGCGGATGTTTTCGCGCGGGACGTCATAGCAGGCCAGCACGTCCACCACCGCGTTCATCACGGGATTGTTCGCCCAAACGCCTCCGTCGATCATGATGAAGCCGTCGTCGTCGACACCGGGATAGTACGACGGTGCCGCAGTCGTATGCAGGGCGATGTGCGCGAACCGCTTGTGGCGGTCGTTCTTGTAGTCGGGATGATGCGGCGTCTTGTACAGGAACGGTTCGCCGTGCAGTCCCTCGAAGCTCGGGATCACGAGCCGTTTGGTCGAGAGATCGAGAACCTTATCCCCGAAAACCTTCAGCAGCTCGTTCTTCAGAACGTCCTGATCGTGCTTCGGCTTCGTGATCCAGCGAAGGGCGCGTGCGATAGTACCAATACGACCCTTCGTCGGGAAAATCCGCTCTCCACGTTCCGTGTAGATTTCGAGGGCCTGCTGCGCCGTCATGCCGTGTCCGAGGGCGAGGGCGATGATGCCGCCGGTCGAGGTTCCCGCGATCATGTCGAAATGGGAGGCGACCGACGCGCCACAAAGGAAGCGGCGTTCTATCTCGGCGAGATAGGCAGCAGGAAAGACTCCGCGGATACCGCCGCCATCGATGGACAGGATTCGAAACAGCCTGTCCTTGGGCCACGGCATCTTAACGCGAGTCTGCTGGATGGTGCCGTCGGAGCGGCGTGGTGGCATGTAGTTCATTGGAACGCTCCTTCTGCAGGCGTGTCTTCGGCGACCGGATGTCGGCCGCCGCCTTCCCACGCTCCGGTCATCAGCCAGAACTCGTAGCAAGCGATCCAATCGATGGACCACGGCACGATCGTCTTTGAGATTGACATGGACGAGTCCCATTCGTCCGTCTTCGGATCGAACAGGCAGAGCGTTGGGTCCTCGATCGGAGGGAAAATATGCGGAAGCTGCCCCTCCGGATTGTCTGGCAGCCGCTTCAACTCAGGCGACAGAATTCGTACCTCCGGCCAACCCTTCACGAGCCTGGTTTCCAATACGTAGGCGACGAGATGCGGCTTCACTGTCCCGACCCATCGGGCCGATGGCACTGCACGATTGATGTTCTTGACCTTGAAGGCGGGCCAGTCCGCCTTCATCTGGTCGATCTGCTGAGTGATCGTCATCCGGCTCATTTGACGATCTTTCCGAAGAACGTGTGCTTGGTCGCGCTCACTGGCGATGCCATCGCAGGCGTCGACCCAGTAGCTGTCGGAAGGATGAGTGCTCCGGTCCTGGTATAGGACTGCAGACCTTCCCGGACCGACTTTCCAGTCGCTTCCGACAGCCTCCGAACGGCTTCCGTAACGACCAGGTCGCCAAAGGTTTCGCGCAGCCAGTCCCGCAGAGCGTCCGGCATCAGCAATCCCTTTCGGGCGCGCCGCAGTCCTTCAAGAAGGCTTTGCAGGTCCTTGGCGAACCGGACCTGCTGCGAACGGTCGGCAGGCCAGCGGTCGGTGAAGACGTCTTCGCGATAGCAAGGGTTTTCGACGTGCAGGAGGATGCCTCTTGCCTCGGCGACCTCGATGTCATGCACGATCGCCTCGCAGACGCGGATCAGCATGTCCGAGAGCCTCAGTCCGGGCGTTGCCATGAGGCCGGCATAGTATGCGAGCATGACCGAGGGAGGGATACGACCGGACCTTCCGGCGTACATGATGTTCCGGTAGCGCTTAAGCAACTGCAGAGCCAGGGTGGCGGTGTTTTTCACCACGAAGTCCGCTTGCTCGTCGACTTCGTCGACCTCTGCGTCGGCGCGAGTGGAAAGAATTCCTGCATCCTGCCAGCGGCGATTGAAGGCGTCGTGGACGCGCAGTTCGAAAGGCGTGCGATCCTTATACCATTCCGCGAAGCCGTACGCGTTCATCGGAATTTCGTCGTCATCCGCCGAAGCATTCGGACCCTTCGCATGCATAATGCGGCTCTGGCGGTCCGGCGTGCCGGAATCACGAAGCCCGGGGGTGATGTCGAGATGCATGTTGTCAGCGTAGCCGAGGGTAACGCACCGCGTCTGCCGAATCGCTCGCATGCCCCTGTAGCCGTCCAGCGAGCGTTCGAGTTCCTTGAGGATTTCAAGCGGCGACATCGACAGGAAACGTCCGCCAAGCTGGGCAACGATATCGATGTCGTATTCGTCTTCGGTGCCGCGGGTCGAAATCGTGGCGTCGATCGCCATCGAGCCCTGCGCGTAGAAGTGCTCGATCTGGTCCTGGAAAGCTGTGGTACCTTCGAGGTATTCTCTCACCGCCTTATAGCGGTCGGTCGCCTTCTCATGAAGCGAGGGCGGAAGCTGGAGGATGAAGGCGATCTTCGCCAACAGGCCGTCCAGGTGGTCTTCGAACGGGTCAATCCCGGTATGCTGTATGCGGATACTCATTTCTGCTCTCCCGGCCGTCAATCGGCCACATCCAGTTGGTGATCATGGTGGTCCTCCCTTGGTGGCGTTCTCTTTACCCAAAGAGAAAGTTCGCTAATCCGAACAAAATGGGCACCTTGAATGCCGGAGTCAAGGGGCATAAGGTATAGCTACTCCGAATAACCACAAAAAACCCGGACGTTCCCTGCCATGACCTCCACCTTCGGCCCGAAGATCAAAAAATTGCGCGTTGAAAAGAGCCTGACGCTCGACCAGCTTGCGCAGATGACGGAATCTTCGAAGAGCTACATTTGGGAGCTTGAGAACAAGAACCCACCTCGTCCTTCGGCAGAGAAGCTCGCGGCGATCGCTGCCGCGTTGGGTGTGACTGTCGACTACCTGTTGGGGAACGAGAATTCGAGTCTCGAGGCCGCTGAGGACACCGCGTTTTTCCGCGAGTACAGCGGTTTGCCGGACAGCACGAAAAAGCAGCTGCGCGAGATCGCTCGCACGCTTGGAGCCAAGCCTTTCAAATGAGCGTCGTCGAGGCTAAGCCGCTGAAGGAGTCGAACAAGATCACTACGCTGCTCGACGCGGCATTCGGTGGGAACCGGTTCGACAGCGGTCCTGTACCGATCGAGCACATCGTGCTCTCCCACTCTCGCGACATCTCGCCGGAAGGCCCTATTCACGCCGTCGAGGACCGGGACATCCCAGGGTGCATGGGCGCGTTAGTATTCTCGGATACACGCCCCCGGCAGTGGAGCGTCGTCTGCCACGAGGGCCAGTCGGCGGGTCGCCGGGCGTTCACGATCGCACACGAGTTCGGGCATTTCATCCTCCACCGTAAGCTCGTCGACGAGAGCGAAGAATACCAGCGCGGATTCCACTGCAGTGAGGACAGCGTCCTGCGCCGTGCCGGGAACGGGATCGAGAAGGAGGCGGACACCTTCGCTGCGAATCTGCTGATGCCGCTGCATGATTTCCGGAGGCAGATCCCCGCGAAAATAAGGCCGGACTTCGAGATGTTGGGCGCCGCCGCCAAGCGCTACGGAGTGTCGATGACGGCAGCCGTGCTGCGCTGGCTCGAATACACCGAAACCCGAGCCATGATGGTCGTCTCGAACGAAGGATTCGGGCTTTGGGCGAGACCGAGCCAGGCGGCGTTCAAATCCGGCCTCTACATCAAGACAAAGGATGTCATGTACGAGTTGCCGAGCCAAGCGGCAGCCGTCCGCAGGGACTATACGGATGAGACGAAGAAAGGCTTCGCGCAACCCGCTGGGGTCTGGTTCCGCGAACCCCTCGTCGAGATGTGCTTGCGCTCCGACCGCTACGATCAGGAGATCACGCTCCTCCATTTCGAGGACACTGGTCCGCGCTGGCAAGGAGACGAGGTCGAGGAAGACTCCTACGACAAATTTGTCAGTGGTGGACAAGTTTAGCGAATGAGGTTTGTAGCCATCTACGATCTCGGATTTCAAACTTGCGTGTTGCACGGGTGACCTGCGAACAACGAGTTAAGCGCATCATGCTGCCAATCCACCATTCAGCGATATAGCCCGCTCGCAGTCGATCGATCGACTGCGAGCGGGGGTTCCGGGCGGCGGCATCAGGCAGCGGAACAGCCCGGATAAGGTTGGAAACTGAACGGCAGGTAACTGCCGAACTCATCCGGATTGCGGACCGGCAGTTTACGGCCCCCGAGCCGGCAGCGACATTCGGCCATCGGACGATCATCAGGTGATCCCTCCGGGTTTACGGACCATAGCGAATGGCGGAGGGGCGGGGTAAAACCTAGTTGTCCCACGGAAGCAGGAAAGAGCCTCGCTGTCAGGTCGCCATGTATCGACCGTCCGCATCTCGCGAGAAAAGACCGCACGATACCGCTAGGGAAAGCATCGTCTGAAGTCGGTCACCTGTCGGCTCATACACGCCTCTCGATGACGATCTCCGGACCCTCATCCAGCCGTCGCCCTCAAGTCCGATCCGGAGACGTTTCTTTCCGTCGCCGCCACGGACGGCTGACCAGTGGACATGCTGTCCGATGACCCAGCTCTCGACGATCTCCTTCCAGATGAAGCGCATCGGCCGGGCACCCACGGCTTCCAGCCGTCTGGCCATGAGCCCCATCGGAAGCCTGTCGGGGCGGCCTTCTACCCCGTCGGCGAGGCCGCTTGGCGGCCTTTTGCCCTCGAATGCATTGGCGACGGCCCGCACGATGGCGAATGAGCGGGCGGCGAGTGCAGGGACGCGGGTAACATCGCGGCGCTGCGCCTCGATGAGTTCGGCAATCATCGATACGGCGTCGGTCGTGCCCGCCGAAGACGCGCCCGGCCATCCGATGGTTTCGCCCTCGATCTCGATCGCCAGAAGGAAGTCGCTGACGGTCGCCGAAGACGCATAGACGGGGTCTCCGGCTGCCGCGACTTCGTGCGCCCTCGCAATTATCTCCTCGGACGTCTTTGGCTGGTACATTGTGCCGATGCGACCCTCGGAAAGCAGCCGCTCGAGCCAGAGAAGCATGGCCTCTGTGGCGAGCCTCTGGAGCTGTCTCGCCTGAAGGAGGCATAGCAGCATGCCTGAGATGGCAACCTGTTCGGGATCGCCGTCGTTCACCGCGGGCAAATAGTGCCGGGCAAAATACCTTCTGATCGTGTCAACGGAGCTTGGCCCCTCCCGTAGCAGGAGACCGCGAACGAGGTCGATCGTGCCTTTCCTGCGCTTCGCGGATCCCGGTGAGGCGGCGTGTCCTCCGATGTCGAAGAACAGATTCCTGAACACCTTCATCTCGATTTCCGACGGCGCATCGACAGGGAGGTGCTGGGCGAAGGGGGCAATCTCATCGTCCCTGACAGAAGGAGCCTCGATTGCGAAGAGGCGCGCTGGCAGTAAATGACCCACCCGTACATTGAAATCGAGAACCGCAGGCATGGCCTCGTCTGCGATATGCCCGGAATCGGCGCCGATGTAACGAATAGACTTGATCGATGGGCCGTATTCGGTAGGAGCCATGAAACTGGTGCGGCTCCTCCGGTACTCGTCCCAAATCGGGCCGCTGAATATGAAAGGCTCCCCGTCCGTGCGGCGGCCGATCGTTCGCTTCAGCGCCGACGCCCCCCTGAATGGATGGCCTGCAATCAAATGCGACCAAGCGTATAAGGCCTCGTAGCGGTCAACAAGATCTGCGACCAGCGCCGGATCGTCGTTCCCGGCCTCACGCGCGACGCTGGAAGCCTTCCATGCGGCCCACGTGTCAATGACCGCGGAATCGGGACCCTTTTTTTTCATGTAAAAGGGACCCCGGT
>NZ_JBMDKS010000037.1:0-32157 GCF_057809835.1 Mesorhizobium sp. FG116
GGATGTCATGCGGTTATCCGCCAGGACCTAATAGGGGGCTACACCAGGGACGGGCGAGTGGCTGATGCCATTTCTGTCTGATTCACTTGCGGTTCGGCGTTGGTCATAACGGTGTGAAATCGCGCAGAACGATGATCCAACGCAGGCAGGATTTAATCTGCTGATTTCGTTGCGAAATGGTCGCGGGCTGCGGGTCCCAGTAGGCGCCTATTGTGCCCCTCAAAGATCTCTGGAACAGCAACCGAATCAACCGCTTGGGCGCTCTCGTGCGCAGGGCCACAGT
Organism: Mesorhizobium sp. FG116; assembly: GCF_057809835.1. NCBI lineage: Bacteria > Pseudomonadati > Pseudomonadota > Alphaproteobacteria > Hyphomicrobiales > Phyllobacteriaceae > Mesorhizobium > Mesorhizobium sp. FG116. The sequence goes on from NZ_JBMDKS010000037.1 coordinate 284, forward strand.
TCAGTTTCGTATGGTCAGCCCGTCTGGCAGCGGCAAGGGCGATCATGTCCGTCGTGATCCCCTTGCGGATGGCTTTCGACAAGGCACACAAAGCAGTTGCGATTGGGGCAAGCCGCTACTAGCTTGGGTTACGTCTGCTCGTCCTCTAGTCGCGCGGCATCAATGGCGCGCTGCAGTTCTTTGACCGCGGTTTCCAGTTGGCCAATCTGTTCCTTGCTAATGGCTCGGTCGGCCTTGCTGAGTTGGTGCGCGCCTTCCAGGATTGCCTTTGCCGTGGTGGTCACAACCGTCGCCATATCCGTATCGTCATGAAGATACATCGGCCACTCCTTTGCTGTCTGCAATATAGAGGCCGGAGCCGATGAGACAACCGTATGCCGGGATTGGATGGTTTCAGGACGGCGTGGAGGCAGAAGAACGAGGTGCGGAACGTTTGCTGCTCACGAATTGTGCCGATTTGCGACCGTGGGAGACAGCGTCCCTCTGGATTCCGCCAACCGGGGCTGTCTAGGATCGCATTTTCTGGTGCAAATGAACGACTTGTGACAGCGCCAAAATCATGGAGGAAAACATCGACGCTCTTATTCGGATGTTCGATTTGTCAGAGCGCGTTGATTTTCGAGGCGTCAGCTTGAGCGCCTCTTCGGATGTCGTGTTATTGTTCCACCTGCCAAGCACTATCTCGAGCTAAGCAACGACCATGCGAAACAACGGATTGAAGAAAAAGCCGATGTCACTTCGGTATCGCATCCCGGCATGGGTTGGTCGAGGTTTGGCCTAAAATTGCCGGACTGCCGGAACGGCATGTGTCATTCGCAGAGTCAGAATTATCAAGATGACAATAGTCGCTAAACCGCCGTCATCTGTCATTCAGGTGGATGCGAACGCGGTGCTGCAGGCGACGGCCAGTTTGTCATTGGGCTTTTCTTTTCGAACGGGCGTCCCCCAGCCGGCTTTCTCGACCGCGTCTTTCGTATGATTGGCAGCTTCAAGCGCTGCTATTATTTCCGTTGCGTTCGGGGCTCTCTTGGCCTGCGATGCTGGCCTCTTCCGCCATCTCCACGGCGGTTCCGCCCGAACCCCAATGCGAGACATCACCAGATTGTTGCATACTGAAATTGTTCGTCATTATTTTGTCCCGACGCAGGAGCCTGGTGGTTCTCGCCCTCCGTCTTGCGAGCTCCTCTCATGTTTTGATGAAATCAGCCGGCGCCACACTGACTTACAAAACGCCATCTGCACCAGCAGGAGACGAGCGAGACCTGGCGTTGTAGCAGCAAGGCATACCAGCCTCGGTGGGCTTGGGCTGCTTCGGCTCTAAAATGTAGGAGCATCTTTCCGTTACCTAGCTGTTAGGCCGGCGGATTGTTAGCTTGCGGGGCGATGTTAACGGGCTGCACTTTCAAGAGTTGACCTTGCCGACGGCGAGGACCATGCCGTATGCACGGCTTCGTCCTCTCTCCATCTCATCCTCACTCTTGCGATGCGCCATTTCGATTTCGTTGAACTCGCTGTAATGCTGGCCACAGTGGTCCAGTGGCTGGTACTGGCCACCATCACCGGTGCGATCATCGGGACCGGCACCAGTTGGTTTCTGCACGGGCTGTTCTTCGCGACGGACCACACTGCCGGAATGCCGCTATGGCTCCAAATGATGCTGCTTCCGGTTGGCGGGCTTCTGAACGGCCTGTTGCTGCATTACGGCTACAAGACCAACGGCACCGGGTTAAAGGATACGATCTTCGCAGCAGTGAATACGCAAGCGGGCCGAATGCCGTTTCGAACCATCCTGATCAAGCCAATAGCCGCGATCATAACACTTGCCAGCGGCGGTTCAGCCGGCAAGGAGGGACCCTGCTCACATATCGGTGCGTCGCTGGCCTCTGCTATCGGTCAGGCACTGCGATTGAACACGGAATTACGGTTGCGGATCGTTGCATGCGGTGTGAGCGCTGGCTTTGCGAGCGTATTCGGAACACCAATTGCTGGCGCCATCTACGGCGTCGAGGTGCTGGCGATCGGGCGTATAAGACACGATTTCCTGTTTCCGGCAATCGTTGCCGGCGTCGCATCATACTACGTCAGCATTCTTTGGGGCGTTCCATACCAATATTATGAGTTTTCGGCTTTGACGGGCTTCTCCGAGACCTTGTTTCTGAAGACAGCGGTGCTTGGAATTATTTGCGGCACTGCCGCCTTGCTGTTTGTGGAACTTGTTCATCGCGCTGCCTGGCTTTCCGTCTACCTGAGAAACCGGTTCCGGGTCTGGCCACCTTTAATGCCCCTTGGTGGTGGCCTTCTCTTAGCACTTCTGATTCTGGTCATTCCGACTGATTATCTCGGCCTTAGCCTTCCATTGATGGATCGGGCACTGGCAGGAGAGCCGATGCCGTATCTTGGCTTTCTCTGGAAGAGCCTGCTTGTTGCAATCACCATCGGTTCGGGCTTCTACGGCGGTATTGTCACTCCCCAATTCGTCATCGGCGCCGTGGCCGGCAGCGCCTTTGCACACATGCTCGGCATGGAGACAGTGCTCGGCGCGGCAGTTGGACTTTCAAGCGTAGTGGCCGCGGCCTCCAATACACCCATTGCCGCTGTTTTGATGGGTGTAGAACTATTCGGTGGTTCGGTCGGCACGCTTTATATCGCCGTTGCCGCAATCGCCGCGTACCTCATGATCGGCCATCGGAGTATCTATCCCGAACAGCGTCTCGCTTATGCCAAATCATCATGGATGCGTATCCAACCGGAAATGTCGGTCGAAACCGAAAAGGCCAAGCTTGCGTACGGATTGCTCCGATGGTTAGGGCGACGTCGAAAGCGCCGACGCTAGCTGTCTGCTCTGGGCTGCTCCCACTCTCAAGGAAGAGACCGCCGAATGGGCAGATTACCGGCGTAGTGCCGTCAGAAGCCCAGCAAGAAATAGCTCACAACAGCGCAACGGCTTTAACGACAATTCGACCGTCAGCGGTTATCCAGAATCGTCAGCCGCCGCCTGAAGTGGTTACCGTAATTGCTTCCAGCAAGCTTTCCGTCGCAATCAGTTCATCCGCGTGCAACTCGAATGATCCTGGGACGGGTTTTCCATGCCCGCAAGCTTGGACCAGCCGCCATCGTCGATGAAGTCATCACGTTGCCGAGAGGAGATCCTCTTCAATTCGGCAAGTTTCTCACTCGTGTCTGTTGATACGAACTTCTGGACGCAAACCGAGCTTGCAAGTGTCGAGCGGGCATGGCTTGAAGCATTCTGCACCACGTTGTTCGGGGCTCCGGTCTTTGTCCAGCCGCCATATGAAAAGCCAACGATGATCTCGTGAGAATGACAGCGCTCAACGTCGACCAAAACCACAAGTCTTTTTTTTGATGGGCAATAGTTCTGCCGGCGTTGCATGAACGGCCCCGCTCCGGCCATCGTCTCAAGCCTAGTCCGGATGCCGTCTAGGGCGGTAAAAACCACGATCACCGACAAAAGATGGTTATGAAGATCATTATGATGTCTGTCACCACTATCAGTCGACTGTGCCGATCATCGCTAAGACGTTCACCACTAAATACTGTTCAGGGTGTTCATCGTGTCATGCATGCGCTTTAGAGAGTTCGCTATGTGTTCGCGCCAGCGAGGGCCGACGTCCGGCCATACCATCGGCCAGACGCCCCGGCGCCTCGCAATGAAAGCGAACCTGACGTCACTTCACTCGCGAAGTAGGCTTCGGCCTTTTTAGGATGCCGCGCTCCGCCTTCAACTTCGCGACTTGCCTGCGCAGTCGGTCGATCTACTGCTGCTGCGGCTTAAGCTGTCCATGGTCAGGCAAGGCATGCTGCGGATCAGCGCTCGTCTCCCGAACCCATTTGCGCAACGCACGGGCCGCCTGTTCCACCGCAACGCCCGATCCGTAGCCACCAGCCTCACTGCCTCGAGCTTGAACTTGCGGCTGAACTTCCTTTTCTGCATTCCAACCCTCCAGCTCCGTTGCGAACCCGGCAGCAGTTAGTGAGGCGGTAGCGGTAGCCCTGCTGCATCCGGTCGTTCACTTTTATTCAGCGTTCGGACACCTTGGCCTTCTTCCTATGAGGAGGCGCTGTTGCGCCGCCAGACCGAAAGATTGAGCAGCAAGGCAAAGCTCACCCAGCAAAGATAGGGCGCAAGCACTGCGGCTGCCGCCGCATGTATAGGATAAAACAGGATGATCGTCGCGACGATCGACAGCCACAACAAGACCATCTCGGCCAACGCCCACCCAATTCGATGAAGACCGAAAAAGATCGGCGACCAGGCGGCATTCAACAGCAATTGAGTGCCGTATGCCGACAGCGGCAACACTGCGCCTTCAAATCCAGCTTCCCGCCAGACCAGCCAGCCGGCCAAAGCGATCGTTGCGTAGAGAAATGTCCAGACCGGCGCAAACAGCCATGCAGGCGGCCGCCATGACGGTTTGTCCAGACGCTCATACCATTGGCCAGATCGGAAAAAGATGCCGCCGATACCGGCTGCGAAAGATGCAACCCCGAATACGAATAGTGCCAGCAAGGAAGCCATACCTCGTGTTAATTGAGGAGAGATTGCCGCTCAGCCAACCTCTCATCTAGCTGCGCCTAGCGGGCAGCCCGGCGGCAGCCTTGTTTCATCCCAACATGGAAACAAGGAGCGCCACCTGCCATGCTGCCGACCGTCCAACGACCGCATAGACGAGGCGAGTGAGGAGCGACCCCGCTCCGAATAGGGCGGCAACGAGCAGTCCAACCAGGCCCCAATTCAGTTCTCACACTATAACAAGCGCCAAGGTAGGACATTCAAGACCTTCATGACAATTCTCCTGCTATAACGTTCCAGTTGTCGGGCCGGTGCGCGGCTTCTGCAAAGCCACCAAAGCCGCATCAGCACGGAGGCGCCGAATTCATCTATGTTCTGAGCAGCCGATTGAACGTGAATGTCGACGGCGAGGATGTGACGCTCGACGCGGGGGATGCAATGTATTTCGATTCGAACGTTGCGCACAGCTACTGTCGGGGGAGCAACGCAGACTGCTCGGCAATCGTCGTGACGACCCCTGATAAATAGGCCCTTTGCAGGCAATCGGGAGCGCGCTCAATGATTCATAATCTCGTCCTTGGAACCGTCATGATAACCCTGACGGTTCTCGTTCATACATTTGGCCTGATGGCGGTGACGCGGGCAATGGCGCGAATGACTGCGCGCTTCAGAATGCACGGTCACCGCAGTCGGGTGGTGGCGATGATCAGTGTCGTCATGGGTCTGTTCATCGTGCTGGCCGTAGAAATTTGGCTTTGGGCAGCCTGCTATCTCGCCATCGGCATGCTGCAAGATATTGAAAGTGCACTTTACTTTTCCACCGTGACCTTTGCCACGGTTGGCTACGGCGATATTTTTCCGACGCGCGACTGGCGTGTGCTCGCCGCTCTTGAAGGCATCAATGGCTTCCTGCTGATTGGCTGGTCTACCGCCTATCTCGTCGCCGCTGGGACAAGGGTCGGCCCCTTCAAGTCGGGCGAACATTTTTAATGCCGGAAGCTGGATGCGTGAGGCTTCCTTGATGCCGCGATATTGCCAGTTGTGGACGCTTCCCGAGGGGCCGGGGCGCTACCGGCGCGATAATTGCGATTGGCATCCGAAGGTCAGTGCGGTCATGGTGTCCGTCAGCGGCGACAAGGATGGCCGGATCGGTCCCGTGAAGTCGCGGGCGGGTCGTCGGGCGATCTTCATCCCGCAATGGTTGGCGAAATGATACTGGCCTGGCGGATAATTGTCCGGGATGGAACGGTAATCTCGTTTTTCCGACGACAACCGGCAAACCAAACCCGCTGAATAACTTGACGCGCCGGGCGTGGAAGCCTTTGCTGAGACAAGCGGGTGTCGTGACGCGCCGCAAGGCACGAGGCAAGCTGGTCGATATGCCTAAATACTCACCCTACGCCTTGCGGCAACTATTTCGCTTCCAAACTGATCGAGAAGGGCAAAGACCTCAAATTCATTCAGACCGCCATGGGGCATGCCGACATCCAGTTGACGCTAAACGTCTACGACCGCCTGCTTAAGGATAAAGAAGCGGAGCATGCACAGACCGCCGACGACTTGGCTTTAGAATTGCTGCCTGCGTAAGGGAGGTACGCTCGGGTCATTTCGATCCATCATCCAATAGCCTGATGTAAATCGTCATGCTCGAAAGCGGACGCCATGCGCTCGATTTCGGCTTTGCTGATACCGGCATCTGCCGCCACGGTGCGCCAAGTCGCCACGCTCGCGCCGACGTCTGCCGCGACGGTGAGGGCATCCTTTTTCTTCAGACCGAAATTATCGGCAACGGACAGGGCCAGGTCCAGTGAGGCGGTGCCGTCCTCTTCGTCAATGGCGGTGGTAAGAACGCGCTCCTTCACTTCAATAGGAACCGGGTTCACATCGTATACGGGAGAGAGTCGCCAGCCTTGCTGGCCTTCGTACAGGAATCCATGGTTGCGCAGGTGATCGTCGGTATTCGAGATCAGTATGCTGAACACGATCCGCCGCCACAATTCGGCTCCGTCGGCATCCGGCGACGCGCCGTACTGGCGAAGCGCATCCATCAGTTCAAGATAGCTGTGAGGCTCGTTATCGCTGGCACCGATCATGCTCATGGCGGAGAGAAAAGGAATGCGGATCGCACCTGCGCGGTCGAAACGGCGCAGAATGATAATGGAGCGCTTGGCTATGGTCTCAAGGCGAAAGTCCGGGACCGTGATCCCCGCCTGACTTGCCAGCTGCAGCGCCACGAACTCCCATTCGACAGCGGCGTATTCGTCGTCCTTCTTGGGGAATTTGGCGATCGCCAGCTGGCCGTCTTTTTCCCGCACCGACGCCTTGGGGCGCGCGCCACCGAGCGAAGAGCCCGGCGCGAAAAGGAGCTTCAGTTCGGCGGCCGTCTCGGCGTCCTCCAGAAGCGCGTCGGCGGCCGAGAGCAGCTTCGGAAGATTGATCAGTGGCGGTACGGGCGTGCCGTCATGCGCAAGGAAATTGCCCTCTGGCTTATCCGCAAACCGCAGGGCACCCTGCCTCGTCTCGTCATTGACCAGCAGGAGATAGTCGACTTCGTACAGCGTCCGGGCTTTGGTCTTCTGATCCTGCGCCCGGCGGGCCTCGACACGCTTCATTAGCGTGCGTCCCCAGCGGTCGGGCGCTGAATCCCCAAGCGACCCGAACAGGCTTCGTGGTGTGTAGAATTGACCAGCCCCGAGATTCAGCGCCGGTTCGAGAGAATAACGCTGGGGGTTCGCCAGCCATGCCGCCTCATATTCGAAGGAGGCGGTCTCCTTACCCTTGTTGTTATGTGCATAAAGGCGGCCCACTAAGTGTGAGGTCCCTTCAAGATCGGCGTGGACATAGACAAGCCGGTCAGTCATTGCCGCCCCCGCTGCGTTTTGAAGCTACCGTCTTCGTCGTGCGGGGGCGTGGTAAACGGACGCGTTCGGGCAGGTTGCGTTCCTCGATTGAGCGTCCGATCGCGTCGTTCGACGGATCGGCCAGATTGCCAAGTCCTTCGACCAGACCAAGGGCGAACAACACAGCCGCATAAATGCCAAGCGCAACCGACTCGTCACCCTTTTCAACCTTGGTCAGTGTCGACCGGCTGATACGGGCGCGTTCCGCCAGCAGCGCCATGGGGATACGTCGGCGCTTACGGGCATCCTTTATGTCCTGTCCGAGTTTGCGTAGAGCCCGTCTTACCGGGATCGGCAGAGCTGATACGGGCTGCATATTATGTCCTTACGTCTGCTATCTCATACATTATCATTCTTAATGTACGCGATAGTGGACATTAATGCAATAAATCTGTTGGACGAGCCAGTACTACAACGTCCACAATCGCACGCATTAAAGCCGTTTGTGCCCGCGCATGTGGACACAAACCAGCGTTCCAGAGGAGCTGATCAACAGCGTCTGCGGGCGGCGAGCGAGGCATTGTCGCACAGAATCGAGAATTTGATCTAACTGTCTGCTCCAACAAGAAGCGAGTGATTTCAGCGGGTTGTCATTCCGTCGGATTGCTGAGATTCGACGGAGATCACGATGCCCTGGACCGAAACCACTCGCCCCCACCATGTCTCGACACGCTCCGCGGTCGATGGCTTCGATATGAGCGTTGGAAAAGATCGATGTGCCGACGCTGGTGATCCATGCCCGTAACGACGGCGTGCAACCACTCGAGCAGGCCTATCGGCTTGCGGCCCGAATTCCGAAAGCTCAGTTTCTGGTGATCAAGAGCCGAAACCACATGATACTGCCCACGGAAAAGGCGTGGCCCACCTTCTTCGATGACGTCGAACATTTTGACCTCGAGGTTTCTGCGTAGGGCCGACCCGGAATATCGACTTCGGCACCGCTAGGAATAAGCAAATCGCGAGCCTACCAGGCTGTTCACAAGCTGACCTGGATGTTGAAATCCCATTGCCCGGTCCATGGCTATGGGTAGGATGGTCGCACATAGAACTCTGCGTCCTGCCGGGAATGATCAGAGGATGCTGCATGGATCATGCCGACGTTGGCGTGGCTACACCTGCCGGCTGGTTTTACCCTTCTGTTTCCTCAGTCTTGACGTCGACAATCAATGTTCACATATTTTCTCGTGGTTGCTGCCGCTTTTTGGGGCGACCATTCCTCAACCAACTGAAATCGTTCAACCATTGGAGGTTTCAATGAGCGAGAGAACATTCGAAGTTCCCGTATTCGTGAAAGCTGCGGAAGGTCTTATCCAGGAGGTTGCCTGTCTGGAGGACGCCTGTGATTTTCTCGACGAGTGGCCCAGGCACCGTCGTGGCGTGATCTACGAGACGGCGAAGCGCGCATGCCATCGCGCGTTCGATGGCCTTGTGCCGCTGAAGGCTGCTCGCGAAGCATTTGTCGGCTTTGCCCGTTCGGCGAAAATCCTCGAGGAAGTCTCCACGACGCTGCCCTGGATGGCCGGAGCTAGAGCCGGCGAGACCCGTGACATACCCGCTTGAGGCAAGGACAGGAGGTATGCCATGCTTTCTCGACACTTCGAAAAACCTGTGCGCGTATGGGTCGGACTTGGGTTTCCGCGGCAGCTGAACTCTGTTGCGGATGCCTACCAGTTCGTCGTCGATTGGTGCGGAAACAGCCCGGAGCAAAAGGCGGCGATCCGTGCCTGCAAAGCCGCAATGGTTGGCGAGATCGACGCAGAGACAGCGCGAGGGATCCTGGTTCAGTTCGCCAGGAAGAAGGACATCCTGGTTGATGACGAAGTGATGCCGTCTGTCACGAAATCCAGACACTGGTTGCACTTCTGATCCTTTGGTGGTCTCGGGGCGGCGGCTGCAATGCCGCCGCACCTTGTCGTTTTCCAAATGCTCGCCAGGACCACTATGCTCGCGAGAGGCAGCGAACGGTTTTCATTGATGTTAATCGTGATGCCCCAACCATTTTACTGGATACGTTTGATCCTGCCTCTCGACAGCCGGAAAATGCCATCCTGTCCGCCTTGGCTTGCAAAATCGTCTTGCAACTCGCCCCAGGTACCTAGCGCTTCACCGCAGTCATCGCACTTTATTTCAATCGAGTCCGTAGCATCGGCGGGAATACGAAGTCGAATGGTGCCGCAATAGGGGCACTCGAGTTTGTGGTTCAGGTATTCCTGCATGAGTCCGACCCTCGATCCCCCACGCAGATCATACCGTGTCAATGCCCGATTGAAAACCAAAGCGAACGTGATCGTCTGCCAAGGTATCGTGGCAGCGATTTCTGCAATCGACCGCAACTGAACCTTGAGTGACGACCTGTCCCAGGATCTCAAGCGAGATGTGGCTTCAGATTTCAGTTAAATTGGACGCTGTCGGTGCCGTCGAGACCTGTTGTGCGGCCAGAAACATCAGCGTCGAGGCAGCGGTGCGCCGATCCCATCCGGCGGTTTCTGCCATGTCCAGCAGGTTTTCCAGCATTGGCTTAAAAACGCTGCGACATTCCGCTTCATAGGCAAGGAACTCGCTCGCCAAATGTGTCGGCGACTGCACTGCGTCGGCGCCAGTCATCTTTTTCATAGTAACTCCGGACGATCTTGGAAAGCCCGCTCCCGGCACCGGGAGCGGGGAGGTTGATCGGCGAACTCAGAAATCCATGCCGGCTCCGGCCGGCACTGCAGATGCGGCTTCCTTCTTCGGCTTGTCAGCCACCATCGCCTCGGTGGTCACCAGCAGGCCGGCGACGGAAGCAGCGTCCTGAAGTGCGGTTCGCACGACCTTGGCAGGATCGATGACTCCCTGTTTGTAGAGGTCGCCATATTCGCCGGTCTGCGCGTTCCAGCCCCAGGCAAAATCGGCTTTCTCGCGCAGCTTGCCAACGATGATCGAGCCTTCCGCGCCAGCATTCTCAGCGATTTGCCGAACAGGGGCCTCGATGGCGCGCCGCACGATGTCGATACCGTATTTCTGGTCGGCGTTGTCAGTTGGCAAGGTATCGAGCGCCTTGACAGCCCTTAGCAGCGCCACGCCGCCGCCCGGCAGGATGCCCTCCTCAACTGCGGCTCGTGTAGCGTGGAGCGCATCGTCGACGCGATCCTTCTTCTCTTTCACCTCCACTTCCGTCGAACCACCGACGCGGATGACGGCGACGCCACCCGCAAGCTTGGCCAGGCGCTCCTGCAGTTTCTCGCGATCGTAGTCGGAAGTGGTCTCTTCGATCTGGGCCTTGATTTGCCCAACGCGGGCCTGGATTTCTGCCTTCCGGCCAGCGCCGTCTACGACCGTGGTGTTCTCCTTCTCGATCACTACTTTCTTGGCGCGGCCGAGCATCTGCAGCGTTACGTTCTCCAGCTTGATACCGAGATCCTCGGAGATCGCCGTGCCACCGGTGAGGATGGCGATATCTTCCAGCATGGCCTTGCGGCGGTCGCCAAAGCCAGGCGCCTTGACGGCGGCAACCTTCAGGCCGCCGCGCAGTTTGTTAACCACCAGTGTGGCCAGAGCCTCGCCCTCCACGTCTTCGGCGATGATGAGCAGTGGCTTGCCCGACTGAACAACGGCCTCAAGGACCGGAAGCATGGCCTGGAGATTGCCGAGCTTCTTCTCGTGGATCAGCACATAGGGCTCTTCCAGTTCGACCCGCATCTTGTCCTGGTTGGTGATGAAATAGGGGCTCAGATAGCCACGGTCGAACTGCATCCCTTCGACAACCTCGAGCTCGGTTTCGGCTGTCTTGGCTTCCTCGACGGTGATGACGCCCTCGTTGCCAACTTTCTGCATCGCTTCCGCCAGGAAGCGGCCGATTTCGGCATCGCCATTGGCCGAAATGGTGCCGACCTGGGCGATCTCGTCATTCTTCGTTATCTTGCGAGCATTGGCCTTCAGCTCGACGACCACGGCCTCGACCGCCTTGTCGATGCCGCGCTTCAGGTCCATCGGGTTCATGCCCGAGGCAACGGCCTTGGCGCCTTCCCTGACGATGGCCTGGGCCAGAACAGTCGCGGTCGTGGTGCCGTCACCGGCAAGGTCGTTGGTCTTGGAGGCGACTTCGCGCACCATCTGCGCGCCCATGTTCTCGAACTTGTCTTCCAGTTCGATTTCCTTGGCGACGGTGACGCCGTCCTTGGTGATGCGCGGCGCGCCAAACGACTTGTCGATGACGACGTTGCGACCCTTGGGGCCTAGCGTCACCTTCACGGCATTGGCGAGGATGTCGACGCCACGCAGCATCTTCTCGCGCGCTTCGGTATGAAATTTGACTTCCTTGGCAGCCATTGGATCACTCCTTTGTTAGGCAGCTTTCATTGACTGATTGATAGTGGGGTTGCACCGCTCAGGCCGCTTTCTTCAGCGTGGCCGCCTGTTCGATCACCCCCATCACGTCGCTTTCCTTCATGATGAGCAGGTCCTCACCATTCAGTTTGATCTCGGTGCCGGACCACTTGCCGAACAGGATACGGTCGCCCGCTTTGACGTCGAGCTCGACGAGCTTGCCGCTGTCGTCGCGCGCGCCAGGGCCGACGGCGATCACCTCGCCCTCCTGCGGCTTTTCCTTGGCAGTGTCGGGAATGATAATGCCGCCGGCCGTTTTTTCATCGGCTTCGATGCGGCGGACCAGGATACGGTCATGCAATGGACGGAACGCCATTTCGTTCTCCTTCAAGGACAAACAGATTTTGAGGTTCCTCCACACCGGACCGGCAATATCGGACCGGTGCGGGGCTCGCGCGACCCTTTCGGCATCACGCGCATATGGAGCTAGTTTTGTGGTTTTCCGGTTTCAAGGGATTCCGCCAAAATTTTTTAGCACTCGCACCGACAGAGGGCTAGTGCCATGAAAACATACAGCTATCTGGATCGTAGCCGCACATTTCCACTTGAAATTTCCAAATGACCAGACAAAATTAGTCGAGCCTTCGCGCTGAAGCGGCCGCGAAAAAGGAACCTACACAAGGAGCATTCTTGGAAAAACGGAGGATCAAGATGGACCGACAAGATCTCCCACCGATCATCCCTTCTCTCATACCCGAAACATCCGACCTCGCGCTTGACCGGCTGTTGTCGCCGGCAAGCCATTTCAAAGGTCCTGACGACGTCTTGGCCGACGAGCGGCTTGATCTCCATGAAAAGCGAGCGATCCTGTCGTCCTGGGCTTCCGATGCCTGCGCCGTGGACTCCATTCCGGCACTACGTCAGCCATCGGGAGTTGAGAAACCAGTCTCCTTCGATCACATCATGGACGCCCTATACTTGCTTGATGCAGCCACGACAGCGCCAGGGCGGACGGTCGAACACAAGCGCAAACCCGAACGGCTGGACACATGATTTAGGAAGCGAAGGAGAGGGATATGGCCACTGAGGTCAGCAGGGAATTCCGCCTGCAGATGGAGGGCTATGGACTGACTACGGCCGAAATCCATTACCATCTGCCGGATCATCCCAGTCTGCTGCAGCTGTATGTCTGGCAGGACTACGATCTGGCGCCCCATTTTCCGGAACTGAAAGACTTTCTTGGTTATTGGGAACGCGAACTGGAGGGCGCGCTACATTCCGTGCGTATCGCTCACCGTCGCCTTATCAAACCGTCGGAATGGCGCGCCGTCGACGGCATTTTCGCCATCCATTGAACGTCATCTCGGGCCGAGGGCCGTACACAATCCGTGCTGGCCGCGACTTGCGGGAGAACGCGTCGCCGACGGGACCAGCCCGGCGCGCCTGGCTGCCTTGAGGAAGGCCTTATGCGCGTCGCGCGCGATGCGCCAACCGTCCAGCGCATCGCGACACGCGCGTCGTGCCGCTCGCCAGTTGCGTCCGCGCGCCCATTCGGGCCACTGCTGGTCCAGGCATTCCAGCGCCTCGAAGCTGCTGGCAACGTTGCGCGGCCCGGTGAGAAATTTGAGAGTGACAGGTTCGGGAAACCAAACGTCGTTCATCACTTCCTCCGTCTTTTTCAACGTGTTTTGCGAGCAAGCAATCGGACGGCATCATCAACGCACATCCACAAGGCAGATGGGAACCTTGCGGAGAATATCAAGACCGGAACCGGCCGGATCGAAATGCTCAGTCTTCTTCATCGGGGTCGAGCAGATTGATCAACTCGGCGACGCCCGTTCCAGGCAGCGGTCGTCGCTCGACCCTCAGCGCTTCCTCGGTGTTGACCCAGCCCAAGCTTCCCGAAATTCATTGAAGGAAGCGCCGGCGGAGAGGATTCAGCGATGAGCATTTCGCCCGCCGATCCAAGGACAAAAATGATATCTTCTCGGGTCATTGGCATAGGCGCTCTTTTTCATGTCAAATCTGAAAGATCACGGCCCAAACGGTGACCGCCATCCGACGATGACAAGACACAATGCACATCGTCGACTAGCGTTGCTGACGATGATCCCCTTGACGGCGGGAAAATGAATCCCCAGATCGATCCTGCCGGCGCCCTTTTTGGGTCGGCAAGGTCAAGGAGCGCCAAACCCTTGGCGCTCCTCGTACCCATGTTGCTCAGTTATGGAGGATATGGCTATGAGAACTGCTTTCGATTTTTCCCCGCTCTATCGGTCTAGCATCGGCTTTGATCGCGTTTTCGATATGCTCGAAAACGCCAGCCGAATGCCAAGTATCGACAACTGGCCACCTTACGATATCATCAGGACCGACGAAGATGCCTACCGCATCACCATGGCGGTGGCGGGCTTTGCCCAGGACGAATTGAATCTTGTGCATGAGCCTAACTTGTTGATCGTCTCCGGCGAGAGAGCCACAGAAGACAATGGCGAATATTTGCATCGTGGCATCGCCGGGCGACCGTTCGAACGTCGCTTCGAACTTGCTGACCATGTGAAGGTGACTGGAGCCACTCTCGTCAACGGCCTGCTGACAATCATTCTCCAGCGCGAAATCCCCGAAGAGATGAAGCCTCGCAAAATCGAGATCGGCAGCAGCAAAGCCGAGAGCCGCATCGAAACAGAGACCGTCGGGACTGCCCAAAAGCAAGCCGCCTGAGGCAATGCGGATCAAATCGGCACCGGACGTTGACCGTCCGGGGGTGGGATGCATGTGCCTAAGACGACAGCGAGACTGAAGAAAGGAGAATGACGATGAGCGTATGCAATCTTATTCCCTGGGGGGCGCGAGGAGAGCCGTGTCCCTGGCCTATCCCGCGACAGCGAGCGCGATCCGTTCCTGTCGCTGCACCGGGATGTCAACCGTCTGTTCGAGGAAGTTTTCCGTGGATTCGACAGCGGCCTGCCTTCGATTGGCAGGACGTCTCGTTATAGCGGGAACTGGCCGAGCGTCGAGATTTCCGACAATGACAAGGAGATCAGGGTCACGGCCGAAGTTCCCGGCCTGGAGGAAAAGGACATCGAGATCCTGCTCGATGACGGCGTGCTGACGCTGAAGGGCGAGAAACGCTCCGAGACCGAAGATAAGGAGCGGCAGTTTTCGGAGCGATACTACGGTCGCTTTGAACGTCATATCCGTCTCGGTTACGAGATCGAGGAAGACAAGATCGATGCCCGTTTCCGCAACGGCGTTCTGTCTGTGACCTTGCCGAAGTCAGCGAAAGCGCGGTCGCAGACAAAACGTATCGAAATCAAGAACTGATATCCCGATAGCTTGGGAAGCGGTGTGGACCGCTTCCCAAGATCTTCACTTGTCGCGTTCATCGAGAATTGATTCGATCTTGCAAACGAGTGAATTTCATCCGGCTAGCCGCTTCGAAGTGTCTGCCGTCTGGATGCCGTGGAACGACAGTTTCGATCAGAAACTTTCCTCGAGCAGTTAATCTGCTATCGGCCCCAAATCTGCGGGGAGATCATTCTCTAATTTGGAAGCTGATGCGGGTGAAGTTTAGGAGACCTATTGATGGGAAGTTTCCAGTCCGTTCTTGGATCGACGAGCATGCAAACATATGACCCGAAACGAACGCGCCGCTTGAAGTGGCATTATAAAAATTGATGGCGAACTAATATGCCGACACACCTGCTAGACCTCGCGCGCATACCGGTGAGCCCATCATTCCGCTCCGCTGGCACCTGCAAGCCTCGGCGCCGCATAGACAAGATACTCTAACTCCAGCGCTGGGGTATGAGACTTCTTCGTAAAGATCGGCTGATCGCAAGGCTTCGCTAGGGTCAGGACCTGTTAATCTGGCTGAAATGGTCGGAGCGGATTTGTGCGGATACGAGGAGCGAAGCCGCTGGAAGGCTGAAGCCTTTCAAGGCTTTGCGACACTGTAGCCCGTGCAAATCCACCCGATCCGAAGGACGATCGAACTGGCGTCGGACTGCCGCGTCAAAGTCCTCGACCGGGGGAACGACCCCGCTCCGCGGACTTTTCCTTGCATCTCTCGCCATTTCGAACGCCATTTCAATCATATTAATAGGTCCTGACCCTAACTGTTACGGCACGTCGTAGTTGGTGATGATCGGCATCACCCCGTAGCGTGCACGGTCGCGAGCGTGATTTAGAGCCAATCGCTTACGGAAGGGGGCAAGCGCAGGCGCGGCCTCCCGGAAGGGCTCCGATACCCCAAACAGACCGCAGTTCCGACAATCGATTACAATGTGATCCATGGTGGCACCAGCCTTCAACTTTGCTGATTTTCCACAAATGGGGCAATGCTCCTGCGACCTGACCATTGTGTCCTCCTCGGGTTTGGAGCAGGCTATCCAATGGACTTTCGTACGGTATATACGCGCGGTCAAATTGCACGTGCCGCACTGGGCCTGCTTACCTAGTCGGCGAAGACCATGCGGCTCGACTCGTCGGTCGAGCCGCGGCATCGCGGAACTCACCTACGACTTGGGCGACGGCTAGCGGCACACATCACGATCGAGGCGGTCGCCGAAGCTGATCCCGCTGCCGAATACCCTCGCTATATCGATGGTGCCGGCCGCGCTTGACGAGAAGATGTTGGCGCTATCCCCGGCTTCGAATTGTTCATCGACGCCATCGCCGGTCCCAAGTGCGAGCCGCGTCGCGAACTAAAACGGTGGCACGGCCTTCCGCTCGATCGGGAACAACAGGACCTGGACGAGATCCTCATTCGGATGGAAAAGCTCGCCAGACGCCGCGCTCTCGGCAACGCCGGCTTCGAGAAAAGCGCCGTCATCCGCCAAGATCGACAAATGTTCGTCCTGTGGCGATTAGGTGGGCACGCTCCTGGATCGTCGAAAGTCTCAATAGAAAAAGCTTTTTGGTCCGACGGCGCACATCGACAAAGCAAGCAGAATCTTTCAACCGGGGTGATCGGAGCAAGTGAATTGTCAGCGATTCAAATCATCGGCGCCCTGTGATTGCGAGCGCACACGTTCTAGGTTGCCTTGATCTGAGCCACAGCATCGCGTTTCAAATCGTCACTGAAATTGCCGGTCCCCATTATGGCCTCCTTGCCTCAAAATTAGGGATGAGGGCGTCCACAAATCTAGGGGCTATTCAAGTCGATCTGGAATGAGTTTGTAAGCTCACCTGAGCTTCATAGCTATTTGCCTCAAAATTCGCTTCGATGGCCCTCCGGCACCAACACTTCGACCAATATGGGGGTCGGCCACCGAGCACAGATATGGTTCGAGCAATATCCAAAGCGACCGACCCGCATGCGGCTTCCATGCTGCCAGAGCAATTGAAGTCTCAATTAATGAGTTGGTCAACTCCTCGGCCAGACACACATGCCTCCATCAACCCAGATCAGCGGGCTATCCAGATGGACACTCATCGGCACAGCGGTGAACGGAGCCAGCGTGGAAGTCCACGGCTGTGATTTTTATACATTTCGTGATGGCCAGGTGATCCGAAAGGATTCGTATTGGAAGATCGTCGAATGACATGAGCCTGCATGGCGGCTTGTTCCATGCGGAGCCGCCAGCTGTTGCTCCGTTCACTCGTGCTTCCACCGCAACGCCGCCAGCACAGCGCGCCGCAGTGCTGTTTTATCCAACTCGTCTTGCATTTCGGCCAGATTGTGCATCACCGGCCGGATTAGCAAAATAGCAGAAAAACGTTGAAGCTGCTGCAACCAACCGACCAGCTGAAGGTTATCACTAAGCCCGGTCAGTACCCGCCCTGTTGTCGGCACCTCCCCAAGCCCCGCCACCGCCACTCCGGTGACGGGGTTCATTTCGATTAGCAGTTGAACAGGCGTGGGGCGCACCGCGTCTCCAATATCTTCAATAGTTGGAAGGGCAGGGAGCCGTTCTGCCTCTCAAGTATGCTCCATATCGGATTCCCAAATTGTCCATTCTGACACAGATCGAGGATTAGTCGGCTCAGTGCTTTTATGACGCCGCATTCAGCAGTTCGTGTTGAAACATCGGGACCTGCAGCGTGCAAGAATACGTGTCGTCTGTAAATGCCAGCCACATTATCAATACCAACCCCAGGGTCACGCTTAGCCTCTTTCAATTTTGTTCCACAAGCTGTGGCGTATGACGGAAGTTATTGTTGCTTTTAGGAGGTCCATTATTGTCCGGGGCAAGCGATCATTGCAGTCCCAGCGCCTTGCATTTCTGTGTGCTCCACGCGCAAACGCCATCAGTGGCCGTACCTGTTCCGCTCCGCCTGTTAGCGGGCCGCGCATCCAGCATGCTTTTGGCTTCATTCTTGATCTGTTGATCTGTCTTGATCCGATCATAGATCAATGAGCTTTCTTGGCGGCTGCAAGAATCAAAGGCGGCTTGATACCTCCGTCCCGGCGCGGTCTTTCCCCATTGAGCAAACATATTCATTACATGGTCGTTGTAGCGTGCGCTGTAATAGCAATAGGAAACTCGTTCCTCGACCGTGATCTTGCCAGGCAAGGTGCAGGCAGAAAACAATTTCCGCCTTGCATCAATATATGCTTTTCTCCGGCTGCCGCTATAAGAATTAGCCATAGACTTGGTAAGGTCATTATATGACTTCTCAGGCCAGTCCGGATCAGCTGTAAGGCAACTGTCATACTGCGACCGCTGTTTGGCCGTCAGCTGCGAGTATTTGGGATGTTTCCCCTGAGCGCCGGTTGGATTCGGTACACTTCCCTTTTTATCAGTTCGTACAGAATTCTTCTTGGCCGGAACACCGTCGTCTGACAAATCCGCTCGTTTGCCCTTGATCTTTTCCCATACGTTGAACTGGCATCCAGGTCGCAGCACGTAGTATTTGTTGACGTCACCACCCGGAAGAATCCTATCCTCGCCTCGATAGGGCGGCGCTGAGAACCCGCAATCGAATTCGATACCCACGACCAACGGGACAGAGCAGCTGTTAGGAATCGTCAGTGCGTATGAATGATGCTCTTCGCCTTTCGAATACCCCTTACCGTTTGTCTGGAAGTGGCCCTTCTTGATTATCGACTTGGATACGCCGCCTAAACAGCATCGCCCGCTTCCGTCGGTCGTGCACGATTGAGCAAATGCCGGCGAACCAAAAGTCGGGAGAAGCAACCCTGACAAGACGAAGCCCAGCGCCGCCAGAGCGAGTTTCAGACTATGCATGTTTATCCCCCTAAGGAACGGCCCGTTGCATGGACTGTTCGATAAATACCCTTGAGCGAGATTACGTTGTCTCCATATCTGGGTAAAAAAAGGTAAAGGCTGCGGCCAGTTGATTGACAGGGAAAGGCGTTGGACTTTCAGGCAGCTATCAGGCCGGTCCAATATTTGGACGGGGCGAGCAAAAGGGACGCCCTCTCGGCTCCGGCTGGCCGGGCGACTTTGTTTGCGCGGCAATTCTGGGAAGCCGGGATTGACCACCTCAAACGGTCAAGGAGTTCAAAAAAACCGCTCGAAAGCGGCAACAAGGTTTGGAAATAATGAGGATCGACAGACTGCTAAGCTGTTCGGGCGTCGGCCCACCGGTCCCCCAGCTGGCCTACCGGGTTAGCAATCAAAAGCATAGCGCAACGTGAAGTACTGGCAAGAACGAGCCAGTGACCATCGGAAAGGTTTCTGTTTTTCACGACCCTTATTCAAGGCGACTGCGGCCAGGTGACCTGCACTGATTGCGAACAAGAAGTCTCCCTCTGCAATCTGGATGGTCGATGATCCTGGCTGCGGCAGCTCGTCGGGAACTCAGCTGTCTGAAAGACGATAGGCAACAGCAGTTGTTTGCGTCGATCACTATTTGCCGCGATTGTCGTTTCACTTCATATCCAACATTTCGCGCAAAGTCGCTTGGCCGCTCTCACGCCTCGCAATCAAGGGAAGATACCTAATCGTCGTTCGGCATCGTCACGAAACTGGGTCTGTAATGGTGTTCTCGATCGCGGCTATGTTCAGTTCGAGATAGGCCACGCGCTGGATCGTGCTGTTGCTTGGCACACCTCCAGTCCTGGCCGCCGTCAACAGCAGTGCTGACTGTTCTTTGCGCAAGGAGCGAGAAAGCTCTTGAAGGCTGGTTTTCATCATGAGTCATGCTGCAGCTATAGCCATAAGGCTCTATAGGCTCAACTGCCTGGAAAGCCTATGGCGCCGCAGCGGGCAACTCCATTACGCCGCCTTAACCTTGAATGTCTCAGGAAGGCAATCAAGGATCGTCGCGAGGTCATCTTCGGTCAAACGGATCGAATAACGCTGGTTCGATGCCTTGCTATAGATGTCCTTGACAACCAGAGTAAGCGTTACGCCGTCCGGATCAAAGTGGATGCTTTCTCTGGTTAAACGCTCATCGAAAGGCTTCTTCGGCCAGCCGTCCCGTTTTGCTGGTTTGGAACTGATGCGCATTTGCCTCTCCAGGTTGTTTGGAGATGCCGATGCAATCTTCGTGCCGCTGACTTAGGTTAACACATGTGCCGAAATGGGGCATCCTAAGCGCAAGTCAGGACTTGAGGGTATAATCATCCAAATAGGCCCCGACTTCCTTTGCGGCTGCGATGAACGCGTTTCGAGCCACGCTGGGAGGCGCCCCGTTCTTCATTACATCCAGGCACGCCTTCATTGCCTTGATCCGCCGCACAGACTCCTGCGTCGGCCAGTCACGGAGCAACACGGACGCTGCGTCTGCCGTACTTACAATTATACGATCACGATCGACCCGCCCAAGCTGGATGCGGACAGGCTTATGAAATGGCTTACTCATGTCACATGCAATTGCGCGCCGCGCATAGTGAGAGGAACGGGATTAACCCAAGTTGAGGCAACCAGATGGCGCCGTCAAGCTCCAAAGACTGAGGATACCAGGCCAGGTCCTAGAGCGAAGCCGACATACAGCTTCGCGTCAGCCAACTTCGCCGCTATGGCCATTCGACCCTCGTCTGGAACTTTCTGTAGCTGTCAGCGACACCCCGGTGAAGGGAGCCAGGTTGAAGTCCACGGCTGTGACGGTCAAGTGACCAAAAAGGATTTGTAACGTTGGAAAATGCATACAGGAATCGATTCCTGCCGGCTGCCTTTTTGGGCTGGCAAGGACAAGCAACGCTATATCCTTAATGTCGCTCGTACTGGTGTTGCTCAAAACCGAAAACCGCATCGAAACAGGGGCCGTCGGGACCGCCCGAAAGCAAGCCGCCTAAGACAATGCGGATATAGCCTGAGTATAGCCCGATATTGAGCCGATCAGTTCAGGAAGCTCATCGTTGGGTCGACGGACTATGCGTCGCTCACTGTTTTAGGAACATTTTCAGATCGGTCGTTGTGTCTGAAATCGCGGGTATTTCAGGCGAAGGGTCCATTTCGACCAGGTGTTTGCCCACCATGTGGGCGCGCGCGTCATTTATCGCGTCGACGGCCAATAGCTGCTTATCTCGGAAATGCCAGAAGGAAACGGCCGCCTCCACGTCTTTGCGCGGTACGACCTGGTTATACCCCGTATTAAGGCCGGCAATCTGCATTTTCGTGTCGTACTGGTCCGACCAGAACCAGGTTTTGGCGTGGTAGGCCTTGTTGGCGCCAAGCATGTTCTCGGCGACCGTCTCGGCATTGTCTATGGCATTGCCAACATTTTCAAGGCGAACGCGACGTCCTTTGGGCGAAGCGTGCTGGTTACAGAAGACTTCGCCGCCGGTCGCCTTGTGTTGCTATTCCCAGAAGCCAGACTAGACGTCGAATGGGGCTATGATCTTGTCTACCGTATGGGCAATCAGGACGCCCCGAAGGTCCAGACATAAAGATCTTGGATAGCTGACGAAGTACAGGAATTCATGACCGCCAATAGCGCATCCATGCCTCCGCTTATCCATCCGGAAAGTAGTCACCATTGAAATTATAAAGCACATACAATAACGTAGCAGTGCTTGGTTTCACCCTTTCGGGCGCACCAAAATTCCACCATTCCAGAACAAATCTGGGCACCGAGATAGCAGCGGCATCCGCCGCAACGCCACCCGGAACAGGTCGCCGGCCCGGAAAGCGGCATAGAGAAATCCAGCCGTCGAAGACGTTGCAGCTTGGCCGGATCGGTGTGAGAACGCTCTACATCGAACTCGGCTCACCTTGGGAGAATGGCTATTGTGAGAGCTTCATGTATAGACGGCCCCGCGGGCGCAAGTGTTTTGAGCGTAATGTGCATCGGCGGGTGCGTTCATGTATTCGGCCTGTTTGTGCAGCCCCTACATGATTGCTGGCCCTGATGGTGTCCGCGGATCGAGGCCTCATCAACGGGACGCGCTTTGGTGCGCTTAAAGCTCTTCGGGCTTTCTCGATCCTCAGCTCTGCCGATTTGCCATCACGCTTTCATTGCACTTGTGCCATCTCTTCGTGCCTCAGTTCATATGCCCTTCACGGGTGAGCTGTCCGGAACATCTCGCCGGTGGATAGCATTGCCCAGATCGTTCGCGCCAGCTTGTTTGCGACCGCGACGGCAACAACCATTGGGCGGCGGCGTTCCAGCAAAGCTTCAATCCATGGGCCATCTACACGAGAACGGGCTTTTGGATAGCGCACCACGGTCCGCGCTCCTAATACCAACAGATGGCGGAGATACCGATCCCCTTGTTTGGTGATGCCACCGAGCCTGTGCTTGCCACCTGATGAGTTTTGGCGTGGCGTCAGGCCGAGCCAGGCCGCAAACTCACGCCCTGATCGAAACGTGGACGGATCCGGTACGGTGGCGGCGAATGCGGTCGCGGTGATCGGCCCGATTCCCGGTATAGTCGCAAGCAAGCGGCAAATCGCATTGGTCTTATGAATCTCAGCCAGCCGGACATCGATCCGATCGATCTGCCGGTTCAGGGTATCAAGTTGTCCGACGAGAGCATCCAATGCGAAGGATGCATCATAAGGAAGGTCTGCTCGTATCTCACCTAGCTTCGCAATGAGGGCGTCGACCCGGTGTATGCCCTGTGCGACAATAATCCCATACTCGGCCAAGTGCGCCCGGAGCGCACACGCCGCCATGGTTCGCTGCCTAACCAGGAGGCCTCGGGCTCTGTGCAGCATCAGGAACGCCTGATCATCACGCGATTTGATCGGAACAAAGCGCATGTTGGGTCGGGTCACCGCTTCACAAATTGCCGCTGCGTCAGTGGCGTCATTCTTTGCGCCGCGACGCACGAAAGGTTTGACGTAACTTGGAGGAATCAGGCGCACGTCATGGCCGAGCCCTTGCAACTGACGGGCCCAATTGTGGGCAGTTGCACAGGCCTCAATACCGATCAGGCAAAGCGGCAACGCTTTGAAATAGGGAAGGAGATCACGGCGAGTGAGCCTTTTGCTATCAATCGTCCTGCCAGATGCATCGACGACATGGACGTGAAAAACATTCTTGGCGAGGTCAAGGCCTACGGTGGCTGGATTCATCGGAATGCTCCTTTTTGCAGTGTGGGACCAGTATACGGTCCCTTATCGGGAGCGGGGCCGTCTTCCCCATCAACGGCAAGCTGCGCGATGAATTGCTGAATGACGAAATCTTCTACACGCTGAAGGGGGCGCAGATCGTGATCGAAAACTGGCGTCAGCACTTCAACAACATCAGGCCCCACAGTTCGCTCGGCTACATCCCACCGGCTCCGCAAGCCATCTTGGCTCGCAGCCTCGGCCTGTTCTACGCTTCAACCCGGTCAGCCAATCTCGACGACCATAACCGCCGGAACTCCAACTTATCCGGTGGACTTCCCTAGTGGGGCAGGTCAGCAAATCATGTCGATATAATCGCAGCGTCCCGACATGTTGTCGTATGGTGCGAGCAACGACCAATGGACGGCGGCTCGGGTCATGATAGGGTACCGTGCCAGCAGATGCCATCTTGATGGCAAGTTAAAGGTGGCCTATATTCGGAACGAAGGAGACCAGCATGGCCGAACCTCAACTTTCTGTGCGAAGTGCCAAGGCGCGAGACCTTGCTCACCGGCTTGCCCGTCGCGAAAATCGCTCGATCGCGGACGTGGTCGAGCGCGCGCTGGAGTCCTACGAGGTCCGTGAAGCCGGTCGCGAACCGGCTGCAACGTTCTACGCGCGCATGTCGACTGATAACGGCACTGATATTGATCTCGAGGCGATCATCAGAGAGGGGCGCAAAGTTCATACCGGACCTGAGCTTTGATCTTTCTCGATACCAATGTGATTTCGGAAACGCTGAATAAGGCGCCAAGCCCGGCCGTCATGGCTTGGCTTGTGCGGCACGATGCCGAGCTTGCATTACCCACCGTAACGATTGCGGAGATCGCTTTCGGGATTCAGAAGATCGTGCCCGATCAGCGTGCCGGACGGCTGGAACAGGGGCTTTCCGAATGGCGCCGTCGTTTTGCCGACCGGATATTCGGGCTGACCGAAGAGGCAGCCCTTGCCTATGGTGAAATCATGGGAACCGCCTCGCGCCAAGGACGAGGCATGTCGGCACCGGATGGGATGATCGCCGCCATCGCGCGAGTGAATGGCGGACGCTTGGCGACCCGTAATCTGACTGACTTCGGCACGACTACCCTCGAGCTGATCTCTCCGTGGGAGTTCTGAGCCGTAGAAAGCGGCCTCATTTGTCATCGCAGCACGGCAGATGGGGTATTCGGCTTGAGCCTCATCTTCCGCTGTTCGTGGATTGTGGAAAAGGGTGCTTCGCTTCGAGCGATGATAAAACGTGGTCGTGTTTTGCAACCGCCACAAGCACCGGAATGCAAGTGCAGCATGAAGTAATATAGTGACCTTGGCCTCGTGGCCGACTGCGATCACAGCCTGATGGTAGGCTTCGGTGATCGCACCATACGAAAAATCCGCACCCGTCCGCTCACAAATTGCGCGACGCTAAGGTCGAGCGTGAAGACCGTGCGCCTTGATTTGGCGCAAACTGACCACTCGAAACGCCGACACATGGAAGGTCTGGTGGCGTGAGATCGATCTCCCCCGAATTTCGTGCGGCGCCGTTAGTTGATGCCGTGGAAACTGTGGCGATAGATGTCCATCGATTGAACGTGATGTGTGGTGTGTGACATGACCAACGAGGTTGAACTCAAGCTTGAGCTGACACCGGAGGCGGCAGAAGCTCTGCTGGCGTCCGGACTCCTTCCCGGCGCGCCGCGCCGTCTGGACCTCACGTCGACCTATTTCGACACGCCAACGCTGCGCCTGTCACGGGCGGGGTTCACGCTCCGTATCCGGCAGTCGGACGGTCAACGCATGCAGACGGTCAAAGCCGCGGGCACGGTGGCGGCCGGTCTGTTCGCCCGGCCCGAATGGGAAAAGTCGGTCTTCGACGACCGTCCAATCCTCGACGACAGCACGCCGCTCAAGGTGATGCTCGGGAATAACGCGCACGATCTCGCACCGGTATTCGAACTCCGCGTAAAGCGGCTGGCCTGGGATGTTGACTGGGAGGGCTCGCAGATCGAGGTCGTGCTCGATCGGGGCGAGGCTCACGCAGGTGAGCGGCGAAGCGGCATCTGCGAACTGGAGCTCGAGCTGAAGTCGGGAGATGCGTCCTCGCTCTTCGCCTTGGCTCGGCTCATAAGCAGATCCGTCGCGCTCCGGATCGGCGTGCTGAACAAGGCGGAACGCGGGTATCGGCTTCTGGGACCGCTCTCCACGCACTATTCAGCAGAGCCGGTGGTCCTGCCGCCAGAAAGTACGCCTTGGGAGGCCTTCGCCGTCGTTGCTGCCTCCTGCATGAGGCATTACCGCCTTAACGAGGCCATGATCGACCAGACGCATCGCGAGGCACTTCATCAGGCACGCGTGGCGCTGCGCCGTCTGCGTTCGGCTTTCTCAGTCTTCAAGCGGGCGTTCGAGCACCCCCAGTTCGAGCGTCTCGGCTCCGAGCTCAAGTGGCTGGCGAACGTGCTCGGTCCGGCGCGCGATCTCGATGTGATCGCGGCAGACGACCTCGATGATGCGGCGCGCGCACGCTTGGTCGCGAGGCTGAACGACGAATATGTGAGGGTGGAGAGTGAGCTGGGCTCGCCGCGCGCGCGCACCGTCATGCTCGACCTGTGCTCGTTACTGGCCAAGGATCCGGAGGCCAGTGCCGATCAGAGCGGCGTCGAGCGGCAGCAGGCGCGGGATTTCGCGATCGAATCGTTGCGCCGCTACAGGCGCAAGATCCGCCGCGGAGGCGAAGGGCTCGCCTCTCTTGACCACGATGCGCGACATCAGGTGCGCAAAGACGCGAAGAAGCTACGATACGCGTCCGACTTCTTCGCTTCGCTGTTCCCCGAACGGAAGGCGCGCAAGCGGGCGGAACGATTCATCAGGTCGCTCGCGGACTTGCAGGACAGGCTCGGGCTGCTCACTGATCTCGTTACCGTTCCCAAAGCTTTGGAGGCAGCCGGCCTGTCCGACCTTGCCGAGAGGCGCGGGAGAGACGAGGCGCGGCACCGGCAACTTCTGGAAAAAGCGGAAGAAGCGCACCAAGAATTTTCCGACACGAAGCCGTTCTGGCGCTGATCGGACCGCGCTCCGCACCGCGATGCAGGTGGCGAAACGAGCACGATCACGGCGAGCCTCCCGACCCGACATTCTAACTCGCAGGCGAAGGTCCCGAGCTGCTCCACACCTTGTGAACGTCACGGGCCTTTCCTCACGCGCACAGCACGTCGTGCCACCTGCGCACGGATGGACCACCAACTGACCCGGCGGAGTGACGCTGTGTTGACCGAGTTTGCCGACGCGGCCGGCACCGAAAACGTG
The DNA here is from genome assembly GCF_057809835.1 of Mesorhizobium sp. FG116. NCBI lineage: Bacteria > Pseudomonadati > Pseudomonadota > Alphaproteobacteria > Hyphomicrobiales > Phyllobacteriaceae > Mesorhizobium > Mesorhizobium sp. FG116. The sequence continues at coordinate 26,767 of NZ_JBMDKS010000037.1, forward strand.
GCAACGTCAACTGTCGTGTTCGCGGCGGTCAGTTTGTTCGCCCTAATGCAGTATTCGTTGTTGCGTGGGTGCACAACGATGATCATCCGCGGGCTCAGCGAACGTCGGCTTTCAGGCGGGGGCACTGCCCCCGCGAATAGCCGTCTTGGGGGTCGTTGGCCGAACGTCGGCTTTCTCTATGCTTCGGCCATAACCGGACAGTCAGCAGACGGCCCCTGTCCAGTCCTTCTGTGAGTAAGCTTCAGTTCGGATTCATTACCGATGGAATATGACCGACAGATTGTTCGCGGGCATCTCACGGATTTCTGGTTGCCCGAAGCCGTGCAACACAGCGCAGCGGGTGACACCCTCGACATTGCGCAAACCCCATTCCGGATTGCGCGCCCGCAGTTCGTTGTCGAACGCCATGTTGCTCGGCGATGTTTGCACACCGCTTCGCAGATATGGGCCGTAGAGGAAGAGGATGCCGCCTTGGTCAAGGACGGTTTCCGCACCACGGATGAGTCCTTCCGTAGCAGACCACGGCGCGATATGAATCATGTTCAGACAAACGACCGCTGCCGCGGATCCTATCTGCCAAGGCAATTCGGTCACGTCGAGGCGCAGTGGGGGGTAGAATATTTTCGAGCGTTTAGGCCGCCATCCACTGTTTGATCCATTTGAGGGAAGGTTCGTCGCATTCGCTGGGTTGCCATGTGAGGTACGGCATCGTGCGGGCAAAATGAACGACATGTTGCCCTGTGCCGCTGCTGATTTCGAGTACCGTGCCATGATCGGGCAAGATGCGTTTCAGGACGTCGGCGATCGGGCCCTTGTTGCGTTCGGCCGACGGGCTGACCGGGCGATTGTCAGGAGAGACGTCCAGTTCCTCATTCCGCAAAGCGGCTTCCTTCCTCTGCTGATGGCACGAAGGATGTCTGCTCCAAAGAAGTCCATCCCACTAAACCTGGAATAAGTCTGCACCGATCAGGACGACCGCCGCGTCTTGGGCTTGAGCGCCCGGACGGCGCAGGCTTCACCCGGATGCGCATTGTCCCACCCTCGGGATGGTCGATTTCAAACTCGTTCGTCTTTCGAACAAGGTCGCTCAATTTGCGGAAGCCGAAGGTGCGCGGATCGAATTCGGAAGCAAGATTGGCAAGCTGGTTGCCTACCGCACCGAGCGCTACCCAGCCATCCTCACTCTCCATTTGTGCGATTACCCGTTTGATGATTGCCGCCGCCTTGCTCGGTGGCTGAAGAGGCGTGGCTGTTTGAACGGCGTCGGTCGCGTTGGCCGGCGCGGTCGGCAGCAGGTTCTCCGTATAGACGAAACGCCGACACGCCTGCCGGAAACTCTCCGGGGTCTTTTGCTCGCCGAACCCATACACATCGACGCCCTGTTCGCGAATGCGGGCGGCAAGCCTGGTAAAGTCGCTGTCGGACGAAACGAGGCAGAATCCGTCGAACCGACCGCTGTGCAGAAGGTCCATTGCGTCGATCACCAGCGTGATGTCGGAGGCGTTCTTGCCCGTTGTATAGGCACATTGCTGTTGTGGGATGATGGCGTGTTTCGACAGAATATCGGCCCAGCCCTTCGAGCGGGCGCTGGAGAAATCACCGTAGATGCGCCGAACACTGGCTTCCCCGATCTTCGCGATTTCCTCGAACAGCCCGTCGGCGATCTTGGCCGACGCGTTATCGGCATCGATCAAAACTGCAAGGCGTGGGGATCGTGTTTCAGTCGGCATGAAGAACTTCCATTCAAGCGATCACAACGAGTGCTACCACGACATGATAACGGCGTTAGTGGCAGCGAGGAAAATGGTAGCCCGGGGCGAAGGCACGCTATGCGCTCTCTCCGTTTGCTGGACACTGTGGTCAGCACGGGCCGCCGGAGCCAAACGCAGCCCTGAAGGTTGGCGATATCCGGTCGAAAGCAGCTGTGGGATTGGCGAGGCAGGAACGGCAGCTTCGGCTGGTCGGTCGCCCGAAAACCGCCAGACCGAAAACGGCCCCATCGCCGGCATTCTCTGACCTATGTTCCTGGCCTTTGCGGCGCCTTTCGTGGCTGTGCAACGTTAGACGCTGATTTCAGGAGCTTGCGAAATGCCGGGCATTCGAGATGGCTGGGCGCCTTGCAGTCGGCGACATGCCTAAGCGTGTCGCGCAATATCTTCAAGCCTGCCATCTGCCCGCCTATGTCGTCTGCCTTCGCGCGCAGTTCCTCCCGCGGCAACTCCACCCGGCCGTCCTGGCGAAGGATCGGAGCGATCTCGGTGAGTGAAAAACCTGCCGCTTTGCCGAGCGCGACCAGCGAGAGCTTCAGCAGGACGTCTGCGTCGTACTGGCGGCGCAGCCCGTGCCGACCGACGGATCGGATAAGCCCGATCTCCTCATAGTATCTCAGCGTAGAGGGCGCTACCCCAGAGCGCCCCGATACCTCGCCAATGTCCATCATTTTCATGCTTGACCTCAAGTTGGCTTGAAGTCGTAGCATCCCTTGCAACCACAAATATGGCAAGGGAAATGAGATGGAGAGCATATCAAGAACAACTGAAATGCCGATCTGGCGCGATAGCCGCGCAGTCGCGCTGTTGATGGCGGCGACGCTGACCGTGATGGCCAACGCAACGATCAGCCCCGCGCTTCCGGGACTGCAACAATTGTTCGCGGACGACCCTCATTCCGCATTGCTGACGCGGCTCTTGGTCACTGCCCCTTCATTGAGCATTGCGCTGCTTGCTCCGCTGGCCGGGCTTGCCGTGGACCGGATCGGGCGGCGCGTCCTGCTGCTTGTCGGTATCTTGCTTTTCGTGGCCGCAGGCAGCGCCGGAATGTACCTCCCCGACTTGCCTACGATCTTCCTCAGCCGCATTGCCTTGGGGATTGCGGTTGCATTCATCATGACCGCGCAGACCGCCCTGATCGGCGACTATTTCACTGGTGAGGCCCGCAGCACGCTGACGGGACTTCAGATCTCCGCTCGAAACTTTGGCGGCCTGGTGTTCATATTGCTTGCAGGCGTGGTCGCGGTTGTATCGCCGCGGTGGGTCTTCGGCGTGTACGGGCTCGCCCTGCTGGTACTACCGATAGCGTGGATGGCGATCGTGGAGCCACGGCGGCCGGCTTCCGTCGGCCGGGATGCATCTCCATCCATATTCCAAGATGCAGCAAAGAAGTGGCAACTGCCATTTTTCGGCCTGATAGCTCTGCAGTCGCTGACGAACATGTTTTTCTTCATCATTCCCACACAGCTCCCGTTTTTCCTCGAAGCCAGCGGCTACAGCAACGCCGCCGTGACGGGCGTGGCGCTCGGCGTGCTGATGCTGAGCGGCGGCAGTGTTGCGTTGGTCTACTCCCGGATACTGCGTGCAATCGGATACGCGGGCGTCTATTCGGCTGGGTTTGCCGGTATTGCATCTGGTTTCCTGTTGCTGATGACTTCACCAACGCCTTTGTTCACCCTGGCAGGTGCTGCCTTGATCGGTGCGGGTTATGCGGCGGTGTCGCCGACCTTTGTCGGGCTGACGCTCGCTCTTGCGCCACCGCATCGCCGGGGATTGGCTGGCGGCGTGCTGACGGCGTCGGTGTTCATCGGCCAATTCATCTCCCCGCTACTCAGCACGCCTGTGATCGGAGCCGCTGGTTATGAGGGGCTATTCCTGGCCACGGCCGTGCTTCTAGGAAGTATGGCGACGATCGCACTCGGCGCGGCGCTCTTGAGAGCCAACCAAATGTGGCCATTTGGCTGATCGGATTTGCGCCCCCCGATTCACGCCGGACCACCAATTGAATTCTAGAGGTGCCTGCCGAGTGCTTTGACATGCGCGTGTTCAAGAACGCCTGCCCCGCTTATGCTAGGGAACTTGCGTGACCAGAATGTCCGGTTGTCGAGATATGGAGCCAGAACCTGCCTGTCCGATCACGGCCCTCGAATGCGAAATTCCATATCAAGTTTGGATAGACCGCTCTGCAGCTTTCTGCAGTTTGGTGAGATGTTCCCGACAAATCTTCTCGACCAATATGTGCAAGGCCGATGTGCGTTCGCCCAGCCACGCTACAGCTTCTTCGCTGATGTCGTAGTGCTTTGAATACCGAGCCTTCACGTAAGCTTCGTTCAGCGTGTTGAACCAGGCGACATATCGGCGCTGATCGCGCGGCCAGATTTCCGTTAGCCGTCGGTCCTGGTCCTCCGCCAGGGAGCGCAGGAACTGCAAGTTGTGGGACGGAGGGCTGTAGTTGGTTAGCGTTAGTAGGACGGTCGAATAAAGGCTTTCCAATGATTGATGCAGCAAGAAGGCTGAACGCTTGATCCAACCATGTTCGGAAGCGAACTCCGACGTTGCACGAAACTCCAATGCCGCAGGCAGCCTTTCCAAGACATGTTCCTGAGCCAAGCTATAAGCTTGATTTGCAGTCAATAGTCTGGGTTCCGCCAATGGCTCGCCGTCCAGTTCGTAGAGGACGATGCCTTCGCGCCGGATATCGGAATAGAAGTACTGGCCTTCGCGCAATGCCGTGTTCACCTCACGGCGCGAGTGAACGATGAAGCTCGTTGGCGTCGTCACACCTTGGTCCCGCAACAAGCGATCGCGGGCATTCGACCAGTAGCCGGCAAAGTCGGTCAGCTTGCGGTTGTTGACGACGACCAGCAGATCATAATCCGAGCGGTAGCCCTTCATGGTGTGCGGTTCATCAACCCAGTCACCGCGTGCGTAGGAGCCGAACAGGATGATCTTGAGGATGCGGCCCTTCTTCTTGAAGTCGGCGCCGCCGCCGCGCAGCGCATCCTCGAACTCCTCAAGCAGGATTTCAACCACTCGCGCCAGTTCCCGCTGCTTTGCTGGCGCTTACTTCTTCATTCTCACGCCGGGCCCGCCGCCGTTGCCGGCGATGAACTGAACGCCCCCCAGTTCCAAAGCAGATCGTATGGCTTGCAGGTTTGCCACAGTCGTTGATGGCTCCCCATCTTCACTTTCTGCTCTTCGTACCGTGGCAATTCCAATTCTTGCAGCCTTCGCTAAGTCTTCTGCGCTCCAACGAAGAAGTGCTCGGGCAGCCCGAATCTGTGAACCAGTGATTGATAACATATCACTTGATTTCAAAATCATCACCTATTATCTTCCCGATACGCACTCGCTCATGTGATTTTTTACATATCACACGTTGCATTTTGTTTGACATTTTGGAGCTCGGATCATGGTTGATTCCGACCATAGCATGAGTCTGTCTGTCGTCACGCGGCGGCAATTGCTGAGCGGTGCGACAAGTCTGGCTCTTCCCGCCGCCATGCGACCTGCGGGCGTGACGGGGGAGGGCAACGATCATGCAGGGCAGGGCGATGTTGCCGAGGTCTGGCGTGCATGGCGCAGGGCCCATGCGAGGACTTTGCGCTTATGCCGACGCCAG
>NZ_JBMDKS010000038.1:0-31856 GCF_057809835.1 Mesorhizobium sp. FG116
AGCCGGATGCTTACCATCGGCGCCAGGTCGAGACGCTTGCCGGTTATGGCATTCCCGAGACGGAAATTGCCGGCCTGATCGGCATCGATCCCAAGACCTTGCGCCGCCACTATCGGCAGGAACTCGACCATGGCCATACGAAGGCCAATGCCAAGGTTGCCGAGAACCTTTACCGCAAGGCAACCGGCGAAGGGCGCGAGGCTGTTACCGCTGCCATCTTCTGGCTGAAGGCCCGGGCCCGCTGGAAGGAAGTCACCCTGACCGAGCATGGTGGCATCGACGGCAGGCCGATCGAGCAGGTGCACGAGATCAGGCGCATCATCGTGTCGGCTCCCGGGCATGGCGCTCATGTTGAACAGAGCCCTGCCCTTGCAGCTCCGCAGACAATTGACGGCACCGTGACCTTCAAGGCGCCATCGCGATGAGCAGCGCTGAGCGTCTCGGCGGTGACAGGCAGTGCACCGGCTGTATCGAGGCGCGTTCTCGACGTGAAAACTGCCAGGCGGGGCGCAAAGATGGAATGTGAGCCTGAAGATCCCGCTCATCAGCTGGCGCCCGCCAAGGTGGAGACCCTGGCCGGCTTCGGGCTGTCACCACAGGAGATCGCCCATGTCCTGGAGGCCGATCTGGAACTCCTGGAGTCAAGTTATGCCCGCGAACTCGAAAACGGCCGGATCAAGGCCAATCTGCGGGTGGCGGAAAGTCTTTATCGCAAGGCGACCGGCGAAGGACGCGAATCCGTGACTGCTGCCATCTTCTGGCTCAAGACCAGGGCCCACTGGAAGGAAACCGCCTCCGCCGATGTCCGCGTCAGCTTCGCCACCCACGAGGAGATACTCGAACAACTGCGTTGATCGGCCCAAATCCGAAACAGCGCCAATTGCATTGCTGCCTGTCGATCGGCTTGACACTGGCCTTGATGCTGCCCCGTGACCATGGAGCACGACCTCCGCCGGCATTCCTTCTGGCAAGGTCTCGGGTTGACATCATTGAAACGTGCCCCCTCGCCCCCAGAAAACTCCACAGGATCAGCAGCTTGACTTGCAGCTCGCCCCATATCGAGCACACTGCAAACGGTGGTTTGCAGTTTGAACACCCAAGGGGTTTTGCAACATGTCGAGCGCGGTGGCCTACTACAGGGTCTCGACACAACGACAAGGCCGTTCGGGTCTTGGCCTGGAGGCGCAGCGAGCTGCAGTCGCCCGTTTTGCCGAAGCCGAGGGCATCTCGATCCTGGACGAGTTCACGGAAGTGGAAACCGGTAAGGGAGCTGATGCGCTCGATCGCCGCCCGCAATTGGCCGCCGCCCTCGCCTCAGCCCGGCTGGCAAAGTGTCCGGTCCTTGTCGCCAAGCTCGACCGCCTGTCGCGGGATGTCGCCTTCATTGCCGGCCTGATGGTCCAGCGCGTTCCATTCATCGTCGCCGAATTGGGCGCCGATGCCGATCCCTTCATGCTGCACCTTTATGCGGCACTCGCCGAAAAGGAACGTCGGATGATCTCGGAGCGAACGCGGGCCGCACTCGCCCTGCGAAAGGCAAGCGGTGCGGCTCTCGGCAACCCGACAAACTCCGCCGCAGCGGCAGCCAAGGGCCGAACCATCTCGATCGCCCAGGCTGACAGGTTTGCCACCGCCGTGCTTCCTATCGTCGAAACCATCCGCAGCTCCGGCATCACCAGCCTGCGCGGGATAGCGCGGGCCCTCAACAACCGCGGCGTCCGCACTGCCCGCAATGGCCAATGGCAGGTCTCGAACGTGCGCAATCTCTTGGCTCGATCACCAATGGGGAGATGAAGTCTCGAAATTCCTTTTATAGTCGGGAAGAATACTGCAGCGCTCAGGCGACCACTCGCAGTATATAAAATTGCACCCGCTGGGGCGCACTCCACATCATTCAAGACGTCATCGTGTTTGCACACCGGCAGATACCCGCCTGTCTCCAGCCATTCGAGGATGATACGCCCGAGCAGGTTATCCCGGCTTGTCTGAAATCGCCGGATCTCGATTCCAGAAGGACCCTGGCCTCTTTGCACTCAGCGACGAAATACCTGCGGGCATAACTTGGCGGCTTGGTTCCCCGGATAACCTCAAGGCAGGCTGTCATTGCCCTGGTGCGGCGCGGGGTACCTTCTGCCGGCCACTCTCGGAGGAGGATTTCGGCCGCATCCTTCACCGCTAACACCAGCCTGTATCGATCGATTCGACCCAACTGGATTCGAACCGGCTTTTTGAACTGCCCCTTCGCCATGGGCGCGTTTTGCTATGGGATCATACAAGCGTCAAACGTTCGTTTAGGCTTGCTGCCCAGATACGGTCCCGCCAGGAGGCCGGCTAGTCCTCATCATCGTCGAGCGCGTCAGGAAACTTGATAGGGGCCCAGACCCTGCATCGTTCTGACGCCGGACAATCATCAATAGCGGCGCGATTGCCGGCCATGCACCCATCGACATCGCACCCAGTGCTGGAAGGCGCGACCTGCCGGCCGCCGTGATCCTCGTCCTCATCGTCCTGATGCTGATCGTGGTTGCTGCGTCCATTCTCGGAGGCTGACATGAGCGCCATTGCATCGATCCTGCTCGGGGCGGCGAGCGAACTTGCCGTCCCCGTCATCCAGAAGATCCTCGGCGACAAGCTCGGCGGCGCAGGCGTCGAGATCGCAGACAAGGTGATCGACGCCATCGCCGAAAAGGCAGGCGTGTCGCCAGACAGATTGCCCGACATACCGACTAGCGAACTACAGGACGCCATCGTCGCGGCCGAGTCGAAAGCCGCCGACATCCTCATGTAGCATGTCGAAAGCCAGCGCATGATGAACGAGACGCTGAAAGCCGAACTCGACAAGGGCGGCCCTGCATCGACATGGGCGTGGCGGCCCGGCTGGATGTGGCTGCTGGCCTTCGTCTGGCTTTATGCGCTGATCCTGCGTCCGTTGGCGAATGCGGCATTCAGTGCTGCAATCGAGGCCGTCGATCTCACCATCCTCATGACGCTCACCGGCGTGTTCACCGGCCTCTACATGGGCGGCCATACCGCCAAGAGCATCGTATCCGGATTGCGGAGGCACCCCCATGACTGACCATCCACCGAAACGCTTCGAGGACCTGCCCGAGGAAACGCAAGCCTTCCTGCTTGCCCTGCGTCCCGACGAGGTGAAGACGCTCGACGACGGCATTCGCCTGGTCCGCTCGATCAGCACCGTGTCCGCATTCGTCAAATGGATCATCGTCGGCATTCTCGGCATTGCCGTCGGCATCGCCATGTTCGGCGAGAGCATCGCCAAGATCGTTAAATGGTTCCAGTCGTCAGGGTGATTTGGACTGGAGAATGGCGGAGGCCATGCTTGCTGCCGACGCCTACCTCCTCGGCCACGCTGCTATACAAGATCAATTCCAGCACCACGGCGCGCATGCGCGGGCGGCTGGTGCTGAACGGCTCGACCGAAATCCGAGGATCGTTCGGCGAGATCTCGGGTGATCATGTTTCCGAGGCGACCGTGCTCTGGCTGCAGACCATGGTGCCGCTCAGCGCGGGCGATACCGTCGAGCTGCAGGGCACGTTCCGCGTGGCGGATGGGTATTTTGCCGCCGATCACACGAGCTTCTGGGGCTGCAAGGTCGGGTGAATGCGCTGAAGGACGGTGCCGTGATGCGGGAGCAGGCACGCACGTGCAGAATGATGGGATCCGAAATGTCGAGATCGGGGAGAGTGGCTTCTCTTCGGCCAATAGACACAGATGCGAACGCCGGGCAGGCCGCCGAAAGCATCGCACGCGTGCAACCGGCGCTCCGCATGATGAAGCTGGCGCCGGAGCGAACTCCGGCGCCGTTCGCTCAGCGGGTCGGGCCGCCGTAGACGATGCCATTCGGCCGATCACCGACCGGCACCGTCCTCACCACTTCCTGTCTCTCGACGTTGATGATCGAGACGCTGTCATCGGCGATATTCGTCACGAACACGTAAGCCCCGTCCGCCGATGCCGACACGCCGTGGGCGCCGCCGCCGGTGGTGAGGGTCTTCACAACCTGCCCGGTCGCGGTGTCGATTACGGACACGGTGTCGTTCGGCTCTGCGTCCGTGCCCTGGTTGGCCACGTAGACATAGGCTCCATCCGGGGTCGCGAACATCTGGATCGGGTTCGGCCCCACATCGATCCTGTTCGTCACCTCGCGGGTCGATGTGTCGATCACGGCGACACGGTTCTCGTCTCGAAGCGAGACATAGACCTGATCGCCCGAGGGCGTGAACCCGACCTGAACGGGCGCGGTCCCGACCGGAATGCGCGCCACCTCGGAAAGCGCCTGCGTGTCGATGACGGATACGGACCCGTCCTCGACATTGGCAACGTAAAGCTCGGTCTCATCGGGGCTGAGCCGCAGGCCGTGCGGATAGTCCCCGGTCGCGACACGCCCGATGACTTCGGCCCGTGCGAGGTCGACCACGGCGATCTCGTCTCCGCCGGCCAACGAGACATAGGCGCGCGCCAGCCGGTCGGCGACCACGTGGGCCGGGTGGGAGCCCACCGCCACGGTCGCCTTGGGCGTCGCGACGTTCTGCGGATCGAGAATGACCAGCAGACCTTCGGCCGCGCCGTCCGCGCCGTGCCCGTGCCCGTCCGACCCGTGATCCCCCTCGGTGGCAGGATCGCCAACGGCCAGCAGCATCTTGCCATCGGGCGTCAGATCGACGTTGTGGGGCGCGACCGGGATCGAAACCGTGTCGACCGCTCCCGTGCCGAGATCGATGGCGCTGATGGAGTTGCCGCCTTCATTGGCGGAATAGACGGTCCCGCCGGTCTGACCAAAGGACGCCGGCGCCTCGCCAGCGTTCGCCTCCAGCCATGCCTGCATTTCGGCGATCTCGCCTTCCTGCGCCGCGATGATCTGCTCCGCCCATGCCCTGGTCTGCGGATCGTTCCCGTATTGCTGGACGATCCTGGCCATGTCGATCGCGCCCTGATGATGCGGGATCATACCCCGGACGAAGGCGACATCCGGATCGTCGGCCATGACGCCATCCATCATCGGTCCGTGCATTTCATTCATCGATTCGACGTAGGCCCGGGTGAAATCGGGAAGGCTTTCGTTCGCATGGGGGGCCTGCGCGTTTGGCGAAGTCATCATCCCCTGCTTCATTCCGCCCTGCATCATCTGGTGCATCGCACCCATGCATTCCGGGGTCATGGCCTGCATCATGGCCTGACACTGCTCGGGCATCATCCCTTGCATGCCGGGCATCTGGCCTGAAGGCGGCGTTGGAGCGGGCGCCTGCTGCACTTGCGCGGGCGGGGTTCCGGGGTGGTGGGTGTCATGCCCGGCCTGCGCGAGGGCAGCGCCGGGCAGGCCTGCCAGCAGGCTGACAGAAAGGGCGATTGCGGTTCGGTTCATTGATCTGATCCTTTGGTTCCGGAGCGCCGGCCCGGATTCGCGGACGCGGTTCTCCGTTCTGTTCGCTGGTCTTTCGGGTTTGCGCCGGAGCGGCCGGAGACATCTCTCGCTCTCGCGGCGATCCCTGCGCATCACGCAGCGGCGAGACGCGGCGGCCTCAGGATGCCTTCGGGTGATCGGTCGTGCGGATCATGGCGCACAACCGTGAAAGCCTCACCGTTCACGGGCGGGCCGAACTCCGGCGGCGCGACGAGAACCGCGGCGGCCAGACAGGTCTGGCAGCAATCCACCAGATTTGGGCTAACGTCCGTATTCACGCAGCCAGCACTTGGACCTGCGCCATGGTCGTCCGGCATATGATGCTCGGCGCAGTGGCTTGCCGTAGCGGCGGCCTGTTGCTGGTGGATGGCATGTCCGGCGGGGCTGGCATGTACCGGGACCTGCAGAACCAGGGCGCCGATGGCAAGCACCAGAATGCTGACCGCGAACTGGCGCAATTGTCCGCATCTCGCCCGGAAAACAGCTCGCGCGCGCCCGCTCATGCGCCGCCTTCCTTCCCGGTCACACGCCGGGCCCGTGCGAGGCCAAGTTCACGTCGCGCGTCACCCGACGCCGCGAGACCGCCCGGCTGACGGAGGCAAGCCGCCTCGGCCAGGTGCTGCTTCGGAATTTTCGCAAGCTGGGCGGTCATGTCGGGCCTGCCTGTGTCAGATTTCCCGCGAACCGAGGAAGCGCCCGAAGGTCCGGGTGGTCGGGCCGAACAGGAACGCTTGATAAGGCTCGGGATTGACGCCCGGGAAATCCATGCCGGGCGAGCCGGCAGGCATTCCGGGAACGGCCAGTCCGGTCGCGTCAGGCCGCTCGGCCAGCAGGCGGCGGATCGCTACGGCCGGCACATGGCCCTCGACCACGTAGCCGCCCACCTCGGCGGTGTGGCACGATGCCATCTCGGCCGGCACGCCGAGCCGCTGCTTGAGGCTGTCCATATCGGCGAATTCCACCACCCGCACCGGGAAGCCTGCGGCCTCGATATGCGCGACCCAGCCATCGCAGCAGCCGCAGGACGGATCCTTGGTGACGCTGACCAGAGGCAGCGCTTCGGCATGTCCCCGTCCTGGCATGGACATCAGCAGGGGGAGAGCGCCGGCAGCCGCCAGAACGGCGCGCCGGCTGATGCGGTGATCGTTTCTCATCTTCAAACCTCGTTTGATGGATTGCATTGTCGCGCCATTATGGTCCGGGGGGACGCACAAAGGGGTGAGCAGCAAATCGAAGGCCGCGGCACCGCCATCACAGCTTCACCTTCCGCAAACGCGCAGCATTGGCGATGACGCTGACCGAGGACAGTGCCATGGCGGCCGCCGCGATGATCGGCGACAGCAGGATGCCGAAGAACGGATACAGCACGCCCGCCGCGACCGGCACGCCCAAGGCGTTGTAGATGAAGGCGAAGAACAGGTTCTGGCGGATGTTCCCCATGACCGCTTCCGAGAGCCGGCGGGCGCGGACGATGCCGGTCAGATCGCCCTTGAGCAAGGTGACGCCCGCGCTCTCCATCGCCACGTCGGTGCCGGTGCCCATGGCGATGCCGACATCCGCGGCCGCCAGCGCCGGCGCATCGTTGACGCCGTCGCCGGCCATCGCCACCACCTCGCCCGCCGCCTTGTGACGCTGCACGACCGCGCTCTTTTGATCGGGCAGAACCTCGGCCTCGACCTCGTCGATGCCGAGCTGGCGCGCGACGGCCTTCGCCGTGGTCCAGTTGTCGCCGGTGAGCATAACCACCCGGATCCCTTGCGCCTTCAGCGCGGCGAGCGCCTCGGGCGTCGATGGCTTGACCGGATCGGCGATGGCGAAGATGGCAGCGACGCGGCCCTCCACCCCCATGAAGATCGCGGTTGCCCCGTCCTCGCGCAGCCGGTCGGCCTCATCGGCCAGCGGCGCGACGTCGACGCCCTGCTCGGCGAGGAACTTGGCATTGCCGAGGGGAATGCGCTTGCCCTCGACCGTGCCGTAAGCGCCCTTGCCGGTCGGCGAGTCGAAATCCGCAACCGGTGCAGTCGCGATCCCGCGCTCCTCGGCCGCGCGCACGATGGCCAGCGCCAGCGGATGCTCGCTGGCGCGTTCGACGCTGGCGGCAAGCCGCAGGGCCTCGTCCTCGGTAAAGCCGGGGGCGGGAACGATGGCGGTGACGGCGGGCCGGCCCTCGGTAAGCGTGCCGGTCTTGTCGACGATGATTGTATTGACCTTCTCCATATGCTCCAGCGCCTCGGCATTCTTGATCAGGACGCCGTTCTGCGCGCCGCGCCCGACGCCGACCATGATCGACATCGGCGTCGCCAGCCCGAGCGCGCAGGGGCAGGCGATGATGAGAACGGAAACCGCCGCGATCAGACCGAAGGAGAAGCGCGGCTCCGGGCCCCAGATCGACCAGGCGATGAAGGCGAGGACCGCGATCACGATCACCGCCGGCACGAACCACCCCGATACTTGGTCGGCGAGGCGCTGGATCGGCGCGCGCGAGCGCTGCGCCTCGGCGACGAGCTGGACGATCTGCGACAGCATGGTGTCGCGGCCGACCTTGCGGGCCTCGATCACCAGCGCGCCGGACTGGTTCATGGTGCCGCCGATGGCAGATGCGCCGACCTCCTTGGTCACCGGCATGGACTCGCCGGTCACCATCGATTCATCGACGGCGCTGCGGCCTTCCAGCACTTCGCCATCGACCGGTACCTTCTCGCCGGGTCGCACCCGCAGGCGGTCGCCGACATGAACGCTATCAAGCTGAACCTCCTCCTCGGTGCCGTCGTCACGGATGATCCGGGCGGTCTTGGGGGCGAGGTCGAGCAGCGCACGAATCGCGCCGCTGGTGCTTTCGCGCGCCCGCAGCTCAAGCACCTGCCCAAGCAGCACCAGCACGGTGATGACCGCCGCGGCCTCGAAGTAGACCGCGACGGACCCGTCCGGCTGCCGGAACGCATCCGGGAAGATGCCCGGCGCCAGCGTCGCCACAGTGCTGTAGATCCAGGCCGCACCCGTGCCCATGGCGATCAGGGTGAACATGTTGAGGCTGCGGTTGAGCAGCGATTGCCAGCCGCGCTGGAAAAATGGCCATCCGGCCCAGAGGACAGCCGGCGTGGCGAAGACAAGTTGCAACCAGTTGGAGGTCCGCAGACTGATATAGTGGTGCAGACCGAAGAAATGGACGCCCATCTCGAGGATCACCACAGGAATCGTCAGCACCAGCCCGATCCAGAAACGGCGCGTCATGTCGATCAATTCAAGATTAGGCTCGGCCTCGAGGCTGGCCAGCACCGGCTCCAGCCCCATGCCGCAGATCGGGCACGAACCCGGGCCGACCTGCCGGATCTCCGGATGCATCGGGCAGGTGTAGATCGTCCCCTCGGGAACCGGCTCTGCCTTGGCCGCCGCCGCGGCGGCCGGATCGAGATAGCGTTCGGGGTCGGCCAGGAACTTCGCGCGGCAACCCGCCGAACAGAAGTAATAGGGCCGGCCGGCATGCTCGGCCTTGTGCGCGGCCGTGTGGGGATCGACCATCATTCCGCAGACCGGGTCCTTGACCTTGTGCGTGTCGTCCTGGGCGACGGCCGCGTGATCATGCGCATGACCGTGGGCGGAATGAGCGTGAGTCTGGTTCTGGTGATCGTGTTCGGTCTTGCTGGTCATGTTCACGCCTCCTCGGCGTTTCCTGAGCTTGCCTTTTACCTGTTCTGCGCCTTCCAATCGCTGGAAGGTCAAGAGGCGATCGGAAGCCGGAGTTCCTGCCCGTCAGTGATTGCCGTGGACCTTTCCGACGCTTGCCTGCCCTGGCCCGGCATGTGACCGCATGATGTCGATGTCGGCTGCAGTCTCCTCACCGTCGAGGCAGTATTCCTCTATCTGGATGGTCGAGAAGTAGATGTTGAATCGCTCGCGCAGGAGACTACTCGCCTGCCGCAGCACCCGCTCGCCATCCTGCCAGTCCCGAACGCAGATGTGGCTCGAGAAGACATTGCGCCCGGATGTCAGGCTCCAGGCATGGACGTGATGCACATCGGTAACCCCCTCCACCTGTCGGATGGCCTCGATGGCGGCTTCCAGGTCGAGGTCTTCCGGCGTGCCTTGCAACAGGATGTGCAATGCCTCGCGCAGAATGCCCCAGGAGGCCCAGAGCAGCACCAGCCCGAAGGCCATGCCAAGCAGCGGGTCGATGGCCAGAAAGCCCGTGAACCGGATCACCAGTGCCGAGATGATGATCAGGAAGCTGCCGACGAAGGTCTGCAGGATGTGCCAATAGGCGCCGCGCATGTTCAGGTTGTCCTTCTGGCGCTCGTAGAGCAGCCAGAGCGCGACAAGCTCGGTGGCGATCCCGCCCGCAGCGGCAAACAGCATCGGCGTCGTGGCAAGCTCGATCGGCTCCATGAGACGCATCGCACCCATCCACAGCACGAAAAGCGCCATCGCGACGAGAAAAAGGCCGTTGAAAAGCGCGCCAAGGATCTCGGCCCGGACATAACCGAAGGTGCGCGCCGGGTTGGATTTCCGCTCGGTCAAGCGTAGCGCGACCAGCGCGATGAGCACGCCGCCGACTGCCGAGAAAGTGTGGAAGGCATCGGAGATGACGGCGACCGAGCCCGTCCAGATGCCGATTCCCAGCTCGATGACAAAGTAAAGGCCGGTGAGCCAGCCCGAGATGACAAGCGCCTTGCGATCGCCGCCCGCGGGCATGTGACCGGCATGGCCGCCGTGAGACATCGACATGAGTCCGCCTCCTTGTTGCTTAGGGAGAACGCCGGCATCCGGCGTCCTCTGCCTGGCCTATGCGCTGACCGCGAATTCGGTCATCATCCCGGTCTCGAGATGCGGCATATGGTGGCAATGCAGCATCCAGCGCGCGGCCTCGCCGGCGTCGAGCGCGATATCGACCATCGACATCGGCGGCACATACACCGTGTCCCGCAGCGCGCCGCGGACCGCACGTCCGTTCAGCCCGACGACCTGGAACACATGCCCGTGCAGATGCATCGGGTGGCCCATCATCGACATGTTGTGGAAGGACAGCACGACCCGCTCGCCGCTGCGCGCGGAAAGCGGGCGATGCTGGCCCCAGACAGCACCGTTGATGGTCCAGACATAGGGCTGCATCGTGCCGCCCAGCATCACCATGTGGCTGCGGTCTACCGGCCGATCCGGCAGGGCATCGGCGGCGATCAGGCGCGACTCCTGCGCAAGGTCGGTGTCGAAGGAAGGCGCTTCGGCCTCCGCCATGGTGTCGATGCGTCGGACGTCGGCGCCCTGCGTGGCAAGGATCAGCCCGGTGCGCTCGCGCGCGCCTTCCCGCAGCGCGAGGATCGGCCAGGCGCCGCCCTCCTGCGGCAGGTCGATCTCGAGATCGAGCCGCTGGCCCATGGCCAGGCCGAAGCGCGTGCCGGAAAGCGGCTGAACGGCATGGCCATCGACCGCGATCAGTCGCGCGGGCGCGGCTCCGGTGTCGATCCAGAACACCGTCGCTGCTGCGGCGTTGATCACCCGCAGGCGGATGCGCCCGCCGCGCTCTACCTGCACCACCTCGGGGTCTGACAGCGTGCGGTCGTTAGCAAGATATGCGTCCCAGTCGTAGTCGTTGAGGTCCATCGCCATGCCGTCCATGGCACCCATCCCCATCATGCCGCCCATGGCGCCATGATCCATGCCGCCCATTGGCATGTTCCCCATCGCGCCGTGGTCCATCGCGGCCATGCCGCCCATGCCCGCACCATGGCCGCCTCCGTGACCACCGGCGGCCTCGTGACCGCCAAGGATCTCGGCCATCACCTCCTCGGGCGCCTTGAACGAGAAATCATGCAGGAACAGCACCACCTCCTGCCGGTCGGCAGCGATATCCTCGGAGCTGCGCACGATCAGCGGTGCGGCCAGAAGGCGCATCTCGTGCAGCGGCACATGCGCGTGCATCCAGTAGGTGCCGGGCAGCGGCGCGAAGTCATAGGCGCGCGTCTCGCCGGGGGCGAGCATCGGCAAAGGCATGTCGGGCACGCCATCCTGTGCGTTGGGCGGGATCTGGCCGTGCCAGTGGATCAGCGTGTCAACATCGAGATCGTTGGTCAGATCCACCCGGAACCGCGCGCCGGGATCGAGTGTCAGGCCCTGTCCGGTCGGCCCGGCAAGACCCCAGACCGTGGCAGCGCGGCCGTCGATGTCGAGCGTCCGGGTGGCGGCGTGCAGCGACAGCGGGGCCAAGCCCTGCGCTGCCGCGATGCGGGGCAGATGCGCATGGGCCAGCACGGCTGCGCCAGCGGCAAGAAAGCCGCGTCTTGAAAGGGTATTCATGGTCGTCTCCTCGGGACAGCCTGTCCCGTTCATCAAAACCGACAGGACGCCGCGGGCCTCGGCCCGGACGCGTGATCAGAGGAGACGAAATTTGGGAGGTCGGTCGTTCAGCGCAGGTGCCCGGCTGGCGACGATTGCACCGGAGGGCAGGTCATGGCTGGCGGGCGCGTAATCGCTGCCAGAGCCTTCGCCAGGGGAGGTCAGGAAGACCGAAAGACCTGCGCAAAGCACCTCACAGGCTTCGGCATCACCTGAGCCGCAGTGCTGATCACCATCACAGGGATTTTCGCTGCCGGTCGCAACCTGCATCATCTCGCCGACATGCACCGAGTGATCCGGCTCTGCGCTCAAGCCCGCCGCATGCGCGGACGTCACCGTCGTTATGACGGCGATCGCGAGTACGGCAATCATGGTGATGAAGCGCGAGAACATGCGGGAAAGATAGGCGCTGGTCACGGGAATGTCCATTGCCCCCAACGTCGCGCCTCTGGCAGAAATTCAATCTCGGCATGTAGCCGATTGAAATTCTTCACCAGCAGTCATGCAACTCATGCGCAATGAACTCCGTAAGATCTTGTGGCTCGGGTTGCTCCTCGGCGGCCTGATCCTGGCGGTCCTCGTTGGATGGCATCAGGTCCGTACCGCGTCCACCGCCGCGTCATCTGCAGAAGTCTTCGAACAAGGCCGGCAGGTCTATGCGGACCAATGTGCGACCTGCCACGGTGCGCACCTCGAGGGGCAGCCGGACTGGAAGACGCCCCTTCCGTCCGGGCGTCTCCCGGCGCCACCGCACGATGCCGGCGGCCACACTTGGCACCATCCCGATGACATCCTGTTCCGCATCGTCAAGGAAGGCACGGCCGCCATCGTCGGGGGCGGCTATGAGAGCGACATGCCGGGGTTTGCCGATGTCCTCAGCGACGCCGAGATCCGGGCTGTCCTCGTCTATATCAAGAGCACCTGGCCAGCGCGCGAGCGGACCTACCAGGAGAATGTGTCGCAGGCACGCTGAGCGATGACGGCACCTTCGGGATGGAGCTTCGTTGCAGGCCGGAGCTGCCGAGCGACCGGCAGTTCAGTTTCACGAGGCCAGCCCGGTGACAGTTGAGACTGCCGGACAGAAGCGGCATATTTGGATCGGCATGATGGCGAAACTTTTGGGAGCGATTTTTGTGGGATTATTCATGGCTTACCTCGCGTTTGAAGCACGCTTGACCTTGGCGCAACCTCGGGGTTTCTCTCGATGAACAATCCGGGCTCCAGTTCATCGGATCGAGTTCAGGACCGCACGGAGCGGCTCAACAAGAACTGCTTCTGCGTTACACTGGACGTTCCATCGCTGCGCGAAGCGATGGAGCACGAGGCTGGTGAGTCGGCGTTCTTCGAGACGTTCATCCGCCCCAAAGCCCATCTGTTCTCGCACGTGCCAGTGTTCCTTTCGGCCACCACGGTGGATGAGATGCGCGCGATCGCAGTGGCCGTGGAGACCACCGCCCAACTCGCGACATACAAGGCCGCAGTCCTCTCCTGGGCGCCGGAAATCGCGCGGGCGGATCACGGCCCGCTCGGGGCTTTGATGGGCTACGACTTTCATCTTGGTGAAGACGGCCCCCGGTTGATCGAAATCAACACCAACGCCGGCGGCGCGTTTCTCAATGCCTTTCTTGCGAGGGCGCAGCGCGCGTGTTGCGCCGAAATGGACATCCCCCCGACGCTGCTATCCTTCGAGGACGCGGCGTTCCACATGTTCCAGAACGAATGGATTCGGCAGCGGGGAACGGGCGCGCCACAACGCATCGCCATCGTCGATGACAGTCCGCCGGAACAGTATCTCTATCCCGAGTTCGTGCTCGCGCGGCAGGTTTTCGCGGCACGAGGGGCAGACGCGGTCATCGCCGATGCCAGCCAACTTCGCTACGACGATGGTCGGCTCAGCGTCGATGGAAAGACAATCGACCTCGTTTACAACAGGGTCACCGATTTCGCCTTCGATCAGCCCGAGCACAAGGCATTGCAGGAAGCCTACCGGGACGGCGCGGTTGTCGTGACGCCGAATCCGCACAACCACGCGCTCCTTGCCGACAAGCGCAACCTTTCGCTTCTTTCGGACGCCGCGATGCTTGAGGCATGGGCAGTGGAGCCGGGATTTCGCGCCCTGCTTGCTGCCGTGCCACGCACCGTCGTGGTCAATCCCGATAACGCCGATGCACTTTGGAAATCCCGCAAGGACCTGTTCTTCAAGCCGACCGGAGGACATGGCGGCAAGGCGGTATATCGCGGCGACAAGCTGACGAAGGGCGTCTGGGCGGAGATCGCGGAGGGCGGATACGTTGCTCAGACGCTGGTCCGCCCCAGCGAGCGCATGATCAAGATCGACGAGACACCCCAGACGCGCAAAATGGACGTGCGACTGTATACCTATGACGGGCAGGTGCTCCTGGTGGCCGCGCGACTCTATCAAGGTCAGACCACGAACTTCAGGACGCCCGGAGGCGGGTTCGCGCCGGTGTTCGTAATCTGAAGCGAGAACCGGCGAGGTGAACTCGGCGTTTCGGGATGGACAAGGGCAGCGAGCGCCGATTACCCGAACGGAGACAGCATTTCAGGCCGTCTCCGGATTGAAGGTCAGAAGCCGCAACTCGCACTGCGAGTCGAGGCACACCCAGAGCCATAGTCAGCCGAACCCCAGGGTCGCTGCTGCCAGAATAAGGTAGCGGCCGATCTTCGCGATGCTGACGAGGAGCAGGAATACCAGGAAGGTCTCGCGCAGCACGCCCGCTACGACAGTAAGCGGGTCGCCGATAATCGGCGCCCAGGCCAGCAGCAGCGACCATCTGCCGTAGCGGCGATACCAGCCTTCCGCCCGCGCCAGCGCGGCGGGGCTCACCGGAAACCACCGCCGGCCGCGGAACCGTTCGATCCCTCGCCCGAGAAACCAGTTGACCACAGAACCCAGGACGTTCCCGACGCTCGCCACAGCCAGCACCAGCCATGGCGCGTAGTCGGTCAGCAAAAGGCCCACGACCAGTGCCTCGGACTGGGCAGGGAGCAGAGTCGCAGCGGTGAAGGCAGCCAGAAACAGGCCGCCATAAACGGCAAGATCGCCCATGATAATCGGTCAGGCCCGCCGGGACGGCCATTGCCGATGCAGGTCGTCGATCACCACGGCGTGGCTGTGGCCGCTCTCTCCATGTTCCCACAGATGCGGATGTCCTTCGGGCAGATCGGGGTGTTCATGCGGCAGAACCTCCGGCTCTGCCGCAGGCCAGAGCTTCAGCGCGCTCGCAACCCCGAGGGCGGCGAGGCCAGCCATGATGAGAAAGGTCGCATCCAGACCGAATGCGGCCCCGAACCGCCCCGCCAGCGGATAGGTGAGAAGCCAGCAGGCATGGCTGAGCGCGAACTGGGCGGCAAAGATCGCCGGCCGGTCCTCCGGCTGGGCGGGCCGGCGCAGCAGTCGACCCGTCGGCGTTTGTGTCAGGCTGTAGCCAAAGCCGATCACGAGCCACAGCGCCATCAGCGCAGGCAGCGATCCGACCAGCGGGCCGAAGGCCGTTCCGCAAACAAGGATCAGTGCACCTGCAATCATCGGCGGTCGGTCCGGCATTCGGTCGAGCAGCCGTGGCAGGAGCAGCGCCGCGACCATCGAGCCGCCGCCAAACGCCGCGAGCGCCAGCGCCACCTGCTCTTCGCCGAGGCCAAGCCGCGCCTGAACCAGCACGACCGTGTTGACGATCACCATGGCCCCTGCCGCGGCCACCGCAAGGTTCAGCGCAAGCAGCCCACGCAGGCGCGTCGTGGCGAGATAGATGCGGATGCCGCGGGTGGTCCGGTCCCAGATGCCGCGCGGCTGCGTCGGCCGGGGTGACGGCAGAGTGACGGTCATCACGAGTGCGGCCGATGCCAGAAAGCCGATGACGGTGCCGCCGAACAAGACCGGAAAGCTCACCACCGTCAGCAGCGCGGCCGCGAGCATCGGCGAGAGCAGGTTCTCCAGATCATAGGCCAGCCGCGAGAGCGACAGCGCCCGCGTGTACTCGGCCTCGTCGGGCAGAACGTCCGGGACCGTCGCTTGGAAGGTCGGGGTGAAGCCGGCCGATGCCGCCTGCAGCAGGAAGATCAGCACATAGATGTGCCAGACCTCGGACACGAAAGGCAGCGCCAGCGCGACCGTCGCCCGGATCAGGTCGAGCGCCACCAGCATCGCCCGTCGCGGCACCCGGTCGGAAAAGGCCGAGGCAATCGGCGCAAGCGTCACATAGGCGACCATCTTGATTGCAAGCGCGGTGCCGAGCACCACCCCCGCATCGGCCCCCGCGAGATCCCAGGCCAGAAGCCCGAGAGCGACCGTGGCCAAGCCGGTGCCGATCAGCGCAATGACCTGCGCGGCGAACAGATGACGGTAAGTGCGGTTGGCAAGGACGGCGAGCATGGTGCCTCTCAGAGAAGTTTGGCCAGCGCGCGCAATTCGACGAGATCGCTCTCGCCGCCGTGCCCCAGGCAATGGTCGATGTGGTCGTGAATCAGCATCCGCTTGGCGGCTGTGACAGCGCTTTCGACCGCCTTGATCTGGCCCGCGATCTCGGCGCAGGGCTTCTCCGCCTCCAGCATGGCGATGATGGATCTGAGGTGTCCCTCCGCCCGTTTGAGGCGGTTGATGATATCGGGGTGCGAACTGTGCTGGGCTGACTCGGACATGGTGCGCTCTTATCCCCCCAGGGGGGATATGCGCAAGGTCTGCGCTAATCGCGTCATGTTGAAGCGCAAACTGAAGATTGCCGAGATTTAAACATACTGAATTTCAATGACTTAAGGTGGAGAAGGTTAGACGTCAGGCCCGTCCCCTCCGCCAGCTTCTAAAGTCCAGTGAAATTCTCTGGAAAATCAACCTGTTGGCAATTTTCGGCACTTTAGTGCCGCTCACCTCGATCATTGAATTTGTTGCCCGCGAGCAATCTCGCCGCTGGGATTGCAATGTTGACAAATTATCACCAGGCAAATAACCTTCCTAAAGGTAATAATTTGACTGAACTAGAATAGCTGAATCATAGGGCAATGGAGCCACTGCCAGCGCAATGCGCTGCGGTGGCTATTTTTTTGGGAGGAAGATAAGGTGGCACGTAACATCCGTGAACTTGTGCAGCGTTTCTACGATATCGTGAATGGAGCCGAGGGCGACTTCGACGAAATCTTCACCAAGGATTTCCATCTGGCGATAATGAAAGGATTTCCTTTCGGGGGAGGCCACGCCGGACTGGACGCCACGAAAAAGTTTTTTGCCGATTTCGGCGCATATTTTGACTTCTGGGCCGTGGACACCGACCGATTTATCGAAATCGACGCGGAAAATATCATCGTAACCGGAAAATATCGTTCAACGGCGTCGGCGACCGGAAAGTCCTTTGAGATGGAAACCGTTCACCTGTGGACCGCTCGCGACGGCATGTTGACCACATACAAGCACTATTGTGACACCGCGATCGTGTCAGAGGCGCTCAATCACAAAGTGCCGCAGTACTGAGGCAGCGTTGTCGAGGCGGCTGACACGACTTGGGCCGCATGCAGTTGTCGATCGTGCAAGGTGCTCTAGTTGATTTCGAACGGAGGTTGCAACGACCACCGTATTGGCCGGCGTGAATAGTCCAACCTATTGCACACACGCCGGCCAAGCTTTGTCTGCTTCGAAGGCAGGCGCCAGAGCACTGGTGCAGCCAGCGATTTTCCGTTGACGCCTTCCCGGCGCACTATTTCACGCCACCGCAAATCGACGTAAACGAAGGCGACGGAAGCGGAGCGGCAAGATGACATTCGACTATTGCGTGGTGGGTGCCGGCATCGTCGGTTTGGCCGTTGCGATGGAACTGCTGCGGCGCGAACCGGGTTCGCGCGTCGTCGTGCTGGAAAAGGAACAGGCCCCAGCCACTCACCAGACAGGTCACAACAGCGGCGTGATCCACGCCGGCATCTACTACCAACCAGGTTCCCTCAAAGCGCGCCTGTGCCGCGAGGGGGCGCTGGCCACAAAGCAATTCTGCCACGACAACAACATCGCCTTCGACCAATGCGGCAAGTTGCTGGTTGCAACCGACAAGCTGGAACTCGAGCGCATGGAAGCGCTGGCCAAGCGGGCGGTACAGAACGACATCGAATTCGAGCATCTGGATGCGGCGCAGCTACGCAAGGCGGAGCCGCGTATTTCCGGACTTGGCGCGCTTTTGGTGCCTGCAACCGGAATCGTCAGCTATCGCAAGGTAAGCGAAGCGATGGCGGAGACGATCAAGGCAAAGGGAGGCGAAATCCGCTTTGGCTTGCCGGTCACCGCACTGCGGGAAGAAGACAATGGCGTCGTGGTCGAGATTGGCGGCGACAGGATTGAAGCCAAACGGCTGATTGCATGCGCCGGGTTGCAATCCGACCGGTTGGCGAAAATGGCCGGTCTCAAGATCGAGCACCGCATCGTTCCGTTCCGCGGCGAGTACCACGTGCTGCCGCCTCACCTCTCCAACATCGTCAAGCACCTGATTTATCCGATCCCCGACCCGGACCTGCCGTTCCTCGGCATCCATCTCACGCGGATGATCGACGGCAGTGTCACGGTAGGGCCGAACGCCGTCCTCGGTTTCGACCGCGAGGGTTATCCGAAAGGCACGATGCGAGGAGCGGACATTGCCGACATGCTGGGCTTTGCCGGCTTCTGGAAGCTGATCGCCGCCAACTGGCGCTCTGGCGTGACAGAGTTCGGTAATTCGCTTTCCAAGCGGCGCTATCTCGAAGCCTGCCGCAAATACTGCCCGGAACTCCAGGTTGGCGACCTGCAGCCGTGGCCTGCAGGCATCCGGGCGCAAGCGGTAATGCGGGACGGAACATTGGTGCACGACTTCCTGTTCGTGCAATCCGAGCGCATGCTGCATGTCTGCAATGCGCCCTCGCCCGCAGCCACTTCCGCAATTCCAATCGGCAAGATGGTCGTCGACAAGCTGTTGGCTGCGTGACAGCGACGAAAATACGGCTGCACAGATTGATTCCGCCTGCCGCTATACCGTGTTGATTTTACATAATTTCTTGTCCTCAGCCGGTTTGAGCCGCAAATTGGGCTCGCACACATGAACCAAGAAAGCTCGCCAACGTGTTGAACACGCGGCAGCGTGCCAAGAACGCCAGGATCAGAACGGGATTTCGTCGTCCAGATCGCGAGAGCCGCCACCACCGCCGCCGCGGCTCGGGCCGCTGCCGCCACCACCACGATTGGAACCGTAGTCACCGGGACCGGACTGGCCAAAGTCAGAGCTACGGCCACCGCCGCCGCCGGAGTAACCTCCTACCTGGCCACCCTCACCTTGCCCGCGCGAATCCAGCATCTGCAATTCACCCCGGAACTTCTGCAGGACGATCTCGGTCGTGTAGCGCTCGACGCCGTCTTTTTCCCATTTGCGGGTTTGAAGTTGGCCCTCGATATAAACCTTCATGCCTTTCTTGAGGTACTGTTCGGCAACCTTGGCGAGGCTGTCGTTGAAGATGACGACCTGATGCCATTCGGTCTTTTCCTTGCGCTCGCCGGAATTCTTGTCGCGCCAGCTTTCCGACGTCGCAATACGTAGATTGACGACAGGTTCGCCCGAATTCAAACGGCGGATTTCAGGGTCAGCGCCCAGATTGCCCACCAGGATGACCTTGTTGACGCTACCCGCCATGATACTTCTCCACGCTTATCCGAAACGAAATTGCCGCAGCACCTTACAGCGAGCCGTCTTACTCCGCTCGATTAAGGGCTTCTTTCCCACAAGGATTTTGTTCTCTTTATGTTCTATTTTCGGTATCTGCACAAGTCAATAAATTTCACCATGCCGAATTAATCCACCTCCGACCATCGCCTTCGACAGGTGATTTGCATGGAGAGGCTGGCTTGCCCCGCTTGATGACCTATATTGAGGCCATGCCTTACAAGTCCGCATCAGTCTTGGCTTGCGTCCTGCTCTGCACATCGAGCGCTTGGGCAGGCCCCGGCTCCACCACCAGTTCTGACACTGCCCTGCCGGGTGTGACTGGCGACTATCGCATCGTCAAACCTCCGCAAGCGGAACCAGACGACACGGTTGGGCAGGGCAAGACCGGCCAATTCAAGATCGGGAATGTCGATGTGCGCATTTCCGGGGATGTCACCATAGACATCGGCGCCGGCTCGACCCGATCGCCAAGTCACTGACATGGCCTTGCTGAAATGATTAGCCCCGCCGCTGCCAAGGCAGCATGACGGGGCTTTTAATGGGTTGAACCCATATTGCCGGGAGCGTTTCACCGACATTTTATCTTCGGATGCTTCGCGGTATTCAACCGTCGATCCGACTACGGTTTCTGATTGTAGGAAAACGACCATTCAAAAACCAACAACCAAGGGCCTTGGTTGAGCTTCTTGCCGATCGCGGCTCTACCAGGCGTAGAGCCTGACGGGACTGTCCGGTGGAGTCATGCCTCGCTCCTTCTGTCCGTTGCACCTGGTGTCGGAAAGCGCTTCATTCGCTGGTCTGCGGCGTCTCGCAGACTGCCTGCCGGTTGCGAAGATCGCCGTGTGGCGATCGGCTCTCCTGACGTTCCAAGACTGGTCCTTCCTGGCACCCGCGTCAACCTTCAGCAGGCATATCGACCAAAAAGTGATCTTCTGTAACATGAATCCGCATACCGGTTTTGTCAGTAGCCTGTTCATTTTTTGTTCTTTGCGCTTGCCCACGGTCCGGAAAGACGCTTAAACGGCGGCGGGGAAGTGCGGCATCTCTCGAAACCGCACAGAAGTGACCTATATTTGCGGAAGGCCGGGACAACCCGCCATTCCGAGACATCATCATCTGAGGCGGCGGACCGGCCATGGCCGACCATAAATACATCTCCATTCGCGGTGCGCGCGAACACAACCTGAAGAATGTCGACCTTGATTTGCCGCGAGATTCCCTCGTGGTGATGACGGGGCTTTCCGGCTCCGGCAAGTCGTCGCTTGCCTTCGACACCATCTATGCCGAGGGGCAGCGGCGGTATGTCGAGAGCCTTTCTGCCTATGCGCGCCAATTTCTGGAGATGATGCAGAAACCTGACGTGGACCAGATCGACGGCCTGTCTCCGGCAATTTCCATCGAACAGAAGACAACGTCGAAAAACCCGCGCTCGACGGTCGGAACCGTCACCGAAATTTACGACTATATGCGCCTTCTATTTGCGCGCGTTGGCGTGCCCTACTCGCCGGCGACCGGACTGCCGATCGAAAGCCAGACAGTGAGCCAGATGGTGGATCGCGTGCTGGCGATGGAGGAAGGCACGCGGCTCTACATCATGGCGCCGATCGTGCGCGGCCGCAAAGGCGAGTACCGAAAGGAATTGCTGGAGCTGCAGAAGAAGGGCTTCCAACGCGTAAAGATCGACGGCGTCTTCTACGAAATTGCCGAAGTGCCTGCGCTGGACAAGAAATACAAGCACGACATCGATGTGGTTGTGGACCGCATAGTGGTGCGCCCCGATCTCGCCACCCGGCTTGCCGATTCCATGGAAACGGCGCTGAAGCTGGCCGAAGGACTGGTGGTTGCAGAATTTGCCGACAAGCCACTGCCGGCTAGCGAGACTGCGGAGGAATCCGCCTACAAGTCCAAGAACGAGACGCATGAGCGCGTGTTGTTCTCGGAGAAGTTCGCGTGTCCGGTCTCGGGTTTCACCATTCCCGAAATCGAACCAAGGCTGTTCTCTTTCAACAATCCGTTCGGCGCCTGCCCAACCTGCGATGGACTGGGCAGCCAACGCGCCATCGATCCCCATCTTGTGGTTCCGGATGAAAACGTATCGCTACGTGACGGCGCGATCAGCCCGTGGGCGAAATCCACTTCTCCCTACTATTCCCAAACGCTGGAGGCCTTGGGCAAGGTCTACGGCTTCAAGCTCGGCGATAAGTGGAAAGACCTTTCCGACGAAGCCAGAAGCGCGATCCTTCAGGGAACGGGTGAGCAAGAGATCGCCTTCCAGTACGACGATGGCTTGCGCTCCTATAAGACCACCAAGACTTTCGAGGGTGTGGTTCCCAATCTCGAGCGGCGTTGGAAGGAAACCGAATCCGCCTGGATGCGCGAGGAAATCGAGCGCTTCATGTCTGCCACCCCGTGCCCATCGTGCAATGGCTATCGCCTGAAGCCGGAGGCACTGGCGGTAAAGATCGGCGGCAAGCATATCGGCGAAGTGACGCAGCAATCCATTCGCAATGCTAACAAATGGTTCGCGGATCTGCCGGCGCAGTTGAATGAAAAGCAGAACGAAATCGCGGTGCGTGTCCTGAAAGAGATCCGTGAGCGGCTGCGTTTCCTTAACGACGTAGGCCTCGATTACCTGACGCTGGCGCGGAACTCCGGTACGCTTTCCGGCGGCGAAAGCCAACGCATAAGACTTGCCTCTCAGATCGGTTCCGGCCTCACCGGCGTACTCTACGTGCTGGACGAGCCTTCCATCGGCCTGCACCAGCGCGATAACACACGCCTGCTCGACACGCTGAAGCACCTGCGTGACATCGGCAACACCGTCATCGTCGTCGAACATGACGAGGACGCCATCCTGCACGCCGACTATGTCGTCGATATCGGCCCTGCCGCCGGCATTCACGGCGGCCGCGTAATCGCCCAGGGAACGCCGCGCGAGATCATGGCCAATCCGGCTTCGATCACCGGCAAATACCTTTCCGGCGAACTGGAAATCGCAACACCTGCGGAGCGCCGCCCCGGCAAGAAGGGCAAGCGCATCAAGGTGGTCGGGGCACGCGGCAACAACTTGAAGAACGTGACCGCGGAAATTCCCCTTGGCACGTTTACAGCAGTGACCGGTGTCTCAGGCGGCGGCAAATCCACCTTCCTGATCGAGACGCTGTTCAAGGCCGCATCGCGCCGCATCATGGGCTCGCGTGAACATCCGGCTGAGCACGACCGCATCGAAGGGCTGGAATTCCTCGACAAGGTCATCGACATCGACCAGTCGCCCATCGGCCGTACGCCGCGTTCCAACCCCGCCACCTATACCGGTGCCTTTACGCCAATCCGCGACTGGTTCGCCGGTCTCCCGGAAGCGAAGGCACGCGGCTATCAGCCGGGCCGCTTCTCCTTCAACGTCAAGGGCGGTCGCTGCGAAGCCTGTCAGGGCGATGGCGTCATCAAGATCGAAATGCACTTCCTGCCGGATGTCTACGTCACCTGCGACGTCTGCCACGGCAAGCGCTACAATCGCGAAACGCTGGACGTGCTTTTCAAGGGCAAATCGATTGCCGACGTGCTCGACATGACGGTGGAGGAAGGCGTCGAATTCTTCTCCGCAGTGCCTGCCGTGCGCGACAAGTTGGAAACGCTAAAGCAGGTTGGGCTCGGCTATATCCATATCGGCCAACAGGCAACGACGCTTTCAGGCGGCGAGGCGCAGCGCATCAAGCTGGCCAAGGAACTGTCGCGCAAAGCGACCGGCAAGACGCTCTACATCCTCGATGAGCCGACGACCGGCCTGCATTTCCACGATGTGGCCAAACTGCTTGAGGTCCTGCACGAACTGGTCGAACAGGGCAATACCGTGGTGGTCATCGAGCACAATCTGGAAGTGATCAAGACTTCCGACTGGGTACTGGACCTCGGCCCCGAAGGCGGCGATGGCGGCGGCGAACTTGTCGCCTCCGGCACGCCCGAAGCGATTGTCGCCGAGCCAAGAAGCTATACCGGACAGTTCCTCAAGGAATTGCTGGAGAGACGGCCCGGCGGCAAGAGAGAAGCGGCTGAGTAGGACACATGTCAGCGAACATCATCTGTCGTCGAGTATGAAGAAGGATGCCGATCCTTGACTAACCCCGGAAAAATCCGTGCTGGCATGGGCGGCTGGACCTTCGAGCCCTGGGATACATCGTTTTACCCGGACAAGCTTTCGAAGGCCAAGCAGTTGCAATACGCCTCACGGCAAGTGCCGACCATTGAGGTCAACGGCACCTACTACTCGTCCTTCAAGGAGCCCACATTCGTCAAATGGGCGAATGAATCACCGGACGGCTTCGTGTTCTCACTGAAGGGCAATCGGTTCGTCACCAATCGCCGTGTGCTTGGTGAGGCAGGTGAGTCCATGATGCGATTTTTGGGTTCAGGCGTTGCCGCGCTCGGTGAGAAGCTGGGACCGATCCTCTGGCAATTTGCGCCAACCAAAAAATTCGATCGGGACGACTTCGAAGCATTCCTGAAACTGCTGCCGGAAAAGCAAGATGGCGTGCAACCGAGGCATGCAGTCGAGGTACGTCACGACAGCTTCGCAGTGCCCGAATTTCCAGCGCTTGCCCGCAAATACAATGCAGCCATTGTTTACGCCGACCATGAGAAGTATCCGGCCATTGCAGATGTCACCGGAGATTTCGTCTACGCCCGGCTGCAGACCGGAAAGGACGAGAATCCGGATTGCTACGAGCCGGAACGGTTGGATCAATGGGCCCAACGCGCAAAGGCTTGGGCGGCGGGCCAAGAGCCAAATGACCTGCCGAAGTCAGATCAAAAGACGGCAGCGACGGTGAAGCCTCGCGAGGTCTTTGTCTACTTCATTACCGAGGGCAAGGTGCGGGCGCCATTCGGTGCGATGGCACTGATGAAGCGCGTTCCGGGCACCTAGTGGCGATTCAACAGACTGAATCCGGAAACACTTCTAAGCCATTGTCCGAATTACGCAAAAGTATTGGCGTGAGACAGAGCTACTTTCCGTGGCCGACCTCGCCCGCCACAACCGGCTCTCATCACGCGCCGCGGGCGACCCGTTCGATCTCCTCGCGAACCAATCTCTCAACCAGCGTTGGAAGATTGTTGTCGAGCCAATCCTGCAACATCGGCTTCAGCATTTCCTCGGCCTTGTCGTCAAATGTCTTCTTGCTGCGAGTGGCAAAGGCCTCCGACAACTCGCCAAAGGCAGCAGCTACCTGGCGGCTGGTTTGCTCCGATACAATCGCCAGCCTGGAAGAAGACGTATCGGAAATTGGCTCAACAGCCTCGATTTCAGCCAATCTCGAGGTCAAGTTCTCTGGCTGCTCGGTGCGGATGGCCTGAGCGGCCACTTCGACCTTGGCGACCGAACTGCTGTTGGCAGCAGCACCCCAAGGCTGTTCATCTGCCAGAGAAATCTCAGCCGCGCTTGCGACCCCTGCCTCTCGGCTGTTGGCTTCCTCGACTATCCCGCTTAGGGATGGCGCGTCGTTAGAAGACACGTGAACCGGTTTTTCGCTGGCCAATAACGAGCCAACGTCCGCCAATGTGACATGAGGCCGACGTTCTTCCGCCAGCGGAGCGACTGCCAATTCCTCGACCGGCCGCACTGAAGGTTGGGCCACGGCCGATTCTTCCGGTTTGGCTATCTGAGGTTCGGTTCTCAATTCTGCGCGGAAGGCTTCGACATCGGCAGTCGTTCGCTTTGTTGCAGGCTCGACGTCCTGGGCGACACCAGCAACATCATCAGGTTTGCGGCCGGTATCACTGTCTTCGATGATCCTTCTGATCGAAGCCAGAATTTCTTCCATGGAAGGTTCGCGCTGAGCGCTGCTTGCCGTAGCCATTGTCACTTCCGCCGCCCCCGGTGCCCGTTTCGCCAGCCAACCGCAGCTGTGTCCGAATCACGAAGCAAGCGTAACCGACCAACGACCTTCCGAGAATCCCCAATGTGGAACCCGGTCGAATTTCAACAGATTACCGTCTGAAAGTGCCCCGGAGAGAGTTCATGGACGGACAAAACACCCCACGGCGACCAGATATCAGGGGCATAGTAGTACTTTGTATAACGCATGACGGCGACAGAAAATCTGTCGCCGTCATGGTTCAATATCCAATATTTACAGTGATTTAACGCCCATCAGGCGTGCGAAGACCGAACCACTTGTCCTTGACCGCCTCGTAGTGCTCCTGCGGTTGGTACTTCGTGACCTGCAATCCCAGCCGCTCGACCGACAACCGGCCCATTGCCTGCAGGATCGCATAGCTTGCCAGCACCACGTCTCGCTCGGATCCCGCCAGATTGATCTTCGCGCTGATCACGTCGGCCTGTGCGTTGAGCACGTCAAGCGTGGTGCGCTGGCCAACATTGCGCTCCTCAACCACGCCATTAAGCGCCAGTTGCGCGGCGTTTACCAATGCCCGGTTGGCGACGACGCCTTCCTTTGCGGCGGCATAGGACGTCCATGCGGCGGTTAC
This sequence comes from Mesorhizobium sp. FG116, assembly GCF_057809835.1. NCBI lineage: Bacteria > Pseudomonadati > Pseudomonadota > Alphaproteobacteria > Hyphomicrobiales > Phyllobacteriaceae > Mesorhizobium > Mesorhizobium sp. FG116. The sequence goes on from NZ_JBMDKS010000038.1 coordinate 25,919, forward strand.
CGCCTGGCGCACCTGGTCACGGCTCACATCTACCTCAATGCGAGCCTGGCTGAGAGATTCCTTGGATTTGCGCACCTGAGCGGACGTACGGCCGCCCTGATAGATCGGAATATTCAATGTAGCGCCAATATTGGCGGAGGTCGTCTCGCCCGTCGACAAGGTGGACGCCCCGGAAGAACTGACGTGGGTCTGCGAAATACCTGCCGAGGCGGTCACGGACGGCAGCAGTGCGCCTTCCGCGGATTTGACCGTAAAAGCCGCCGCATCAACCAAATGGCCTGTGGCAAGGATTGCCGGATGCTCTGCAGAAGCAACGGATACTGCCGAATCCAGGCTTGAAGGAATCTGCTTGCCCAGCGGCGATGCTGCCTTCAGCTTGCCGGGCTCTTCGCCCACGAGCTGATGATAGATTGCTGCACTGGCCAAAGCCTGAGCGCGAGCAGCACTCACCTGTGCCTCAGCTCCGGAACGCGCGGCATCCGCCTGCGCGACGTCGGTGCGAGTGCCTTCGCCGACATCAAAGCGCGAGCGCGCAGCACGTGCCTGTTCGTTCAGGAACTGCAGGTTCTGCTGGGTCAGAGCCGCGACCTGCCGGTCGTGGATCACGTTCATGTAGGCTTGGGCGGCGCTGAACAGGATGTTTTCTTCGGTGTTGCGCAGGCTTTCCTGCGAAGCGCGAACGCGGGCCTCGGCTGCCGCGACATTGTTCTTGGTCTGGAAGCCGTCGAACAGCATCTGGTTGATCTGCACACCATAGCTGCCCGTGGTCAGGCGCGACGTGCCGGTATCGCGGCGCGTATTGGTGTAGTCGATGCTGGCAGATGCGCCCACCGTTGGCCGCCATCCGGACTTGGCGATGGCTACGTCCTCGTCAACCACGCGAACGCCCGCACGGGCCGAATTCAACTGCGAATTGTTCTTGTATGCCTTCGACAAAGCACCTGTGATGGTTTCGGCTGAAACCGACACCGACGACAGTGCTGTTGCAGAGACAAGCACGGCAGCAAAAATGGTCTTGCTAAAGGACGGCACGTCGACCCCTCAATCATTCATTCAATAGAGCCGCGCAGCCCAAGAATGCCATTTCTGAAGCAATCCCCGGCCGCGCCCCCATTTCCCACATCACCGCTCGCACAAACCAAGCGGCTCAGAAACGACTTGCTAGCCTAGGCCAGCATGACATCGCGTCTGCTGCAAGAAAAATTCGATCAGAACTCAAAAACTCGGATACGTTCGAATCCAGGTAGTGGCTTAATTGCCGCATTAAATGCACGTCTACCCGTAACAATACCAGAGGTCTTAAGAAAAACGCGGGCGACACCGGCATTTCCGCGCCCCTCTACAGCAACCAGCCGGCCTCCCTCGGCGAGCTGTTTGAAAAGCGTTTCAGACACCTCTTCCACGCTGCCACCGATAAAAATCACATCATACTGCGCGTTGGCGGCATATCCGTCGCGCAGTGATCCGGTAACCACGGTGACATTGTTGCAGCCGGTCTCTGCCAGCGCGGAAGTTGCACGCGCCGCCAATGCCGGGTCGCTTTCCAGTGCAACCACCGAACGGGCCAATCTCGACAAGATGGCAGCCGAATAGCCAGTGCCGCAGCCGACATCGAGAACAGAATCATTCTCATCGACTTCCGCTAATTGCAGCAGCCGAGCAAGGGGTGATGGCTCCATCAGAAAGCGCGGCGAATCCGGGCCTGCTGCTATGCGGATGTCCTCATCGATATAGGCAAGATCGCGCGTGGCAGGATCGACAAAAATTTCCCGAGGTACGGCAAGGAAGGCTTCGATCAACGGAGCGCTGGTCACATCGGTGGTGCGAATCTGCCCATCCACCATCTTCACGCGACGTTCGGTGAAATCAGCGCTCATATCCAAGCCGCCTCGCCCTTCGCGCAGTGTGCGCCATATTCAAGCCGGAACGTCCCATATTCCCACGACATGCGGGAATTCCGGAATTTGGAGGCCTCGCCCGGAATCGAACCGGGGTGCAAGGATTTGCAGTCCTCTGCGTAACCACTCCGCCACGAGGCCTCATTCCTCCGGGCGTTCCAAGGCGCTTCAATAAGTTGGCGGCAAAGTGGCGTCAAGCACTGCAAACTCATTCACAGCGCTTTCCTTTCCCTGCCCGCATCATGGCGCGGGCCTGCGCTGCAGGTCGGCACGGCGCCGGATGCGCGTGAATCGATCGGCAACTGTCGATCATTGCGATCACAAAGTCGTGATCAATGGAACCGTTTGAAACAGCACCCGTTTTTTTGCAGGCAACACTCTCAAGGGAGGCGTTTATGCGTTACATGAACCTAGTCACCCTAGCTCTCATCATCATTGGCGGCCTGAACTGGCTGGCGATGGGCGTTTCGGGATTCGATGTCATCGGCGCGATCTTCGGTGGTTCAGGCACCGCAGTCGCGCGTCTCGCCTATGTGGTCGTCGGTCTTGCGGCCATTTGGCAGCTCATGCCTGGTTTCCAGAGCTTAACCATGGGCGAAGTCGACGCCGAACGGCACATGCATCACCAGTAAATGCGATTCTTGGGGGCGGCAGGGCAATCCTGCCGCTTCCTCTATCGGCGGGAAGTAACAGGCACTCCCTTTACCGACCCGGTCTGCGGCGGCGCTCCCACCAAACGGCAAATCTTCGGCGCCAGCGGCGAACCGTCGCAAATTCGTAAGACAACACCAAAAGTCCCAGCGGCACCATCCAGAAGCCCAGCACAGGCAAAAACCCAAATATGCCAAGAACGATCAAACCAACGCCGATAACGATGCGCGCGCGGCGCGATCGCGGCATGTTGAATTCACGCCCGAAGACAGAGATTTTCCTTGCCGTCGTTGGCTGATCTTCGTGTTGCGAAACCATCTTACCCTATTGCAATCCCGGCCTCAGTACTCCCTGCCCAAGGCATCCATGTAACGGTCGGCATGCCAATATGGTCGCAGCGCCGGCGTATTGCGAGAAAGGTCGCGCCGAGAACCGCAAAAAAATGCAATTTGCTTCTTTGCAAAGCCGAAAGGGGTTTGCTATAGGCTGCCCCGTTCGCATGAGCCTGCTGTTCCCCGGTAGCTCAGTGGTAGAGCAACCGGCTGTTAACCGGTTGGTCGCTGGTTCGAATCCGGCCCGGGGAGCCACTTCTTGCGTCTAATCCTTTGATTTCCCTAGAAAATTATCATTTACTAAAGCGTTTTCCCCGCTTTCCCTCCCCGCTTTTGTCGTACCAAAAACCCCGCCGCATCGCTGCGACGGGGCTGCCTTCGTGGTTGTAAAGGGTAGCCGGCCGCCCGAAAGACGGGGGGACCCAAGGCGGCCGGCACGGCGCGAGGAGTCAGCGCCGATGGGATAACTTATAAATCAACACCGCCAGCACGTCTTCTAGCCTCTGGCACAATTCCAGCATCTCGCCCTCGGCCGTCTTCATCTGCCGGCGGTTCTCGCGGCGGCGAGCGCGGAGTTCGGGGAGGGTCATATGGGATCTCCACTCGTGCCCCTGTGAACCGCGAAGTCCATGCCGACACCAAGCTCTGGGAAATACCAGAAATAGAACTTAATTTCCTCAGCACGGCCGGCGTCCTTCATGGCGGCCGCAAGTTCGCGAGCGGCCGCTTTGACACGTTCATCAGGCGAGACGGTCGGAACAGACGCAATGGCCGGTAGCGTGGCGATGGGTGCGACGGCAAGGCCGGAGAGTACGGTGCGGCGGTTCATTCCACGGTTCCTCCCATTATTTGGAGCGTGCCGCCCCACTGTTCCACCATCCCGTCCCAATCGGCGCATCCGCTCTCCGCGTCGTCCTGTTCCAGATCGCTGCATCCACCGACGTACCCTGCACGTCGATCGCATGGGCTTATCCACCCCAACGACGGCTCGTCGTCTCCTACTGGCTCCTCGTCCGGATCCGGATCGGTTTCGTCGAGCAGTGCGATCAAGTTGTCGATAATTCGCTCGATGCGCTGACGTGAAGGCAAAGCTTCGCCGGACAGCCAAAGAGGGCTGTTAAGCATGATAAGTGCTCCTTGTTGCAAATCAGTTCAATGTCAGACATAAAGTCATACATTGAATTTAGTGTCAACATGGAATCTAACGTTGGACATAATGTCGATAACGCCGGCGCAATGTCGTGCAGCCAGAAGTCTGATTGACATGGATCAGAATGTGCTTGCGGCCGCAGCGTCAGTTTCACGCGGTGTAATCATCGATTTCGAAAAGGGTCGCCGGACACCTGGAAAGAATAACCTCACCGCCATCCGCACCGCCCTTGAAGCGGCCGGCGTCATCTTCATTGCCAGCAACGGCGACGGCCCAGGCGTGCGGTTGCGGAAACACACTGACTAAGGCCTCATCCAAAGGACTGCGCATGCCTTGGAATTATATACTACGCTCAATCGAGGAGATGGTCTTCCTAGTTGTCGTCGTTGCTGGTCTCCACCTGCTTATCGAGTACCTGACTGGCGTCCATATAGTCAGCCGCGCATGGCACGACTTGGTTGCAAATCCGATTCCCGCGTGGACCTGGCCTACCTGGCTCTGCCTCGCAATTGCGGTGTCGGTGGCGGCGCTTGAGATAATCTATCAGCGCAATAAGCCCATCAAGTAGGTCTACCCCACCGCCCAGGCTTTATGCGTGCCGCTTACTGGCGGAAAGCTCCACACAACCCGCACCTCACGCGATGCGCACCGTGGACACTTTAAACGCCGGGGAAGCAACGCGATCGGGAACGACGCGCCGCGCGTTGCGATCAAGGTCGCGAGGTCGAGATCCTGGCGAAAATTACATTCGCGCCCGCGCTTCATGCCTTTGGTGTACGGCCCGAGTGCGCACGCCATCCACGCCTTGCCGCCATAGTTAAATGCGTCGCCCAAGGTTTCTATCTGCATAGAGAACAAAATAGGAACATATTCCTTGGGGAGTCAAGTGGCGTATGGGAACCGAATCGCATATACTTCTCTGGAATTTGAATGCAGCCTTAGCTTGGAATCCCCTCATAGAGGATCACCCAAACGGCCAAGCCTCTTCAAACAATCCGGCGCCACCGTTATCGGCACGCACCCGCCTCAGAAGCGGAGCAGCGCCTCAGACGCGCAAAATATTCACTGCGGTTCGAACTGCGTTCTGGTCATTGCCGGTGCGCGCCCGGCCTTCCGCGAGGCCGAAATGGACATCGTAGTCCTGCACGGGAAGGGGTTCCGCGTTAGGATCACTTCTCGTTTTCTTATAGCAGTCATTGTGCTGCTTATTGTGTGATGAGAAGGCGGGCTGGTCCCGCCTTCTTTTTATTTGACTCCCCTGCCCACCAAGGCGCTCCGGTTAAACACGCGGCACTGACGCGATCAGCCCACGCATGACAGATTTATCTTCGACTTCAACATAGCAGACTGCTTCTAGCCGAGCGCCAGGAAACTCCGTAGGCGGCATGAAGTTCGGGAACTGCACAAGATCGGCAGGCGTCGGAGCATTGCAGATTGACCACGCTTCTTTGAGATAGAAGGGAACTTCCACAGGATAACCGAGATAGCGCCTTGTTGCCCTGTGGTCGGGAACACCCACAAAAAGAGCGCGAAAGCCGCTCTTGTACGAGATAGAAAAAGCATCAGGAGGCATGGCAGGCCGCGTGTGAAGTCCGGCCTTGTAGTAGTCATAAGCGCCATAGCCACCATAGCCGAGGATTGTGGCTACCAGCGCCCACTTTACCCATCTCCACATGATGCCCCTCATCCCGCCATAATAAGCCTATAGCGGGGCGCGGCCGTAACTGCTACCTCCGCAGATCTCGCCAAGCGCGCGGCCGATCGTTCAACAGATTCAGCACCTCAACCAACGCCGTTTGCAGTTCGCTGAGCGCGTCGTAGTGAGGCTTGAACGGCGTTAGCTGCACCTGGGCTGTGTTTTTTCGTGGAATTAGGACCCTGTTCAAGGGGTGATTTTCGTCCAAACG
>NZ_JBMDKS010000039.1:0-30061 GCF_057809835.1 Mesorhizobium sp. FG116
ACGCCTTGAACTCGCCAAAATACTTCGTGATCGCTGCCGTCAACGACGTCTTGCCGTGGTCAACGTGACCAATCGTGCCAATGTTCACATGAGGCTTCGTGCGCTCGAATTTACCTTTTGCCATAGTCTCTTTCCTTGGGCGCGTGGACCTTGGTTCAGTCGAATGCGGGGCGATTAGCGACAAAGGCCCAAAAACACAAGCGTCTTTTGGCCAATGCCACCGGGTCGGGCGCGTTCGGCTCGATCAGTTGCAGGTCCGGTTGAGGATGTGCCCCTAATATAGGGAATGATTTCACCATTGAAATAGCCGCATGAGACAAGGGCCAGGGCCTTCTCCGGCAATTCCTCACATCGTTCGGTATTTAACCAATAACGTAACTCGCCTTTGAATTGTTGCTTGCGAAAATCACACGGTAAGAGTGAGGAAATTCCATGTACCGCAAGTTGAAAGTCATCGCCATTCTAGCTGCCGCTGCAGGCTCTAGCCTGCCCGCATTTTCACAGGACTACCTACCGGAACAACGGCTGAGGCCGGGCCAGGAAAGCTCGATCCAGTCGTCGATAACGATCATGGTTCCGCTTGACGAAACCAAGGGCACTGAGGCCCAGCAGGAAGAGGCGCTGAAATCGTTCTATGCCATCGCGTCCAGAAGCTGCGACGTCGTCCTAGATACGGTGGCGAAGGCGTGTGAAATTTCCAGAATCACAACCAACACGCGGACAGACGACACCGGCATGCGTGTCAGCCGCCTCACCTTGACCGGTCAGATTGTGATGAAGGTGTCATTCAAACCGTCAGCAAACAAGGCGCCGGAATAGGAAAGGCCTTTAGCCGGTTTTTGGAGCGGGTGAAGGGAATCGAACCCTCGTATTCAGCTTGGAAGGCTGCTGCTCTACCATTGAGCTACACCCGCGCCGCTTGGTCTCCGGTCCGGCAGTGGTGGAGGGGGTTGGATTCGAACCAACGTAGGCTAAGCCAACGGATTTACAGTCCGTCCCCTTTAACCACTCGGGCACCCCTCCAGTCTGCCGACGGAGCCTTGCTGCGAGGCATTTTGCCGATCCCGGAAAACATTCCCGCAGCCCGAAATCCGCGAAGCGCCTTATGGCCGCAAGGTTCTGGAGTGTCAACCGCGAAGCAGGCCTTTTTCGTCGCAGTTCTTATCCCACCGCCAACGGCCATAGGCAAAGCACGGCGACACCGCTATAGAACCGCCATGAACGATACCAAAAAGCCCGGCAAACTCCCCGGAACGCCAAAAGATTCCCACTATGCAAAACTGAGACGCGCACACCGCGACGAGAAAGCCGGTGGCACGCCTGCTTTCCGTCAACGCCACAAACTGCCGCCGGGCGAACAGGCGGAAGACGGGCTGGTGCGGCTCTATGGGCTGCACACCGTGCGTGCCGCGCTGGACAATCCTCGCCGCAAGATCCGCAAGATGCTGGTAACGCGCAACGCGGCCGAACGCCTTGGCATCGACGACATTGCCGCCCTGCCCTTCACAGCGGAACTTGCCGAGCCGCGCGACATCGACAAGATCACGGGTTCCGATGCGGTGCACCAGGGCGTCCTGATCGAAGCCGAACCGCTCAAGCCAAAACGGCTGGATGCGCTGGGCGACACAAAGCTCGTGCTGGTGCTCGACCAGGTTACCGACCCGCACAATGTCGGCGCGATCCTGCGCTCGGCAGTCGCCTTCGGCGCGGGCGCGCTGATCACCACCACGCGCCACAGTCCAACCGAATCCGGCGTGCTGGCGAAGTCAGCATCCGGCGCGCTCGAACACATCGACCAGATCGAGGTGCGCAATCTTGCCGATGCGCTTGGGCAGTTGCACGAAGCCGGCTTCCAGACCATCGGCCTTGATTCCGACGGACCTGCCGAATTGGAAAAGACCTTTTCGGGTGAGAAAATTGCGCTGGTGCTGGGCGCGGAAGGCAAAGGGCTGCGGCAGAAGACCCGCGAAACCGTCACCGCGCTGGCACGCCTCGACATGCCGGGAGCCATCCGCTCGCTCAATGTCTCAAACGCCACTGCCGTCGCGCTCTATGCGGCGAGGAAATTCCTGAAATAGACGCAGGCGGCGAACGCACCCCCGTTGGGAACGGAACCGGGCACCCGTTCGCCACCTGCTTTACCGGCTATGCAACGTCGTGCCCGGCCATCCGCTCCAGCGCCTTGACCAGACCGGAGTGATCGTCCTTTCCTCCGCCATTGGCAGAGCAGGAATTGAAGAGTTGCTGCGTCGTCGAGGTGTTGGGCAGCGAGACGCCGAGCGACTTCGCGCCCTCCAGCGCAAGGTTCAGGTCTTTCTGGTGCAGCTCGATGCGGAAGCCGGGCGCAAAGGTGCGCTTGATCATGCGCTCGCCGTGAACCTCGAGAATGCGCGACGAGGCGAGCCCGCCCATCAGCGCCTGACGTACCTTGGCCGGATCGGCACCCGCCTTTGAGGCAAACACCAGCGCCTCAGCCACCGCCTCGATGGTCAACGCAACCACGATCTGGTTCGCCACCTTGGTGGTCTGGCCAACGCTGTTCGGACCCACAAGCGTGATGTTCTTGCCCATCTTCTCGAACACCGGCTTCGCCCGTTCGAAAGGCTTTTCCTCGCCGCCAACCATGATGGTCAACGATGCCGCCTTGGCCCCCACTTCGCCACCGGACACAGGCGCGTCGAGATAGTCGCAGCCAAGCGCATTCACCTTCCTGGCGAACTCCTTGGTGGCGATCGGCGAGATCGAACTCATGTCCACCACGAGCTTGCCCTTGGACAGACCCGAGGCGACGCCGTTTTCGCCAAACAGCACCTCATCCACCTGCGGCGTGTCGGGCACCATGGTGATGATGATGTCGGCGGCCTTGGCGACAGCGCTGTTGCCGGTAACGGTCTTCAGGCCCTTGGCGACAAGGTCCGCCGGAGCCTTCGACCTATGGTCGGTGCTGATAACCGTATAGCCGGCATCCAGAAGGTGCCCCGCCATCGGCGCGCCCATGATGCCAAGGCCGATGAAGCCGATCTTTTCCATTGTTCTTCTCCGATAGTCTTTTCAATCAGGCGGCGACGCTGCCCTTGCCCGCGAACGGCTTGAACCAGCCAAGCCCTGCTTCGGTGCCGGCATTCGGTTTGTACTCTGCGCCGATCCAACCCGAGTATCCGAGACGGTCGATCAGGTCGTAAAGGAACGGATAGTTGATCTCGCCCGTACCCGGCTCATGACGGCCGGGGTTGTCCGCAAGCTGGATATGCGCGATGCGGCCAAGGTTCGCCTCTATTGTACGGGCGATATCCCCCTCCATGATCTGCATGTGATAGATGTCGTATTGCAAATGGAGGTTCGGCGAGCCGACCTTCTCGATCAGGTCCAGTCCCTGCTTTGTATTGGTCAGGAAAAAGCCCGGAATGTCGCGCGTATTGATCGGCTCGATCAGCAGGCGGATACCGGCCCCTCCAAGCTTTTCAGCGGCAAATTTGAGGTTGGCGACAAACACCTTTTCCAGTTCCTCGCGGGCGACGCCAGCCGGTGCGATGCCGGCAAGACAGTTCACCTGCGGGCAACCCAGCGCCTTGGCATAGGTGATGACTTTGTCGACGCCGGCGCGAAACTCATCGACCCGGTCAGGCAATACGGCGATGCCGCGCTCGCCCTTGGCCCAGTCGCCCGAGGGGACGTTGAACAGGACCTGGCTGAGGCCGTTCTTGTTCAGTCGCGCGGCCACCACGTCCGGCGCATGGTCGTAGGGACCGAGATATTCGACGCCCTTGAAGCCTGCGCGGGCTGCCGCATCGAAGCGGTCAAGAAAATCGTACTCGTTGAAGAGCATGGAAAGATTGGCTGAAAACCGTGGCATGGCAGTAATTCCTCACAAACTGAATCAATCGAGCAAAAGGATCGCGGATGGCGCGTCCTCATTCCGTTCGGCAAGCTCTTCGAATTCGGTGATGTTGTCGATCTCGGTGCCCATCGAAATATTGGTGACACGCTCGAGGATGAACTCAAGCACGACCGGCACCTGATGTTCCTTCATCAGACGGTCGGCTTCGGCAAAGGCGTTGGCAAACTCCTCCGGCTTGCGAACGCGGATCGCCTTGCAGCCCATCGCCTCGGCAACAGCGACATGATCGACGCCATAACCAGCCTCGGCGTCACCGGAGGCATTGACGTTTTCGAAGGCGAGGCTGACCTCGTAGTCCATCGAGAAACCGCGCTGCGCCTGGCGGATAAGGCCTAGATAGGCGTTGTTCACCAGTATGTGGATGTAGGGCAGCTTGTGCTGGGCGCCGACTGCCAGTTCCTCGATCATGAACTGGAAATCGTAGTCGCCCGACAAGGCAACGATGTTTGCATCGGGACGCGCCGCACGAACGCCGAGCGCCGCCGGCAGCGTCCAGCCGAGAGGTCCGGCCTGGCCGCAATTGATCCAGTTGCGCGGCTTGTAGACGTGCAGGAACTGCGCGCCGGCAATCTGGCTGAGGCCGATGGTGGTAACGAAGGTGGTGTCGCGGCCAAACGCCTTGGTCATCTCCTCATAGACGCGCTGCGGCTTCAGCGGCACCTGGTCGAAGTGGGTCTTGCGCTTCATGGTCTTCTTGCGCTGCTGGCACTCCTTGGCCCAGCCGGACCAATCCCGCAACTTGCCGGCCGTCTTCCACTCCGTGGCGACATCCAGCAGCATCTTCAAAGCTGCGCCTGCATCCGAAACGAAGCCAAGATCGGGTGCGAAGACGCGGCCAATCTGCGTCGGCTCGATATCGACGTGAACGAACTTCTTGCCCTGGGTGTATTTTTCGACCGAACCGGTATGCCGGTTTGCCCAGCGATTGCCGATACCCAGCACGAAATCCGATGCCAGCATCGTCGCGTTGCCGTAGCGGTGCGAAGTTTGCAGGCCGCACATGCCGGCCATCAGGCGGTGGTCGTCCGGGATGGTGCCCCAACCCATCAGGGTCGGGATGACCGGAACGCCGGTGATCTCCGCGAACTCGATGAGAAGGTCTGACGCATCGGCATTGATGATGCCGCCGCCTGCAACGATCAGCGGCTTTTCCGCCTCGTTCAGCATCGACAATGCCTTTTCGGCCTGCGCGCGCGTCAGCGCCGGCTTGAAGACCTGCAACGGCTCATAGGCGTCGATGTCGAACTCGATCTCGGCCAACTGGACATCGACCGGCAGGTCGACCAGCACCGGGCCGGGCCTTGACGAGCGCATCAGGTGAAATGCCTTCTGCAGCACCATCGGAACCAGATAAGGCTCCATGACGGTGACGGCCCATTTGCTGACCGGAGCCGCGATGGCCGCGATATCGACCGCCTGGAAATCTTCCTTGTTGAGACGGGCGCGCGGCGCCTGCCCGGTGATGCACAGGATCGGGATCGAATCTGCGGAGGCCGAATAAAGGCCGGTGATCATGTCGGTTCCGGCCGGGCCGGATGTGCCGATGCACACGCCGATATTGCCTGCCTTGGCCCGGGTGTAACCTTCCGCCATGTGCGAAGCGCCCTCGACGTGGCGCGCCAGCACGTGGCGGACCGTGCCCCGCGCCTTCAAGGCCGAATAGAGCGGGTTGATGGCGGCTCCCGGCACGCCGAAGGCACATGAAATACCTTCCTTTTCGAGAACGAGAACGGCGGCATCGACGGCGCGCATCCGGGCCATGGCAGTATCCTCCATCGGAGATGATCTTGATGACCTCGACTCTGCCATTCGCCATGCGATTTTTCAATTTTTTCAAAATAATTTTTCATTTCTAGAAAAACAGCTCAACATACTGAATAGGCTAGTATTTTCGTTTTTCAATTTACACCCCTGGAAACAGAATAAAATATTTTTTCATTGCGCGATCAGAAAACTCGGTCAATATGCGGAAATGGATACGGTCGAAAAACGCCAGCGTGGGCGTCCGCGCTCTTTCAACGCTTCTGCCGAAACAGGTTCGGTGCAAGCGCTGGACCGCGCGCTGCGCATTCTGGCCATCGTGGCGGAAGGCAGTGGGCTTTCACTGAGCGAGATCGCCGATAGTTCCGGTATTGCCGCGTCCACTGCCTACCGGATGCTGACCACGCTCGAGAACCACGGCATGGTCGAGTTCGACAAGACCGAACAGCTCTGGTCGATCGGCGTCGAAACCTACCGCATGGGATCGGCCTTCCTGCGCAGCCGCAAGCTGGTCGACCGCGCCCGCATCGTCATGCAGGATCTCATGGAAAAGACCGGGGAAACGTCGAACCTCGGTGTCACTGAGGATGATTGCGTGGTTTTCGTCAGTCAGGTCGAAACCCACCAGGCAATCCGCGCATTCTTCAGACCGGGCACCCGAACGGCGTTTCACGCCTCGGGCATCGGCAAGGCAGTGCTGGCGCATCTGGACGAAGAGCGCGTTGCGGCAATCATCAAGAAGGCGGGCCTGGAGGCCTTCACCGAAAAGACGCTTTCGACGCTGCCCGCCCTCACCCGCAACCTGGCGGAGATCAAGACACGCGGCTGGTCGGTCGATGATGAGGAACGCAACCTCGGCATGCGCTGTGTCGCGGCCGCCATTTTCAACGAGTTTGGAGAACCTGTCGGGGGTGTCTCCGTGTCAGGCCCCACGGTTCGGGTAACGCCCGAGCGCCTGGGTGAAATCGGCCCTGCCGTGCGCAAGGCGGCTGCGGAAATAACCGCGATGGTTGGCGGCAAGGTGGTCTGACGCCGGCTGTCCTTGCCTCAACTACAAGCGCCTTTTGCTACCACCACCCGATTCCTGTGACGTGATGCAGGTAGAAGGCAAGCACAACAAATCCGATCATGGTCGCGATGCCTGTCCAGTCGATGTTCTTGCGCCTCACCAGCCGCAGGACGTTGAGCAGAACCAGCCAGACAGCCAGAACGATCAAGGCAATCACGACAATTCGGATCATCGAGGTCCCTCTATTCCGGGGTTATGCGACCAACACAGGATGTAGGAAGCAATCGCCGGATTTTCATGCTCGAATGTGGTTGAAGCTGCTGCGTCGGGACATTTGTCTTTACTGGAGCGGCAAATATGCTAACCGGAGCGCGATGCCCTTGTAGCTCAGCTGGTAGAGCAGCGGTTTTGTAAACCGAAGGTCGCGGGTTCGATTCCTGCCGGGGGCACCAGCTTCATACTCGCATCAAGTGCATCTCATGGCCCGGCGGCTTCTATCGCCGGCCAAGGCCTCAGCTTTGATGAACGCCAGATGAATGGCTCGTTCAGCTTCAGCCAAGCGAACGCTCGCTAGCATTGCATTGCCGTGGTGGGGGCATCTCGGCAAGCCCTGCCCTGGAGCCGACGAATTTGCTCTCGGGCGGGGCTTTTCTTTGCAGGCACTATCTTGAGCGCGGCTACATTGCCCGTCTTGTCGGGCATGGCGCTCGGGCCGCCTCGCCGCAGTTCGATGCCGTTGATTGGGGCCTTGCGCTCAGCGCATCGGATTGGCGGGTCAATCCGGCAAAGGCGAGCGCGAAAACTCCCATGAGGAGAACAACGATTGTCATGCGCATGAACGGCAAGGCAATTTCCTGTCGGCTAGGCCCCCGCCTGGCTTCCAGTTCGCTTAGCATGAGAACCAGGCCTTTATAAGAAATTAAGAGGAATCTTAACCTCGGTGACCATTTGTAGCAGGCAATGACCGTTCCTGTGCCCGGCAGGGCAAAGTTCGCGTCACTTTGCAGGCATCGCAACCCATGCTACGCCGCGAACGCATCGAAACTGGACCTTCCTTCGAAAAGCCATGACCAAAGCGCCAGCCCGGTTTGCGTTCATCTCGTCGGACACGCCCGACGCCAAAGCCGCGTTGCAGGAGCTTTCGGCCCAGTACGGCAATGTCGGCGTGGACAAGGCGGAAATCGTCATTGCGCTCGGCGGCGACGGGTTCCTGCTGCAGACGCTGCGCGACACCATGAGCACCGGCAAGAAAGTGTTCGGGATGAACCGGGGCACCATCGGTTTCTTGATGAACGAATACCACATGGATGCGCTGCCCGAGCGCATCGGCGCCGCAATCTCCGAAACCATACGGCCGCTCGAAATGCAGGCGGTCACCACGGCAGGGGAAACGGTAACCGCGCTTGCCATCAACGAGGTGGCGCTATGGCGTCAATCCTACCAGACCGCCAAGATCCGCATTACCGTAGACGACCAGTTGCGCATGGCCGAGTTGAGTTGCGATGGCGTCATGGTGGCGACGCCCGCCGGCTCCACCGCCTACAACCTCTCTGCCCACGGGCCTATCCTGCCGCTGGACGCGCAATTGCTTGCCCTGACCCCGGTCAGCCCGTTTCGTCCGCGTAGCTGGCGCGGCGCGCTGTTGCCCAACAGGGCAGTCGTTCAATTCGACATACTTGAAGCGGACAAGCGGCCAGTGAACGCGGCAGCCGACCATACCGAAGTCAAGGGCGTGGCGAGCGTGGTCATTCGCCAGTCGCCGACAGCGACAGCAACGCTGCTTTTCGATCCCAGCCATTCCTGGAACGAGCGAATCCTGACCGAACAATTCAGATATTGATGGTTCACAGCCAGAAAATCGGCGGCGTGAATTAAGAATACAACGCTGCAATCCCAGCATTTCCGCCCGTTTGTGTTGACAAATCGCGGACTTGCGCATATCGGCATCCCATTGTCGCGTATGCGAGGCGCAGGCCGCAACGTAGCCGCCGCGCTCCCAGAACAAGCTAAAGACAGCAATCGATTTGTCCTCAGACACCCAGACCGCCCAAGAGGCGTTGACTTTCACGGACCTTGGCCTGTCGCCCAAGGTGCTTTCCGCAGTTGCAGACGCCGGCTATACGCAGCCGACGCCAATCCAGGCAGGCGCCATTCCGCACGCATTGGTTGGCAAGGACGTTCTCGGCATCGCCCAGACCGGCACCGGAAAGACCGCTGCGTTCGTGCTGCCGATGATTACGCGCCTCGAAAAAGGCCGCGCCCGCGCCCGCATGCCGCGCACGCTGATCCTCGAGCCCACACGCGAGTTGGCCGCGCAGGTCGAAGAAAACTTCGTCAAATACGGCAAGAACCACAAGCTGAACATCGCCCTTTTGATCGGCGGCGTTTCGTTTGACGAGCAGGACAAGAAGCTGGAGCGCGGCGCCGACGTGCTGATCGCAACGCCGGGACGCCTGCTCGACCACCGCGAGCGCGGCAAGCTCTTGCTCAACGGCGTCGATATCCTCGTCATCGACGAGGCCGACCGCATGCTCGACATGGGCTTCATCCCCGACATCGAGCGCATCTGCGAGATGATCCCGTTCACGCGCCAGACTTTGTTCTTCTCGGCAACCATGCCGCCCGAAATCACCAAGCTCACGGAAAAATTCTTGCAGGCTCCGGTGCGCGTCGAAGTCGCCAAGGCGGCAAGCACGGCAACGACCGTGACGCAGCGGCTGGTCAAATCCGGGACGAAACCCTGGAACAAGCGCGAAGTGCTGCGCAACCTGATCCGGCAGGAAGAAGACGGCTTGAAGAACGCCATCATCTTCTGCAACCGCAAGGTCGAGGTTTCGGAACTTTTCCGCTCGCTGACCAAGCACGACTTCAATGCCGGCGCACTGCATGGCGACATGGACCAGCGCGCGCGCATGACCATGTTGAGCAATTTCCGCGACGGCAAGCTGAAGCTGCTCGTCGCCTCCGATGTCGCCGCGCGCGGCCTCGACATTCCTGACGTCAGCCACGTCTTCAACTACGATGTGCCGATCCATGCGGAAGACTATGTTCACCGCATCGGCCGCACGGGACGAGCCGGCCGGTCCGGCAAGTCCTTCACCATCGCCACTCGCGCCGACACCAAATATGTCGATGCGATCGAGCGGCTGATCGGCCAGACCATCGAATGGCATGACGGCGATCTCTCGACCGTCGTCGTCAGCGACGACGAGCATGATGCACCTCGCCGCGGCCGTGGCGCTCCCCGCAGAGCCGGCCGCAAGGAAGAAGGCAGCCGGGATCGCAAGCCGCGTCGCGAGCATGACGCCCCCACGACCGATGCCGCGAAGCCGGAACCGGTTGAAGCGGTTGCTGCCGAAACGGCCTCTGCCGAGAACACGGAGCGCCATGAGCGCAAGCAGGCGATCCGCGCCGACAACAACGACCGCAGGAATTCGTCCGAGCGTAATCGCAACGATGTGAGGCCTCAGCGCGGCGGTCGTTCCGACCGGCATCGCGAGGAAGACAACGACTCGACCGTGGGCTTTGGCGAAGACGTTCCCGCCTTCATGCGCATCGTCGCCAAGGTCTGAACCGCGCAAAGTTCGCAAGCCAAACACCGGCACGGCAAAGCGGCCAGCCGGGTCGCTGCTTTCTCAGAGTACGAATTGAGCAAGCTATAGCGTGGCGTCGGTCCAGCGCACGATCTGCGTTGCCACATCGCCGAACGCCCGGTCGAGCGCCGCGACATAAGCCTGGTTGCCGCCTCCCGAAACGGGCGCAGACGCCGTAAAATTCCTTGCCGCTCGGACTTCCCCATTGCGATCGTTGAGCAGGCGCACATAGAGCTCGACCACGGCGCGATCGCCCCCGACGACACGCACGTCGAAGGAGCGGATTTCGGCGATGACCTGATAGTCGATCGCCAGCCCCTCGCCCGGCTTGCCGACACCGGCGAAGCTCCCAGAGCGTTGGAATGTTTCGGCCAGCCGCGCCTGCACGATCAGCGGCAAGCGGTCGGCCCACTGCGCGCCTTTCAGGTACTGGATCGAGCCGTCCTTCGGCTTGATGACGATGTTCTGGCCATCGAATGCCTTGAGCGCCGCAGGCTCAGCGATCAGGATCTGCCGGCGGCTATGGCCCTTCGCCTCAACGGCCGGCGCAGAAAGCTCGAACGTATCCAGAGGCGCTGGCCCGCCACCCGGCAAGGCCGCGCAGCCGGAAAGCCCGACGGCAAACAGCACGGCCACGAAAGAAGCTCTGACAGCCTTCACGAAGTTTCCCCGGTCTGCTGCGGCCGCGCCTGATGCAAACATGCGGTCGGTGCGGCATGGCCCTCAACCGGCGGTTTTGTGCGGTGATTGGACGGCAATGTCAACGTCGCACCCTTCCATCATACTGGCGCACCTCGCCGTCCCCGCCTGACAGGATGCGTTGCGGGTTGCGCTGAAGGTCGGTCACCGCCTGCTCGATGCGGTTGATCGAGCGGCGGCTGTCCTGAACGAGCGCCTCGACGTCCTGAAGCCCCTGCCCTGAGAAGCGGGCAAGATTGTCGGTGATCGTGCCCAGCCGTGCATTCAGCGTATCGGCCACCTGCTTGAACGACTTCAGCGTCTCGCGCGCATCGGCCATCACGCCATTGGCCTCGCCGGAGCCAAGCAGCGTGTCCACCTTGGCCAATATGCCGTCTACGCGCACCGAGGCGTTGTTGAGGCGCTCGGCCAGTTGTTTGGCATCGCTGATGGTCTGGTCGATATCGTCGGCACGGTCGCCGAACTTCTTCGTAACCGAGGCGATGTCGCTCGCGGCCTTGTTGGCGTTCTCGCTCGCGCTCTTGATGTTGGTGAGGGCTTCGCGCACGTCGTTCGGATTGACACCGTCCAGCACGCCGTCAACCTTGGCCAGCGTGCCTTGCGTCTTCTGAGCAAAATCGTTGATCGACGCCACTGCCGTGTTCACGCCCTTGATCACGCCGTCGAATTGGTCCCCGGACTGCTTGAGGTTTTTGGTGAAAGTGTCGATGTTGGCGACGATCTCCTTCACCCGATCCTTGTCGACCGAGTTCAGCAGGCCCTCCGCCGCCTTGAGCGTGCCGTCAAGCTTGCCCGACACACCCTGCAATTCCTCCGACAACGCGCTGACGCTGGTCAGGAACTTGTCGATGCCATCGGCATTCTTTGCCAAGGCATCGGAAAACTTCTGCGCGTTTTCGACGGTTTTGGTCAAAGGTCCGCGCACGTCGCTGGTGAAGCCTTCCAGCTGCGACAGAACCTTGTCGGCGCGCGTGAATATGTCCTGCGCGGTCTGCAACAGGTTGGTCACAGCAGAAGGATTGGCCGTTATCTCCGCGATCTTGTTTTGCGCTTCCGCGTCATCAAGCAGCTTGGTTTCGCGCGGATCGGCACCCTTCAGTTCGATGTTCGCCTGCCCGGTCAATCCGGCAAGGCCGATGTCGGCTTGGGTGGACTTGGTAATCGGCGTCAGCCGATCCACTTCGGTATCCGCAATCGCGACAGTCGGGTTGTCTACGTCGATGTAGACGCGACGGACATCACCAACCTTGACGCCGTTGAACAGCACGAAGCTGCCGCGTGCGAGGCCCGATGCGGAGCCCGGAATGCGCACCCGCAGCAGCGCCGTCTCACCACGATCGCCGATGGCCGCCGTCCAGTAGACGAAGCCGAACGCTGCCAAAATCGCGGCCAGCGTAAAGATCCCGACAATGACGTAGTTGGCTCTGGTTTCCATTGGGCTGACTATCTTTGCTGTCGGACGGCAAGATCAAGCTGACGGGCGCGTTTTCCGCGAAAATAGGACTTTACCCACGGCTCTTCGCTTTTCAGCATGTCCTCGATGGTGCCTTCCACCATAACCTTCTTGTTGCCAAGCACGGCAACGCGGTCGCACGCGGTGAAAAGCGAATCGAGATCGTGCGTGACCATGTAGACGGTGAGCCCCATCGTATCGCGCAGCTTGACCACGAGTTCGTCGAACTCTGCCGCGCCGATGGGGTCGAGGCCGGAAGTGGGCTCATCCAGAAAAACAATATCGGGGTCGAGCGCCAGCGCACGCGCAAGCGCCGCGCGCTTGATCATGCCGCCGGAAAGCTCGGATGGAAACTTGCGCGCTGCGTCTGCCGGCAGGCCGACAAGCTCGATCTTGAGCATCGCCAGTTCATCCATGAGCTTCTTCGGCAGGTCGAGATATTCGCGCATCGGCACCTGGACGTTTTCCTGAACCGTCAGCGCCGAAAAAAGCGCCCCGTGCTGGAACAACACGCCAAGGCGCATATCGATCCGCAGGCGTTCAATGTCACTTGCCTTGTCGACATCGACGCCGAACAGCGTAATCGTGCCCGACTGCTTCTTGGTCAAACCCAGTATGGTTCTCAGCAGCACGGATTTGCCCGCGCCGGATGCGCCCACAAAGCCGAGGATTTCGCCGCGCCTGACTTCGAGCGAAAGCTTGTCCAGTATCACCTTCGAGCCGAATGCAACGGTAACGTCGCGCGCGGAAAGGACGACCTCATCGCTTCCTGAAACTGCGCTCGCCATGGTTTCGCCAGCCACCGCCATGTCAAAAATTGATCGCCGCGTAGAATATTGCGAACAGGCCATCGAGCACGATGACGACGAAGATCGATTTCACCACGGAGGCGGTTACGTGCTGGCCGAGCGATTCGGCGCTGCCGCCAACTTTCATTCCTTCTACCGAAGCAATCGTACCGATGATCATCGCCATGAATGGCGCCTTTATCAGCCCGGCGAAAATGGTGCTGAGATCTATGGCCACGCGAAGCCGGTCGATAAAGGCGGCGGGCGGAATATCGGAATAGAGCCACGCGGCCAGCATGCCGCCGCCGAGCGAAGCAAAGTTCGCCATTATGGTCAGGCACGGCAGCGCAATGACCAGGGCCACCAGACGCGGGAAAACCAGGACGCCAATCGGGTTGAGGCCGATGACCTTTAGCGCGTCGACCTCTTCGCGCATCTTCATCGAACCGATTTCGGCGGTAATCGCGCTGCCGGAGCGGCCGGCGATCATGATGGCGGTCAGAAGAACGCCCATCTCGCGCAGCACCAGCACGCCCACGAGGTCGACAACGAAAATATCGGCGCCGAAATAGCTGAGCTGGTAAGCGCCCTGCTGTGCAACGATGGCGCCGACGATGGCGGACATCAAAAGCACGACCGGGATTGCGCCCACGCCCATGCGGTCGATCTGGTTGAAGATTGCAGCAGGATTGACCGCGTGGCCTCGGCCGAGCTTCATCTGCGCGCCGCGTATCGTCGCGCCAAGGATGTTCATGGCGGCAAGGAAATCGTCGCGCATCTCGTAGACCCGGCGGCCAACCGCCTCCAGTCCCCGAATGACAATGTTGGGTGCGCGTTCGGGCCTTGATTCGTCAGACCGGGCCGCAGCGTCGCCCACAGCGCCAAGCAGGATGGCGGCGATTTCGCTTTCTCCCTGCATCGTCACGTTGACGCCGCGTGCCTTGTTGGCGCTCTGAAGCCTGTCGATCAGCCAGGCGCCCGCCGTATCCAGCTTTTCGATTCGCGAAAGGTCGAGCGTCAGCGTTTGAAAGCCGTTGCGTCTCTCGATCTTGCGCATCTCGGCATCGACATGTGCCACTGTGCGCGTTGTCCAGATGCCGGAAAACGCGCAGCCCAGCGTGCCGCCGTCCTCGCTCAGCGCGATGCGCGGCATATGATCTGCCTGCCTTGCAGCCGCCCTTCTTGCGTCGCGTTTGCCAATGGTCAACATGGCGCCCTGTTTAACCCGTTGGCGTTTGACTGTCGATTTGCAGAGGCCATCGCAAGCCCCTGATGGAGAAGAAAGATATGGCGCGTGTCATTTCGGTCGAGGCGGAACGGTTTCCCATCGCCGGCACCTTCACCATCTCGCGCGGTTCGAAGACCGAGGCCGAGGTCATCACCTGCACGATCACGGACGGGGCCCATTCAGGGCGCGGCGAATGCGTTCCCTACAAGCGCTATGGCGAAACAATGGAAAGTGTCCATGCCGCAATTGAGAGCATCAAGGGGCAACTGTCATCCGGGATGGACCGGCACGCCTTGATCAAGGCCATGCCGGCCGGCGCAGCCCGCAACGCAATCGACTGCGCCCTATGGGACCTCGAGGCAAAGGCCGGAGGCACCTCCGTTGCCGAGCGACTAGGCATCGTTCCCGTCCCGCTGGAAACGGCCTACACCTTGTCATTGGGTACGCCGGAATCGATGGCGGCGCAGGCACGCGCCAACGCCGTGCGCCCTCTCCTCAAGGTCAAGATCGGTGGCGACAACGACATTGTCCGCATCCGAGCGGTCGCGGAAGCGGCCCCTCGCTCGCGCATCATCCTCGATGCCAATGAAGGCTGGACCGACGACAACATCGTCGAAAACCTGGCGGCGGCGGCGGAACTCGGAGTGGCCCTTGTCGAACAGCCGCTGCCGGCAGGGCGCGACGGCATCCTGAAGAAAATTCCGCATCCGATACCGATCTGCGCCGACGAAAGCGTGCATGAAGCCCGCGACCTCGAAGCCCTTATCGGCCTTTACGATGCCGTCAACATCAAGCTCGACAAGGCTGGCGGGTTGACGGGAGCCCTGCTTTTGCGGGATCGCGCCCGCGAATTGGGGTTCGGCATCATGGTGGGCTGCATGGTCGGCACCTCGCTCGCCATGGCGCCGGCGGTGCTTTTGGCACAAGGTGCCGAATTCGTCGATCTGGATGGACCGCTGTTGCTCGCGGTGGACCGCGAACCCGGCCTCACCTATGAGGGATCGCTCGTCTCGCCGCCATCACAAGCGCTTTGGGGCTGAGCGCGCGGCAAGGCCAATGCATGCCAGGCCCACCAAGGCTACGGCTATCATCGCAAAGAAGCCGTCCACCCCGAACCGGTGGTAGATCGGCCCTGAAACCAGGGTCACCGCCGCCGTGCAAAAGCCGTTGCTGAAATAGGCAATGCCTTGGGCAGCCCCGGTCTGTTCCTCGGCAACGGTCTCGGCAATCATCTTCTGCAAGCCGATCAGGATCAGGGCCGTCGAAAGCGCGTGCAGCGTTTGCACGGCAAAGAAGCCAGCAACGCCAAGTCCCAAAGGCCAGATCAAGGGGAAAATCAGCCAGCGCACGACCGCGCCAACCCCCGCCAGCACCATCACCTTCACAACGGTCGATGAGGCAAAGAGCCTGTTGAAGAACAGGAACATGCCGATTTCGGCCGCAACGCCCCAGGCCCACAACAGGCCGATTATGGAATCGCTGATGCCGATGGACTTCCAGTAAATCGATACGAACCCGTACAGGAAGCCATGGCTGCCTATGAGAATGCCAGTGCCAGCCGCGAAGTAGAGAAAATAAGGATTGAGCAGCTTCGGCGCAGATACTTGCATGTCTGTCGCGGACAAGGGTGACGCGCGGCGCGGTGGGCCGAGGCGTGGGGCAAACAGGCCAGCGACCAATGCCGCGCAAAACGACAGGAATACGATCAGCGGCACCGATTGAGCGCCGGTGTGCGCCAGAATGAAGCCGCCGGCGAGATTTGCACAGAGGAACGATATCGAACCCCAAATGCGCATCCCGGTATAGTTCGCGCCATAGCGCCGGACCCCCGACAGCGCGATCGAATCGCCTATCGGCGAATGCGGCGTCCACACCACTGCCAGCGCGAGCGATACGGCCAAAACCAGTACGTAAGTGGGTTGCAGGAAGTAGCCTGCGGAGACGAGGACCGAGGCGGCGACGAGCGCGATATAGACATTTGCCCGGTCGCTGGCCCGATCGGCCATCGCAGTCAGGAACGGCGTCGTCACCACGCGCAGGAACATCGGCGCGGACAGGATCACCGCGACCTCTTCGGGACCAAAGCCGTTTTCGGTCAGCCAAAGCGGAAAATACGGGATGTAAATGCCGTTCGGGATCAGAAGCGTGAAGAAGATCGCGGCCATGCGCAATTCGAAATGGCGCGGCCTGATCTGCTGTTCTGACGAAAGCGGCGGCAGGGACATGAATTGAAACGATCCGACAAGCTGCCGCCCGAATCCGGACGGCGCGGCTTCGGTCGATCTACCACAGCGCACTATCTGGCGGAACGGTCATACCGCCGGTTGTGCATGCGGCCTTTCAGGCGGCTTCAGGCACCCGGACGTCGATGCGGATCGGAACGAGGATGTTGCTGGGCGGCGGCGCATCGGATTTCACCTGTGCCCAGCGCAGGATTTCCATGCGGCCGTCGAAGTGCTCCACCACCGCCGTGCAGCTTTCGACCCAGTCGCCGGTGTTAATGTATTCGACGTCGCCGAACGTCTCTATGGCTGCGTGATGGATGTGACCGCATATCACGCCATCCGCTTCGGACCGGCGCGCTTCCTGAACCAGCACGGTCTGGAACGAACCGATGAAGCTGACAGCCTTCTTCACCCGCAGTTTCGCCCAGGAAGAAAACGACCAGTACTCAAGCCCGAGCAGGCTGCGCATGCGGCTGATGAGCCGATTTGTGAACACCGCCGCGTCGTAGGCATAGTCGCCGAGATAGGCCAGCCAACGCGCATTGTGCACCACGGTGTCGAACTGGTCGCCGTGGATGACGAGGAAGCGCTTGCCGTCGGCGGTCTCATGGATCACGCTGTCGGCAACAACGATGCCGCCGAAATGCACGCCCTGGAACTGGCGGGCGAACTCGTCGTGGTTTCCGGCGATATAGGTGATCTTGCTGCCCTTGCGCGCCTTGCGCAGCAGTTTCTGCACGACATCGTTGTGGCTCTGCGGCCAATGCCACGTCCGGCGCAAGCGCCATCCATCGACGATGTCGCCGACAAGGTAGATCGTATCGGCATCGTGGTGGCGCAGGAAGTCGATCAGGAATTCCGTCTTGGCAGCCTTCGATCCCAGATGCACATCGGAGATGAAAATGCTGCGGAAAGTGCGGGGTTCTTGGCCGGGCATCGCAATCTCACCTTTTGGTGATGCCTATGCCGCGATTCATGCAACAAGCGTATGACAGTTGCGATTGATCCAGCCCGCAGGGTAGCGTCAGGCAAGTGACCGGATCAGGAACTGGAGGGAACATCTCATGGATCTTGGTATTCACGGCCGCAAAGCCATCGTCTGCGCGTCGAGCAAGGGGCTCGGGCGCGGCTGCGCCATGGCGCTCGCCGAAGCCGGCTGCGATATCGTCGTCAACGGCCGCAACACCGAGGTTCTGGCCCGCACCGCCGCTGAAATCCGCGAGCGCTTTGGCGTCACCGTCACCGAAATCGCCGGCGACGTATCTGAGCCCGGCGTCCAGAAAACCTTGCTCGCCGCCTGCCCGGAACCGGACATCCTCGTCAACAACAACGCCGGCCCGCCGTTCCGCGATTTTCGCGAACTCGACCGCGAAAAGATCCTCGCGGGCGTCACCCAGAACATGGTGACCCCGATCGAACTGGTCAAAGCCGTCGTCGATGGCATGGCCGCGCGCGGCTTCGGCCGCATCGTCAACATCACATCTTTGTCGGTCTACATGCCGATCCCCGGCCTTGACCTCTCGTCCGGCGCCCGCGCCGGCCTCACATCCTTCCTCGCCGGCATTACCCGCACGGTGGCCGACCGCAACGTCACCATAAACAACCTCCTGCCCGGCAAGCTGGACACCGACCGGCTGCGCGGGCCGCACGAACCGGGCTCCGTCGAAGATCCTGCCGCCGCGACCGCGCGCAAGGCGCGCATCAGCGCCGACATTCCGGCAAAGCGGCTGGGCACCCCGGAAGAGTTCGGGCAGGTCTGCGCTTTCCTCTGTTCGGTCCACGCCGGCTACCTGACCGGGCAGAACATCCCGGTGGATGGCGGCCTCTACGTGAGTGCCTTTTGACGAAAGCGTGCTAGTACCAACATCGAGTTTAGAGCGTGACGCCGGTTGGCTGTCGAAAATGATTGCGCTCAAACAGACAGTTAGAGCCGGACTATAATAAAAAGCATCGGCTTCTGGGTCCCAATGGCGAGCGAGGGGAGCTGTGACATGAACGGCGGCAATACGAAAACGACGCGGTCGGATCTCGAGGAGGCCGCGCTCTTCTTCCACAAGCATCCCATCCCCGGTAAACTGGAAATCCAGGCCACCAAGCCGCTCGGCAACCAGCGCGACCTCGCGCTTGCCTATTCCCCCGGCGTGGCCGCTCCTTGCCTGGAAATCCGCGACGATCCAGCCACCGCAGCCGACTACACCGCGAGGGCAAACCTCGTCGGCGTCGTCTCCAACGGCACCGCCGTTCTCGGCCTCGGCAATATCGGCCCCCTCGCCTCCAAGCCAGTGATGGAAGGCAAGGCCGTCCTGTTCAAGAAATTCGCCGGCATCGACGTCTTCGACATCGAAATCGACGCGCCGGACATAGACCGCATGGTCAACACCATCTCGGCGCTCGAACCCACCTTCGGCGGCATCAACCTAGAGGACATCAAGGCGCCCGAATGCTTCGAGGTGGAAGAACAGCTCAAGGCGCGCATGAACATCCCGGTGTTCCACGACGACCAGCACGGAACCGCGATCATCGTGGCGGCGGCGATCCTCAACGGCCTGGAATTCGCCGGCAAGTCGATCGAGAACATCAAGGTCGTCACCTCCGGCGCGGGCGCGGCGGCGCTGGCGTGCCTCAACCTTCTCGTTTCGCTCGGCGTCCGGATAGAAAACATCTGGGTCACCGACCGTTTCGGCGTCGCCTATAAGGGCCGCGTCGATGAAATGGACCGCTGGAAAGACCCTTACGTCAAGGACACCAACGCGCGTACGCTGGCCGACGTCCTGCCGGGCGCGGATGTGTTCCTCGGCCTGTCTGCCGCAGGCGTTTTGAAGCCGGAACTGCTCAAGCTGATGGCGGACAAGCCGCTCGTTCTCGCGCTTGCCAACCCGACGCCGGAGATCATGCCGGAGACGGCGCGCGAAGCTCGCCCGGACGCGATGATCTGCACCGGCCGTTCGGATTTCCCCAATCAAGTCAATAACGTGCTGTGCTTTCCTTACATCTTCCGCGGCGCGCTCGACTGCGGCGCCAAGGCGATCAACGAGGAGATGAAGATGGCGGCGGTGCGCGCCATTGCAGCGCTGGCCCGCGAGGAACCCTCCGATGTCGCCGCGCGCGCCTACTCCGGCGAGACACCCATTTTCGGCCCGGAATTCCTCATCCCCTCGCCGTTCGATCCGCGCCTCATCCTGCGGATCGCGCCGGCGGTCGCCAAGGCGGCCTGCGACACCGGAGTCGCCACGCGCCCGATCACCGATTTCCCCGCTTACGTGGACAAGCTCAACCGCTTCGTCTTCCGCTCCGGCCTGGTCATGAAGCCGGTGTTCACCACGGCGCGCGCCTCCACGGCCAAGCGCGTCGTCTATGCGGATGGCGAGGATGAGCGGGTGCTGCGCGCCACGCAGGTGGTCGTCGAAGAAGGCATTGCCGAGCCGATCCTGATCGGGCGGCCGCATGTCATCGACGTGCGCCTCAGGCGCTACGGGCTCAAGATCAAGGCCGGCAAGGATTTCCAGCTCATCAACCCCGAGGATGATCCCCGCTACCGGCACTATGTCGATCTTCTCATCGAACTGGCGGGACGGCGCGGCGTCACCCAAGAAGCTGCGCGCACGATGGTGCGCACCGACAACACCGTGATTGCGGCCCTCGCCCTGAAGCGCGGCGATGGCGATGCGATGTTGTGCGGTCTGGAAGGCCGGTTCAGCAAGCATCTGCGCAACGTCTCGCTCATCATCGGGCCTCGGCCGGGCATCAAGGATAATGACCTTTCGACCCTCTCCATGCTGATTTCGCAGCGCGGCATCACCTTCTTCACCGACACTTATGTCACTGTCGATCCGACGGCGGAGGAGATCGCCGAAATGACGGTGCTCGCGGCGGAAGAAATCCGGCGCTTCGGTATCGAGCCAAAGGCCGCGCTGCTGTCCCATTCCGATTTCGGTTCGCGCGATACGGCAAGCGCTGCCAAGATGCGCCACGCGGCGGAACTCATTGCCCGGCTCGCGCCGGAACTGGAATGCGACGGCGAAATGAACGCCGATTCGGCGCTCTCGCCGCAACTGCGCCAGCGCGTCTTTCCGCATTCACGCCTGAAGGGCGAAGCAAACCTGCTCGTCTTCCCCAATCTCGATTCGGCGAATATCGCGATGTCCACCGTCAAACAGATGATGGATGCGCTGCATGTCGGGCCAATCCTGTTGGGAGCAGACATGCCGGCCCATATCCTGACGCCATCGGTCACATCGCGCGGCGTGGTCAACATGACGGCGCTGGCCATCGTCGAGGCAGCGCAAAAGGCCCAGGCAACATTGGACGTCGATCAGCCGACACCACGGTCAAAAAGGACCCTAAAGAAGTAGTTAACTTTCGGCGCGCTAGCCTCGCGTGGACAGCTTTGAACATGAGGCGAAAGTGCAGGGTCAGAAGCGAAAACTGACAATTGCCTTGACGCTTGCGGGCGGGATGATGGTCGCTGCCTGCCTTCCGGCTGTCGCTGCTTCGGATATCTGCCGCCAACTCGAAGCGGAGCTTGCCGGCGCTCCAAACAACGTCGGCGAATATGACGACGCGATTGCCGAACAGGTCGAGCAGATCGAGATCGCACGCGACCATGCGCGCCAGCAACAGTGCGATTTCCAGCTATCGGGCAACGCGATCAAGGATTGCGCCGACATCAACAGCACCATCGATCGAATGAATGCCAATCTCGACAGCTTGCAACGCGAGCGGGCGTCGAACGCAGGTCATACAGGCAATCGTGATCATGCCCGCATCATGGCTTCCCTAGAGGCCAATGGCTGCCGCAAGGGGCAGGTCATCATCCTGCGATCTTCACCGTCGGATGACCAAGACCAACTGGGCGAGCCTCCGTACGTCGAAAGGCAGGAGCAGGCGCTGAACAAGGGCGTCATCATCCGAAGGAGCGGCGACGGCTTCCAGCGGCTTGACGGTGAATACCGCACGCTTTGCGTACGAACCTGCGACGGCTATTTCTTTCCGATGTCAACCATCGCCTCGGTCGGCGATTTCCAGCGCGATCAGGCCCGCTGCGAAGCCGCCTGCCCCGGCACCAATGTCGAACTGTTCTATTCCGAGAGAGGTGACACCAAAGCCGGCGACATGCTGTCGTCCGTCACCGGCGGGCCTTACAGGCAGTTGCCCAACGCATTTGTCTTCAGGCGACTGGACGTAACGAGGGAACCGAGTTGCAGTTGCGGCTCCACCAGGGATTCCTCATTGTTCGGAACCACGCCCGATGCCCACTCGCCGCAGATGCTCTCGCGACCGGGATCGTCCATTGTTGAGATCACGCCCGCCAAGCCCGCCGCCTCGGCGCCGGATGCGGCAAAGGATATCAAGCCGGTCGAGCGGGAAATCGACGAAGACCGAAAGGTCAGGGTCGTCGGGCCAACGTTCCTTCCCGGCCGAGAAGAGGCAATAGATCTGCAAGCTCCGGCCCGGAAGACAGCCCGGTAAGCGCCAGCCGAAGCGGTGCAAACAGCGCCTTGCCCTTACGGCCAGTCTTTTCGCGAACGGCGTTTGTCCAGGTTTTCCAGACGGCCACGTCCCATGGCTCATCCGGCAACAGATCAAAAGCCTCTCTGAGGAAATCCCGATCCTCATCCGAGAATTCAGGCTTGTCCTGCACGCCGTCGTTGACGATCCGCCACCACTTGCCGGCATCCGCCAGTTTGTCGAGATTGCCGCGCACCGCGTTCCAGAACGGCTCGGCGCGCGCATCCGATACGCCGAGAACGATCAGGCGATCACGGACTTCGTCAAAGGCCATATGGTGAAGCAAGGTTCGATTGAGCACGAAAAGCTCGTCGGGATCGAATTTGGCCGCCGATTTCGAGGTCGCAGCCGGATCGAAATGATCGGCAAGCTCCTCCATGGTCGGCATTGCCTGCACACTTTCAGACGTACCGATCAGCACCGCCAGCGATGCAATCGCCATCGGCTCGATACCGGCTTCACGCAGGCTCTCTATCGACAGTGCGCCGGTGCGCTTGGAAAGGCCCTCGCCGGTCGTCGTCGTCAGCAGATTGTGGTGGCCGAAGGTCGGCAACTCAGCGCCAAGCGCCTTGAACAAGGCCATCTGCACGCCGGTGTTGGTGACATGGTCGTCGCCGCGGATGACGTGGGTGACGCCCATGTCGATGTCATCGACAACCGAAGGCAGCGTGTAGAGATAGGTGCCATCCTCTCGCACCAGAACCGGATCGGACAGCGAGGCAAGGTCTACGGTCTCTTCGCCGCGCACCAGATCGTTCCAGCGGATATCGGTGCGCTCGGGATGCATCGGATCGGACGCGAAGTTCGGCAGCAAAAAGCGCCAATGCGGCCTTCTGCCATCCGACTGGTATTCCGCAATCTGCTCGGCTGTCAGCGTCAAGGCTTCCCGGCCATAGACCGGCGGCAGACCGCGCGTGCGGCGAATCTTGCGGCGCAGGTCAAGCTCCTCCGGCGTTTCGTAGCAGGCGTAGAGAACGCCCGCCGCCTTCAGCTTCTCCACAGCAGCGTCGTAGATATCGAAGCGCTTGGACTGGTAGTCGATGGAATCCGGGAAAATGCCCAGCCAATGCAGGTCGTAGAGGATCGAGTCGGAATACTCCTGCTTTGAACGCACAATATCCGTGTCGTCAAAGCGCTGGATGAAACGGCCCTTGTTCTTTTGCGAGAACAGCCAGTTGAACAAGGCTGTGCGGGCGTTGCCGATGTGAATTCGGCCCGTGGGCGACGGAGCAAAGCGGACTGTAACGGTCATGGACGGGGCGTAACGGATGCTTTCACGGTTTACAAGATCGCGCCGTTTCGATCAGCCCCGGTCGCGGAACCGGTTGGTGATAGGGTAGCGGCGGTCGCGACCGAAGTTCTTCTTGGTGATCTTGACGCCGGGTGCCGCCTGCCGGCGCTTGTACTCGGCGATGTAGAGCATGTTCTCCACCCGGGTTACCGTCGCCCGGTCGTGTCCGCGCTTGACGATCTCGTCCACGCCCATCTCGTTTTCGACCAGGCATTCGAGAATGTCGTCGAGCACCGGGTATGGCGGCAGCGAATCCTGGTCCGTCTGGTTTTCGCGCAGTTCGGCGGATGGTGCCTTGTCTATGATGTTTTTCGGGATCACCTCGCCCGAAGGCCCAAGCGCTCCGGGCGGCACATGCGTGTTGCGCCAGCGCGAAATGGCGTAGACCTGCATCTTGTAGAGGTCCTTGATCGGATTGAAGCCGCCATTCATGTCGCCGTAGAGCGTGGCGTAGCCAACCGACATCTCGCTCTTGTTGCCCGTCGTCACCACCATCGAACCGAACTTGTTGGAGATCGCCATCAGGATCGTGCCGCGGGCGCGCGACTGAAGGTTCTCCTCGGTGATGCCTTCCTTGGTGCCGTCGAAAAGCTGGGTCAGCGCGTGCATGAAGCCTTCAACCGGCTCGAAGATCGGCACGATGTCATAGCGGCAACCGAGCGCGCGGGCGCAATCCTCGGCGTCCTTCAGCGAGTCCTTCGACGTGTATCGATAAGGCATCATGACGGCCCGCAGCCGTTCCTCGCCAAGCGCATCCACCGCGAGTGCCGCGCAGATCGCCGAATCGATGCCGCCTGAAAGGCCAAGCACGACGTTCTTGAAGCCGTTCTTGTTCACATAGTCGCGCAGGCCCAGCATGCAGGCGCGATAGTCGGCCTCCTGCTTCTCCGGGATTTTCGACATCGGGCCTTCGGTGCAGACCCAGCCGTCGTCCTTGCGCTTCCAGGTCGTGACATCAACCGCGTCCTCGAACTGGCTCATCTGGAACGCCAGCGACTTGTCGGCGGCAATGGCAAATGACGCGCCGTCAAACACGAGCTCGTCCTGACCGCCAAGCTGGTTGGCATAGATCAGCGGCAGCCCGGTTTCGATCACCTGCTTGATAGCCACCTGATGGCGAATATCCACCTTGGTGCGATAGTAAGGCGACCCGTTCGGCACCAAAAGGATTTCGGCGCCGCTTTCGGCCAGCGTCTCGCAAACGCCAAGCTCGCCCCAGATATCCTCGCAGATCGGGATGCCAAGCCGGATGCCGCGGAAATTGACCGGCCCCGGCACCTCGGGTCCCGCCTGGAAAACGCGCTTCTCGTCGAACTCGCCGTAGTTGGGCAGATCTAGCTTGTAACGCTCGGCGATGATCTTGCCGCCATCGGCAACGATGATCGAGTTGTGCGTGCCGCTCTTGCGCTTCAAAGGCGTGCCGATGATGACGCCGGGGCCGCCGTCGGCGGTGTCGCCGGCAAGCTCCTCAGCCGCACGTTCGCACGCCTTCAGGAAGGCAGGTTTCAGAACCAGGTCCTCCGGCGGATAGCCTGCAATGAACAGTTCGGTGAACAGCACAAGGTCCGCGCCTTGGCGGGCGGCATCCGCCCTTGCCTCGCGCGCCTTGGCAAGGTTGCCGGCCACGTCGCCAACCGTCGGGTTGAGCTGGGCAATTGCGATGCGCAACGTATCGGGAATGGTCTTCTTGGTCATGCGTTGGATTTAGCTTGCGGCAACGCAACCGGCAATGGCCGCATTCTACTCACCCGTATATTCGCGGATCGTCTCGGGCGAATTGTTCTGGCCAATCGACATCGCCAATATGCGCGATATGTGCTTGCGCGGGAGCCCGGTCTCATCCGCCCATTCGTTGACCTGCGCCTGGACCTTGGCCAGGTCCTTCTTCGATGTCGGACTTTCGGCGATGTCTAGCCCGGCATCGCGCAACGCGGCTACCATGTCCTGCGAGACGATGAAGCTGTCCCACTCCAGCCAGCGCAGGAAATACTGCCCCGTATTGCCGCCGAGCCGGCTGCCGTATTTGCCGAGATAAGCCATCAGCCCCAACTGGTCGTCGGCCGGCCACGTGCTCAGGAATTTCCCGAAGCCGCCATGTTCCTTCGAAACGCGGTCGACGAAAAAAGCGTTCTCGCGCACGGCGAGTATTTTTTGCGGGTTGCGCACAATGCGCTTGTCGGAGGCAAGGTCGTGCCAGAAATCTTCCGGCTGGAACAGAAGCCGCTTCGGCTCGAAGCGCAGTAACGCTTCCTCGAAACCCGGCCATTTCTGCTCGATGACGCGCCATACAAATCCGGCCGCGAAAATCCGCTCCGACATGGTCGACAAGATCCGGTCGTCGGCGATGCGCGCGACCGCTGCGTTATCTGGCGCGGAACCGAGAAGCGACATCAGCACATCGTCGCCGCCCTTGCGCTTGGCCGCCCGTGCGCGAATTTTCTGGAAAGACAACATGACGCCCCCTCCCCGATGTGCTCAATCTAGCACTTTGCACACACGTTAGAAGGTCTCATCGCCGCCTCAGATCGGCGCGCCAACAAGCCTCTCGATGAGAGCAAGCCCCCACACGCCGGCGGTGAGCACGACGGCAATCAGCACCGCCAGCGAGCCGCAATCCTTGGCAAGCTGGATGTCGATGTTGAACTCGCGGCTGACGGCGTCGCAAGTCGCCTCGATGCCGGTGTTGAGCACTTCAACCAGAATGAGCACGAGGATCGAAGCGATCAGCAAGGCATAGCCGCTCCATGACGAGGAGATCAACCAGCCCACCGGTATCGCGATCAGCAGCAGGATCAGTTCCTGCTGGAATGCGGCTTCGCTGCCGGCCAGCCGGCGAAACGCCCGCACGGAGTTGAAGAACGCATCGATCAGCCGCTTCATGTGATAATTTCCTTGAGTATCGCCGGGAGCAAGAATTGCAGGATTGTGACCGTTCGATGAAGCGGTGCGCTTATCCTCCAACCTTCAATCGTCGGCAACCTTGATCGAAGGCGTCGAGCGGGCAAATTGCGGCAAACCGTCGTCGATCTCGTAATAATCGCCCTTGTCGGCCACGAATATGTGGCATTCCGCCTTGAGGCCCGTCGGCATGTCGAACGACCCGGCCATCACCGAAATCTCGTCGAGATCGTTGTGCTTCCAAAACATGACCGAACCGCATGCGCCGCAGAACCCGCGCCTTGCGAATCGCGACGCCGCGTACCAGACCAGCGCATCGCCGCCCTCAATATCGATATCCGCGTCATTCACGTTCGTTGCCGCAAGAAAGTGCCCGGTCTGGCGGCGGCATTGCGAACAATGGCAATAGGCAACGCCGCGCAACGGACCACGCGCCTCGAACCTCACCTTGCCGCACAAGCATGATCCGGTGTGTGTTGTTGCCATGATCTCATCCCCGACAACTAAAGTGCCGTTATCCGATACATCTGTTTATCAGCAAATACATTTGCTGTTGTCCCAACTGCGACCAACTGACGATCTACATCTTCAGGTAGCAGAAAAACCCTTTCCGTCCGGGCAATTAATAAAACTTTAGCCAAGGCGAATTATAGGTGTGGTTGTGAAGATCGATCTTTTTGGGGCACGTATCTTCGCAATGTTTATAGATGTTTTTGGGATGCGCTCCCCGACCGGTGATCGTGCCATTGCAGAGGCCCACCGGCTCTGAGGGAGTGGGGGTCGTTCATGCAGCCGGCAGCAGTTTCGCAAGACCGAAACTCAGACTTGACCACGACGGTCGTGGCTACAATGCGCCAATTGGGCGTTGTCGGCATTCCTCGAAACTACGAAATCTTCTATGAAGCCCTCAACGGCTCAAATCCCGAGCTCAGCCTCGCTGTCGTAGCACTTAGCAGCCGCCCGACGCAGGACGATCTCGACCGCATCGGCCGCCAGTTCTTCGCACAGAACCACGGCCAGGGCATTGTCGACCAGGCGCGCGACGTGCTGGCGAAGGAACTCGAAGACATCGCGTCCCTTTTGCGCAACGAGCGCACGCAGGTCGAAAAATACGGCAAGATCCTCGACGAGACGTCCGGCGGGCTGGCCAACCGGGCCACGATCTCGCGCGATCTCCTGCAAAAGATCGTCAGCGCCGTTTCCGTCGCCACTGCGTCCACCATCGATCGCGGCAAGCAGGTTGCGAATACGCTGAGCGACAAGACGGCTGAGCTCGAAAGCGTCAAATCCAAGCTCGAGGAATACAAGCGCCTCGCCGACACCGATCCTTTGACGCAGGTTTGGAACCGGCGCGCCTTCGACAAGGAAATCGCGCGCATCTACAACAGCAACAAGGGCATCCTGTTCAACGCCCTGATCCTCGTCGACATCGATCGCTTCAAGGACATCAACGACAAGTTCGGCCATCCCGTCGGCGACAAGATCATCCGCACCGTTGCAGACATCCTGCAGTCCAGCGTCAGGCGCGGCGTTTTCGTCGCCCGCACAGGCGGCGAGGAATTCGCGCTGATCGTCGAGGGCACCAGCGAAGACATCACCTTCGACATTGCCGAGCGTCTGCGCAAGCTGATCGAACAGACGCAATTCTCCAGCAGCCAGACTGCAACGAACTACGGCACCGTCAGCGTGTCGATGGGCGTGTGCATGGCTTCCGAAGCGGAAAACCCGGAAGACCTTTACGTGAAGGCCGATCAGGCGCTCTACCGCTCGAAAGTCAGCGGCCGCAACAAGGTCACGCGGCACTCCTCGATGGTCGGACAGGGCAGCAAGAACTGGATGCTCTACAAGAAGGACTAGGCTTCCGGCACTCACTCAAGCCGGCGTGGACAAGCCGATACGAAAAAGGCGCCCGCTATTGCGGACGCCTTTTTTACTATGGTGCTTTGCCCAGCCAATCAGCCGTTGACGGCGTGCCTTTGCTGGATCGGGTTGTTCTTCTTCAACAGGTCGGACACCAGGAAGGCCAGCTCGATGGCCTGATCGGCGTTGAGGCGCGGATCGCAATGGGTGTGATAGCGATCCTGCAACTCTTCCGCCGTAATGGCGCGCGCAC
Organism: Mesorhizobium sp. FG116; assembly: GCF_057809835.1. NCBI lineage: Bacteria > Pseudomonadati > Pseudomonadota > Alphaproteobacteria > Hyphomicrobiales > Phyllobacteriaceae > Mesorhizobium > Mesorhizobium sp. FG116. The sequence continues at coordinate 28,465 of NZ_JBMDKS010000039.1, forward strand.
CGCCGGTGCATTCGGTCACGTTCTTGCCGGTCATCTCGACGTGGATGCCGCCCGGATGAGTCCCCTCGGCCCGGTGCACATCGAAGAAGGACTGCACTTCCTTCAGGATGCGGTCGAAAGGACGCGTCTTGTAGCCGGCCGCCGTAATCGTGTTGCCGTGCATCGGGTCGCAGGACCAGACCACCGAGCGGCCTTCCTTCTTCACCGCGCGCACCAGCTTCGGCAAGTGATCGCCGACCTTGTCGGCGCCGAAGCGCGCGATCAGGGTAAGACGGCCGGGCTCGTTTTCCGGGTTCAACTGGTCGATCAGCTCCAGCAGGCCATCGGGCGTCAGCGACGGGCCGCACTTCAGGCCGAGCGGGTTCTTGATGCCCCGGCAGTATTCGAGATGCGCATGGTCAGGCTGGCGCGTGCGGTCGCCGATCCAGATCATGTGGCCGGACGTCGCGTACCAGTCGCCCGAGGTGGAATCGACGCGGGTCAACGCTTCCTCATAGCCGAGCAGCAGAGCCTCATGGCTGGTGTAGAAATCGGTCTCGCGCAGCGCATGGTTGGTTTCCGAGGTGATACCGACGGCCTTCATGAAGTCCATCGTCTCTGTGATGCGGCGGGCAAGGGATTCGTACTTCTCACCCTGCGGGCTGTCGGACACGAAGCCAAGCATCCAGCGGTGGACGTTCTCGAGGCTGGCATAGCCACCCTGCGCGAAGGCGCGCAGAAGGTTCAGCGTGGCCGCCGACTGGCGGTACGCCATGACCTGGCGGCGCGGATCGGGAATGCGCGCCTTGGTGTCGAACTCGATGCCGTTGATGATGTCGCCACGATAGCTCGGCAGCGTGATCTCACCCTTGGTCTCGTTGTCGGACGAACGCGGCTTGGCGAACTGGCCGGCCACGCGGCCAACCTTCACCACCGGCTGCGAGCCGGCGAAAGTCAGCACCACCGACATCTGCAGGAAAACGCGGAAGAAGTCGCGGATGTTGTCCGCGCCATGCTCGGCGAAGCTCTCGGCGCAATCGCCGCCCTGAAGAAGAAAAGCGTCACCGGCAGCGACGGAGGCAAGCTGCTTCTTCAGCTTGCGCGCCTCGCCTGCAAAAACGAGTGGCGGAAAGCTGGCGAGCTGAGCCTCGACGGCCTTCAATTCATCCATGTCCGGATAAGCCGGAACCTGTTGAATTGGCTTTGCTCTCCAGGAGTTCGGGGACCACTTCGTCATTGTCGTACCAACACTCGTTTCGGCAGGCACAATTGCCCGCAGTTCTCCCATATGGGAATTCCGGCTCAATACATGAAGGCTCTTTTCCATACTAGCCCGGAATTGCCACGCCCGCGAGCACATGTTGCATCGCTGCCACGCTGGGTATTTGTGCCGCCTCCCCGGCATTGTGGCGGTGCGTCCTTGCCCTCCCCCAACATGGCGAGGGTCGATCCGCCGTGCCGGTAGGCCAGAGTGTGGTTCTTGTGAAGATTCTGATCGAGTGGACAAGTCACGTATCCCAGCGGAAACCTCCACCCCACTTATCCACCCCCCTTCGCACCTCTCCCATACTCTGCCCCATCGCTCTTGCGGGAACCGGCTGCGCACCGGGCAACGGTT
>NZ_JBMDKS010000004.1:0-223550 GCF_057809835.1 Mesorhizobium sp. FG116
GATCGCGTTAGCTTCGCCAGGCTGCCGGTCGCACTTCAGCGAGAACTCACAGCGCCGGCACCGTTCTATCTGCTCAACTGCCTACTCCTCTGTGCGCCCTGACGCGTCGCGGTCGCGATCATAATGTCTCGCCAGTGGAAATGGCGGCAGCCAGGACTCTCGCCTGATGGTCCATAGCTCGTAGGTTGGCTTCAATTGGTCGGGCTCGTCCAGCGAGCCGAGGTTCACCTCGATTTCGTCTTCGCTGCGTCCAAAGACCGACGAGCCGCACATCGGGCAGAAATGGCGTCCTTTATATTGGTGCGTCTCGCCGTCCACCTTGACCGCGCTCTCAGGGAAAATTGCCGAAGCGTGAAACAAGGCTCCGTGGTGCTTACGGCAATCGAGGCAATGGCAAATGCCGACCCTGTACGGCTTTCCATACGCTACAAATCGGACACTGCCGCACTGACAGCCGCCTGCAAATCGGTCCATGCGTGGCTCCTCCAAATCAGCTCGGCGTGTCTACAATGAACTGTCGTCGGGCATCTCGGAAGACCGCTATCCGTCTTTCCTGAATGCAAGCCACGTCCAGCAAACGCCAGCAGCGCGATTTTCAGGCTGGATGGAGTCGGCCTTCAATTGGCGAACAATATCGAAGCCCGAGCGTTTGGCCGCTGCAATAGTGCATTCAGGCGATATGGGGAAAACGCGCCTGCCCGGTGCTCCCGGCCCATGACGCAGCGACATGATCAGAAGGCCATTGTCCGCAGCGATATGGCCTAAAGCGGCCATTGCGACTTGCCGCGCATCCTCTTCTATGTGTTGCCATACGCCGCACAACAGGATCATGCCAAACGGTTCTTGGGATTGCAGCTTTGCCAGTTCGGGAAGCCTGTCGTCCAACCATGTTATGTTGGCCGACCTATGTCGCCCCGCGCCCGCTTCACGCAGCTCACGAACCGGCTCAACTGCGACAACCGTGTGGCCACGATCAGCCAGCCACGCAGCGTCCCTGCCCGTTCCCGCGCCTATGTCTGCAACTCGCACCGGTGATTTCGACATGAGGTCCAGGACGGGCGCGTAGAGCTTCTCGAAGTCGAATGATTCATACCGCTCAATCAGCGAAGGCGTGGCGGCGGACGCATATCCTTCCAGAATATCGTCCATCTAAGCTCGCGCGGTCAGCGGTTGTGATTTTCAGGGTAGTCCGGACGGGGCGGTAAGTTCCCTATCCGACCCAGCGCTCGTAGTCCGACACCAACAGGTGCAGCGGTGCGGTATCTTCCTCGACATCGGAAAAACGGCCAATCGGCTCCCTGAAGATGTTGTCGGTCAGGTCGTCATTGACAGTCGAGACCTCACCGATCAGCACGTCCTTGCCCTCGCCCCAGAACGCATGCCAGACGCCGGGCAAAAGCGTCACGCTTTCGCCTGGATCGAGCTTCAGCAGACCGCCCGCCGGCAGCTTGCGGATCGTGCCGTCCACTGGCACCGAAACCTCCGCTTTCGGATCGATGCCGCCTTCCGCATCCGGCATGAACAGTTCTAGCACCAGCTTGCCGCCGCCGCGGTTGATGATGTCCTCAGCCTTGATGGCATGCCTGTGCATCGGGGAAAGCTGATCCTTGCGCGAGATCATGATTTTCTCGGCATAGAGCATGCCGGCGCCTTTCTTCATGTCTTCGAAGCGACCGTTGCGCACGGTAAACAGGAAAAGGCCCAGATCGTCGAACTTGCCCTGCCCGTAGTCCGTGATATCCCAGCCTAGCCGCGCGTCGAAGATACCGGATGAGCTTTGCCGGCGTTCCTTCATCTGCTCCGGCGTCCAGTAGGCAAATGGCGGCATGATGTAGCCGAAGGAGCGGATGAACGCGTCCGCATCGCGGATGATGGAGTTGATCGTCGATCGTTTCATGAGTGCTTCCGCGCCTTCGCCAGAGTTCGGACGGCTACAAAAAAGTGAAATTCTATCTCAGGCGTCGCTGTTGCGGGCGGCCAGCCTGCGCATTGAGGCAATGCGGCGCCGGCTGATCTCGGTACGCATTGCAGTCAGGTGCAGTGCAAAGAAGAGAACGGTGAAGCCTAGCGCCATGATCAGCAGCGGCCACAGCATGCTTGGATCGATGGTCGGTCCACCCATGCGCAAGACCGAGGCCGGCTGATGCAGGGTGTTCCACCACTCGACCGAGAATTTGATGATCGGGATGTTGATGAAGCCGACAAGCGTGATGATTGCGGCCGCCCATGCGGAGCGGCTGACATCGTCCAGCGCGCGGGTCAGCGCAATGATGCCGAGATACATGAGGAACAGCACAAAAACCGAAGTCAGGCGCGCGTCCCACACCCACCAGGTGCCCCACATCGGTTTGCCCCAGATCGAACCGGTGATGAGCGCAAGCGCGGTAAAGGCAGCCCCTATCGGCGCTGCCGACTTCAGAGCGACGTCGGCCAGCGGATGGCGCCAGACCAGCGTACCGAGCGCGGAAACAGCCATCAGGCCGTAGCACATCATCGCCAGCCACGCGAACGGCACATGGATATACATGATGCGCACCGTCGATCCCTGCTGATAGTCCTCAGGTGCTGCAAAGCTCATATAGAGGCCGGCGACCAGCAGCAGGCAGGCTAAACCTGACAGCCAAGGCACGATCCGGTCAGCAAACGCGACGAAGCGTGTGGGATTGGCGAGGTCGATCCAGTTTGCGAAGCGCGTACGTGTATTGCTCATGGTCCCTTGCTTAATAGACCCAGCATGGGATTCGAGCAATCAGCGGGCGGGAACTTTCCCGATCACAAGCCTGTCAGGCGGCAGCGTCTTCCGTGACCGAAGAAATGCGGCTGAGGCGACGAACTTCCTCGTCATTGAGCAAGCCGCCGGCGCGCAGCAGCGCGGCAAAGCGGCCATTGCGCAGGGAAAGCTCGGCAAAGCCGCCCATCTCGACCACCCTGCCCTTGTCCATGAACACGACGAGGTCGGCGTCGCGCACTGTGGTCAGGCGGTGAGCGATGATGAAGGTGGTGCGGTCACGACGCAGATCATCGATCGCCTGCTTGACGCGATCTTCGGTCTCGACGTCGAGCGCGCTCGTCGCTTCGTCCAGAACAAGGATCGGCGCATTCTTGAGCACGGCGCGCGCAATGGCGATGCGCTGGCGCTCGCCGCCGGACAACTGCCCGCCGCGCTCGCCCACGACCGTGTTGTAGCCGCCGCACTTCGACAGGATAAAATCCTGCGCAACCGCGGCGTCTGCCGCCGCGTGGATCTCGTCATAGGTCGCTTCCGCTCTGCCGATGCGGATATTGTCCTCGATCGACCGGTTAAGCAGCCCGGCATCCTGGAACACGGTCGCAATCGAATGGCGCAGCGAGCGGCTGGTCACGGTGCGCGTATCGACGCCATCGATAAGGATGCGGCCACGCTGCGGCGTGAACACGCGCTGCAGCAGGTTGATGAGCGTCGTCTTGCCGGCACCTGTCGGCCCCACGATCGCAACAGTCTGGCCAGCATGAACCTCGAACGAGACTTCATCGACGCCCTGCCCGGAATTTGCGAACTCGAAGCCGACGTTTTCAAAACGCACATGGCCGGTAATTCCGCCAAGCTCGCGCAAGCCCGCAGGTTCCGAAACCTCGCGGGAGGAATCTTCCATGCGATAGAAATCCTCAAGCTTCGCCCGCGCCTCGGAAATCTGGTTCACGAAAGCGGAAATCTGGTCGAGCTTCGAAATGAGGAGCGTCGCGAAACCGGTGAAGGCAATGACATCGCCGATGCGCAACTGCCCGCGCATAACGAGGTAGGAGCCGATCAGCAACACCACCATCATCGAGATCGTGGACGAAAGCCTGTGCAACGCGCTTGCAAGTGCCCACCAGTCCAGCACCGGATACTGGGCATTCAACAGGTTGCGCACGTAGCGCTTCAACGCCTCGGTCTCGTGACCGATGCGGTTGTAGCTCTGCAGAACGGCGACATTGCTGACGGAGTCAGTCACATGGGCGAACACCGTGTGATAGTGCTGCTCTACGCTCGCCTGCCCTTGCTTGGTCTTGCGCATGACCAGCCGACCAATGCAGAAATACAGCGCACCGAGAACCAACAGCACCATCGACATGCGCAGGTCCAGCGTCAGAGCGGTCGGAACCAGCAGCATCAGCGCCACCGCCGTCGAAAGGTGCTGGCGCATGAATTCCAGCCACAGGCTGAAAAGGGACTCTACCGCACGCAGAAGCGTATGCAGCGAATTGGAGGTTCCGCGCTCATGATGCCAGGCAAGCGGCATTGTGATCACGCGCTCGAAAGACTCGCAAAGCACATCGCTGCGCAGCCGATGCGCGAAACGGTCGGCGCCCCGCGCGACCAGCACGAAAGCAACGATGTTGAATGCTCCCAGCCCTGCCCACATGACGAGGGCCGGAACCACATTCATGTGTTCCGAGATGGAATCGATGACCCGGCCGAACAGGATGGGCTCAAGGATTGCGACGATTGCCAGGGTGACGTTGGCGCCGCAGATCAGGGCAACCCGCTTCTTGTCGGCGGCAAGATAGCCGAGAGCACGCCAGTAGACTTGCAGAAGGGACACTCGCTTACTCCGCGAAATCGCTCATTGTGCAATGCACCATTTCCGAAACACGTATCGATCGATGCGCCGCAAAACAATGCCTCCATATCCCTTCGGTTCCGATTTCGCGAACAAAAGATGGCTACGGACAGAAATCTGGCGTGATCACCTAACGGTTTGAGAAAAAAGGTGAAATGCCCATCATGCGGCAAAATAATGGCAGCGGCGCGCCGCTGCCACAATTTTAGTCACATTTGATGAGGAGCCCGTGAACTCACGATGGAATACGGACCACGATCTCCATCTCCGCGGCCTTGCCCACGTCGAACGATGTGCCTTTCACCTTGGCGCCGTCCACCTCGAGCGAGACGGTTTTGGCGCCCTTCGTTCGCACGACACGGATCTTCTGGCGAGAGCCCAACATGTTGAGTGTCGCCGTATAGCCATCCCAATGGCTTGGGATACGTGGGTTTACTTCAACGCGCGTGCCGTGCCGCTGTATGCCCAAGATCGCCTCGACTGCGGCACGATAGAGCCATCCGGCAGAGCCCGTGTACCACGTCCAGCCGCCTCGCCCGCCTTTGTCGCCGGAGTAGATATCGGCCGCCACCACATAAGGCTCGACGCGGTAGTGCTCGGCCATTGCCTCGTCTGTCGAATGCATGGCGGGGTTGAGCATGGAGAAGCAGCGATAGGCATCGTCAACGCGCCCCATTTCTGCGAGCGCGATCACGAACCACGTCGCGGCATGGGTGTATTGGCCGCCGTTCTCACGCACGCCGGGCGGATAGCTCTTGATATACCCCGGGTCCTTATCGGTCTTCGAGAAGGGTGGCGTGAACAGTTTCACGATCTTCAACTCGTCGTCTACAAGCAGATCGAGAGCCTGATCCATCGCCGTCTTCGAACGGGCCGGATCGCCCTCGCCCGAAAGTACGCTCCACGATTGCGCAATGGAGTCGATCTTGCATTCCTCGGAGCTTCTCGATCCAAGCGGTGTGCCATCGTCGAAGCTGCCGCGCCGATACCACTGACCATCCCAGGCGGTGTTTTCCAAGGCGCGCTTCAGCACGCTCGCGTGTTTCTGCCAGGCTTGGGCATGCTTGGTGTCGCCTTCGGCCTTGGCAACGGCTGCGAAGTCGCCGAGCGTCTTCAGCAGGAACCAGCCCAGCCAAACACTCTCGCCCTTGCCCTCGTCGCCAACGCTGTTCATGCCGTCGTTCCAGTCGCCGCCAAGGATCAACGGCAGGCCGCTTGCACTGCTGCGTTTGATGGCGAGATCGAGTGCGCGGGCACAGTGCTCATAAAGCGGCACCGTGGTCTTGGTCGGTTCCGGCGTGAAGAAAGCGTCGTGCTCGCCTTCGGCAAGCTGCTCGCCATCGATGAACGGCAGGCTTTCCTTGAGGATGGTGCGGTCACCCGTCACGGCGATGTAGTAGGCAACGGCGTAGGCCAACCACACGACATCGTCCGAAATCATCGTGCGCACCCCTGCCCCGGTGCGCGGCAGCCACCAGTGCTGCACGTCGCCTTCCGGGAACTGCCGCCGGGCGGCATTCAGGATCTGGTCCCTAGCAAGGCTCGGATCGTGTGCCAAAAGCGCAAGCGTGTCCTGCAACTGGTCGCGGAAGCCGAATGCGCCGCTTGCCTGATAGAATGCCGAGCGGGCGCGGATGCGGCAGGCTACGCTCTGGTATGGCAGCCAGTGGTTGACCATGGCATCCAGCGACTTGTCCGGTGTCTCCACCTGAATGGTGTCGAGGAAGCCGCGCCAGGTAGCCTCGTTGTCCGCAAGCCTTTTGTCGAAGTCCTTGTCGCGGTGTCGCTTGATAAGTTCAGAAGCCTCATCGGCCGATGCGGCATCGCCGAGAAGCCATATCAGCGTGACGTCACCATTGGCCGGCACTTCGATATCACGAGCGATCGCGGCACAAGGGTCGTCCCCAGCCTCGACCCGCCCCGACAATGCCGCGCCTGCCATAACCGCATAGGGCTCCACGGTCGTGCCGCCGGAGCCAAGGAATTCCTGCCTGTCTGCGGTTACCGATTGAGGCTTGGCATCGCTGGCCAGGAACGCAACGCGCCCGCCAAAATCCAGATTGTACGGATTGGTGGCGAAAAGCGCGCCGGTCGCGGCGTCCTGCGATGGAACGATGGTGCCGGCAGTGCGGGAACGGTGTGTCCCCAGAACCCATTCTGCATAAGCGTAGATGCGCAGCCGCACGGCACTTGAGCCGGAATTCTGGATACGAAGTCTCGAGAGCTTGATAGGATCGACCGGATCGACGATGTGGGTCAGGTCCATGGACAAGGGCCCACGCTGCGACCGGAAAGTCGAGAAGCCCTGTCCGTGCCATGCTTCATAGGTCATGGAAGGATCGCGGACCACGGCCGCCATCGGCGAGAACGCCCTGCCGCTCGAATGATCGTAGATATAGATGCCCTCGCCCGGCCGGTTGGTCACCGGGTCGTTCGACCACGGCGTCAACTGGTAGTCGCGGCTGTTGCGGCTCCACGTAAAGGCAGCCCCTTCGGCCGAGGTATGGAAACCGAAGCTTTCATTGGAAATGACGTTGATCCACGGTTGCGGCGTGGTCTTGTTGCCGGTCAAACGCACGACATAGTGGCGTCCGTCATCGTTGAATCCGCCAAAACCGTTCCAGTTTGAAAGGCCGTTTCCGTCAGCCGGAATGTCTCGCGAGAGCGAGGACGTGCCGGATGAAGTCGTTGCAAGGTCGCGGGAAATGGCTGGTTTTCCTGCACGAAGCGCATCCCGCGCCTGCAGCGCCGTTGTCTCGGCGCGCTCGATCTGGTCGGCGATCTTGCCATTGCGCGTGTGCAGGACCACTCGCGCCGAGGCAAGCAACGTCCGGTAGGTCGGCTCGTCCATCAAATCCCGTCGAACGGCGAAGATGTGCTGGCGAGGGCCGAGTTCCGTACCACGCAGACGGCTATTTTCACACAATGAATCAATAGCTTGTTGTAGGTCCTGAACGTAGGAAGATGCCTGCTCGTTCACGATGACGAGGTCTGCCATCATACCGCGGGCGCGCATGTATTCCTGGAAGCGCAAGGCCTGCGCCACGATCTCAAGATCGGCCACGTCGTCGATGCGCAGCGCGAAGATCGGGTAGTCGCCGGAAATGCTGGTTGGCCACAGGCTGGATTGCTTGCCGAGGCCGGAGATGATCGCCTCGGAAGGCAGGCGCAAATTGGAATCCGGGTAGATCAGATAGCGCGCAAGCTGCTGCCCAATAGCAGCGTCTGCAAGGCTCAGCCCCAGGTGCCGGGTCTGCACTTGCGAACGCGTCCAGGCCAGCATCGCTTGCCTGGCGAAACTTTCCGGATGATCGAGCCGGTTTACCGCATCCTCGAGTTCAGTCCGGTTCGCACCGACGCAAGTCCAGAACGTCAGCGAGATCTTCTTGTTGGCTGGTACGCGAACCCGGCGGCGCAACGCCGCGATCGGGTCAAGCGTAAAGCCGGTGCTGCCGCTCAGGCGAACGCCGGTATCCATCGCCGCAGGGTTGGCAATGGTGCGGCCGCGTCCGATGAACGCGCGCCGATCGGTTTCTGCTTCAGTGTCCCGTGCCAAACCTGATGGATCGGTGACGAAATGAACGGCCGCGAAATCCGGCTCCTTCTGGTCGCGCTTGCGGCGCGTGGCAAAGATTGCGCCGTTGTTCGGCGCAATCTCTGTTTCGATGAACATTTTTGAAAACGCCGGATGGGCGTTGTCGGCAGCTTCGGACCCCAGCACCAGTTCGGCGAAAGACGTCACCTCGATATGCCTGTCGGTCGCGCCGTCATTATAGAGCGTGACGCGCCTGCCCTCGCCATTGCCTTCGGAAATGACGATGCATTCGACCTCCGAACGTAGCGAGCGCACGGTCTTGATGAAGCTTGCCTTGTCGTCGGAGAAAAGGGTCTGCGCCACCTCGCCGGGAGCCTGTTTCGGCTCGACGGTCGCCGACCACCAGTCTCCAGTATCGGCATCGCGCAGGAAGATATAAGAGCCCAGCCGGTCCTCTGTCGGATCGGGTTGCCAGCGCGTCACGGCGAGTTCGCCCAGGCGGCTAGATCCGGAACCGGTCGCAGCCAGCATCACCGAATAGTGGCCGTTCGACATCAGGCTGGTCGAGCGAAGCGCCCATGCCGGATCCAGGATAATGCGGGTATCGAGGCTTTGCGTTTCGGGTTCGTCCAGCGCCGGCCGTTCCTCGGCCTCCGTGCGTACGGTATCCGCGGGGATTTCGCGTGGCGCTTTTTCCTGCAGAAGCAGTTCGGCGGATTCGATGACCGGGTCGCTATGGAACCTGTCGCGCAGCCGGCCTTCAAATACCGCGTCGGCAACGGCAGCGATGGACATGCCCGAATGGTGCGCGAAATAGTTCAGGACCACGGCATGGTCCGAACCTTCCGGCACGCGCTGCGGCGTGAAATCCACCGAGTCGTAATAGCCATGCCGGCCCAAGGCACCGATGCCTTTCAACCGTCGAAGGTTTTCGACCGCTTCTCGCGGCATGAATTGCGCAGCCAGGATCGTCGCGTAGGGCGCGATCACCGTGTTCTGGCCAAGGCCGCGTTTCAGGCCAAGGCCCGGCACGCCGAAATTGGTGTATTGGTAGGTCAGTTCCCGGTCGCGGGCGTTGTAGGCCGCCTCTGAAATGCCCCACGGGATATTCTTCGAGCGCGCATATTGCATCTGCCGCTTGATGACGAGCTTGCTCGTCTGGTTGAGCAAGCTGCCGTGCGGCTCCTTCATGACCAGCGGCGGCATCAGGTATTCGAACATCGATCCCGACCACGAGATCAGCGCGCCACGAAAGCCAATCTCCACGATCGGCCGTCCGAGCTTGAACCAGTGTTCGGTCGGCAGGTCGCCCTTGGCGATGGCGAAAAGGCTGGTCAGGCGTGCTTCCGACGCCAGCAGGTCGTAGCAGCTTTCGTCAAGCTGGTGTTCCTCCACCCGGTAGCCGATGGAGAGCAGCTTGCGCTCCGTGCGCATCAGGAACGAAAAGTCCATCTCGAAGGCAAAGCGGCGGGTGCGCTCGCGCAGTTTCTGCAATCTGCCGCGCAGCAGTTCCACGGCCTTTTCGTCGCTGTGCGAGTCATGAACGTGCGCTTCGCAAGTCGCCTCCAGCCGCGCCGCCCAATCGACGATGATGTCGCTTTGTGTCGAGCCGACCTCGGTGTGGATCGCAGCCGCCAGCTTGCGGATTTCACCGGCAAGCACCGAAAGGTTGATGGTGCGGATGGACGCCATCTCAGGCTGCGCCTTGATGGTGCGAACGGCGCGCTCCATTCCGTCGAGTCGGTCCGCCAGCCTTTGCCGCAACGGGCGCAACTGGCGGCGGTCGTCGGGCAATTCATCGAGGCTTTCCGAAAGGATCGCGACAACGTCGAGCACGCCTCCGAAATCGCCCTGCAGATGCACCGAGGGGGCCTCTGCCCATTCAGCGCAGGTCGCGGCAACCGCAACCAGATGGCCGGCCAGATTGCCGCTGTCGACGCTTGAAATATAGAGCGGATGCAGCGGCTTCAGCGTCTTGGTGTCGTACCAGTTGAACAGATGCCCGCGATTGCGCGGCATGTTCTCGATCGTCGTCATCGTCATTTCGATGCGATTGATGGTATCGGCGAGGCTGATCCAGCCGAAATCGCGCGCGGAGACAACCGACAACAGGTAGACGCCGATATTGGTTGGCGAGGTGCGCGGCGCCACGACCGGAGCCGGGCTTTCCTGGAAATTGTCCGGCGGCAGGTCGTGGTGTTCGTCGGTAACGAAGTTCTCGAAATAGTGCCAGGTGCGGCGCGCCGCGATACGCAAGGCATGCATGTCGCGCGCTGACAGGTGCAGGCGGTCCTCGGTTTCCGCCGAGCGGCTGATGACCCAGGCGAATGCGGGCGAGCCGATCCAGAACAGGGCGAAGAAGAAGGCGACGAACGCACCCGTCGAGTCATCGAAAACCGGAATGGCGAGGCCAACGACGCCGACGATGACCGCGCCGTACATCGAACTGTAGTAGGAGCCGAGGTCGTTGCCGCCGCCCTTGTGGGCCTGCGAGGCAGTACGCCATTCAAGCAGGTTCTTGCGGCTTACGAACAGCCGGTAGAGCGTGCGCACCACCGCATCGCCCATCATCCAGGCGGTATGCGCCATCAACACGATCTTCAGCGCCACCAGCGCTGTCCCGAACGCAACGTCGTGCGCCAGCGCGGAGAAATGGCCGCGCGGCGTCGCATCGCGGTTCTTGGGCAGGATCGCGTTGACGATATCGAAGGTCGGCGCCATGAACAGGCTGAGGATCAAAAGCGCCTGCCATTGCGCCGCTTGCGTGAACGGCAGCAAGGTCCAGCCGGCAATGGCAGCCATCACCCAGAAGATCGGCGTCAGAGTCCGGCGCAGATTGTCGACCATCTTCCAGCGCGACAGTGCCGGCACGCCGGACCGCGGATCGAGGATGAAGTTCAGCAACTGCCAGTCGCCGCGAGCCCAGCGATGCTGGCGCGAGGCATCGACCGAATAGCGGGTCGGATAATCCTCGACCAGTTCGACATCGGTCACCAGCGCCGAACGCGCCAGCGATCCCTCGATCAGGTCGTGGCTAAGGATGGTGTTTTCCTCGAAGCGGTCCTTCAACGCCGCCTCGAAAGCATCGATGTGGTAAAGCCCCTTGCCGGTGAAGGAGCCCGCTCCAAACACGTCCTGATAAAGGTCGGACACGGCAAAGACATATGGATCAAGGCCGCGGTTCGCCGAGAACACCCGTTGGAAGAACGAGGCTTCATCGCCCGTCGTCAGCGAGGGCGTGATGCGCGGTTGCAGGATGGTGTAGCCAGCAGAAACTCTCCGCTTCGAAGCATCGAAATGCGGCAGGTTGAGCGGGTGGCAAAGCTTGCCGATCAGCTTGGCAATGGCATCGCGCGTCGTGCGCGTGTCTGCATCCAGCGTCATTACATAGACGACGTTTTCGGGCAGCGGCGCATCGAGCGGCATGAACGTGGTGTCGCTGTCGCCGCGCAACAACAGATTCAGCTCGTGCAGCTTGCCGCGCTTGCGCTCCCAACCCATCCATTTGCCCTGCCCCGGGTTAAACAGCCGGCGTCGGTGCAACAGGTGGAAACGGGCCACGCCCTGCGACGGGTAGCGCTGGTTCAGCTTGCCTATCTGCGCGCGCGCGAAATCGAGGATTTCCATGTCGCCCGACGCAATCTCGCTATTGCTGTCCGGCCAGTCCGACAGCAAGGCGAAGTAGAGTTCATCCGAGGTATTAGCGAGGTAGTGGACCTCGATGTTGCGGATATTTTCTTCGACATCGTCGCGCGAGCCGATCAGCGAGGGTACGACAACGAGCGTGCGTGCACCTGCCGGAATGCCGTCCTTGTATTCGTAGCCGATTAGCCGCGTCGGCTTTAGGAACAACAGCACGACCGTGTTGAAGAATGCCAACGCGCCTTCGCTTGCCGGCACTGCGAACAGCACCAGCATCAAGGCGATGGCCGCAACGGGCAGGCCAAGTGCTGCCAGAGCGTTACCGGTCACATAGAGAAGCAGTGCCGTAAGCGCAAAAACGGGGACGAAAATGCCCAGCCACCCTGTCTTGCGAAACGCTCTCTTCAGCCATTGGCCGAAGCCTGGACGATATCCGATGGCGCTTTCCAGTTCCGCCCGGTGCGGGCCGACCAGATAGAAGCCGACGTCGGTAGACGTCTCCTGACCGGCTGTGGAGGCGGTTGCGTGAGGCGAGTATTTGGCCATGTCCGTGGCGGTTTCAGCCACGCTGTATTCCGATTTGTCGGACCGTCGCGCGAGTTCCTCGATTGCCGTGCGATATTGGTCGCGTGAAGCGAAGTCGAGCGCAGCGAAGTCGGTGCGCTCGCGCAACAGCACGTCGATCTTGCTGACGTCCTCGAACCAGACGGTCCAGTCGACGTCGTTGATCAAGCGCAGGCCGCGAATGATGTTGCCGGTGGTGACGTTGCCGCTCGACAAAGTCTGGTGTTCGGCAATGATGATTTCTTCGGCGTCCGAGCCGGATTTTTCCAACTCACCTTCCAGCCATTCCAGCGCCCTGCCCGCATTTTGCGAGCCGTCGCGCAAGCGATAGAGAAGCTGGGTCGCGAAAGTAGTGTCCTGCGCATGGGCGCCGTACTTGGCGAGAAGGTCCTGGCGCGCGCCGCCGTCGGCGGAAGCCAGCACGCGGTCCGCCACTTCATTGGCAACGAGACGCATGTCGCGCGCCCTGCTGACGCGCACGGCCAGCCGCCGCAGGTTCTCCACAAGCACGAAGCGCAACAGCGACGGCAGAGCCCATAGCTCGCCGATCTTCATCGGCTCCACGGATTGAAAGCCCTCTACGATCGACTTGAACATATGCGCCGAGACTGAACTGTCGGAATGCGCGACATAGGCCCATGCGAGGACCAGCGCCCGCGGCACGCTGGTGCCATCGGGCAGCTTCAGCGTTGGCAGTTGCCGGTAGAAGCGGCGCGGCAGGTCGCGCTTGATCTGGTAGATCGTCTCTTCGACCAGGTAATTGTTGTCGAGCAGCCATTGCGCGGCCGGCGTAATCGTTTCACCCTTGGCCTGCGCGGCATTGGTGGAGCGATAGACTTCGAGGATTTTCTTGGCGCTTTCGCGGATGCGTGCCTGGAAATCAAAGGTTGCAATGCCGGCAAAATCATCGACCATTCCCTTGGCGATGCTCTCACCAAGGACGCGCAGGCGGTCTTCCTGAAAAAATTGCGAACGGATCGGTGCTTCCGGAGCGGCTGGAAACATCGAGCTTGTTCGTTGCAAACGGTCTGGGGCGGTCTGAATATTCATTAAAAATCCATGCGGGCGGGAACGCGATTGCGACCTTGCGGCGCAATCGCGTTCATAAAACCGGTTCAAATGCGATTGGTTGCATCGCAGCAAAAGCCGAATGAGGTCGTATCAGCATCCTGACAGACAATAGCAGGCGTTGTCCCCCCGACAACCATTGAGCACGCGCTTTCTGCACGAACCGGGCGGATCGAAAGGAAAGGATTGGGGCTTTTTCGTGTTCGATGCAGCGTCAGGCGGGCTATTTCGCCCTATTGCAGTGACGCTTGGCTACAGGCGTTAATGATCGCCCGAGTTTTCGTGAATCCGGATCACAAAAAGTGTCGAGGCTTTGGGTGATTCAAGCCGTACGGGCGCATCGGCAGGCGTCAGGATGGCTGTATCGCGAGGGCCGAGCTGGATATGGCCCGAGGCGTCAACCTCAACACCCCCGTGAAGGCTGAACAGGAGAATGGTTTCGGCGCGGGGGTCGATATCCTTCACCCCGAAAAGTTCAATTCTTTCAACCGAATGACTGCAACGCCCTCGGCGCGTCATCACGTTGAGATCGACGATCGGACCGTCGATGAGGGTGGCATCGGTCGAAACGTCTGCCGGAAATGGCAACGGAGGCGATGCCTTGTCCAGCCTGGCAGGTGCCTTGTCTGCTATCGAGAGGATGATCCCCTCACCCTCCAGCACGGACAGCGTGCGATCGATACCGGCAAAAGACGAGAAAGGGCCGCCGCTTTCGACCTTGGCCATCGATATGCGCCAGTCAAAGTCGTCCAGCGCGGCACCGGCGGGCGAGACGATGATTTCCGTCGTCACGCCGCCGCCGTTCTTCCACGGCATCGAACGATAGCTGTTCGCGCGCAGAACCTGCATCTTGTCAGCCCAGTATGCCCGGCAGGTTGAGCTGATGCTCTTTTGCGCACTCGATGGCGATGTCGTAGCCGGCATCCGCGTGGCGCATGACGCCGGTCGCCGGATCGTTCCACAAAACGCGCTCGATTCGGCGTGCCGCGTCTTGCGAACCGTCACAGACGATGACCATGCCCGAGTGCTGGGAAAAGCCCATGCCAACGCCGCCGCCATGATGCAGCGACACCCATGTCGCGCCCGAAGCAGTGTTCAGAAGTGCATTGAGCAGCGGCCAGTCCGACACGGCGTCGGAGCCATCCTTCATCGCTTCTGTCTCGCGGTTGGGCGAAGCCACCGAACCGGAGTCCAGATGATCGCGACCGATCACAACCGGCGCCTTCAATTCACCCTTTGCGACCATTTCGTTGAAGGCAAGGCCGAGGCGGTGGCGGTCGCCCAGTCCAACCCAGCAGATGCGCGCCGGCAGGCCCTGGAAGTGGATGCGCTCCTTGGCCATGTCCAGCCAGTTGTGCAGGTGCTTGTTGTCGGGCAGCAGCTCCTTCACCTTGGCGTCGGTCTTGTAGATGTCTTCCGGATCGCCCGAAAGAGCAGCCCAACGGAACGGGCCGATGCCGCGGCAGAACAACGGGCGGATATAGGCCGGAACGAAGCCGGGGAAATCGAAGGCGTTCTCGACCCCCTCCTCCAGCGCCATCTGGCGGATGTTGTTGCCGTAGTCGACGGTCGGAATGCCCATCTTGTGGAAGTCGAGCATGGCGCGCACATGGGCAGCCATCGACTTCTTGGCTGCGCTCGTAACTGACTTCGGATCGCGCTCGCGCTTTGCTTCCCACTCGGCCACCGTCCAGCCTTGCGGCAGATAGCCGTTGACCGGATCGTGGGCGGACGTCTGGTCAGTCACCGCATCCGGCTTGACGCCACGCCTGACCAGTTCCGGGAAGATATCGGCGGCGTTGCCCAGCAGAGCAACGGAAATAGCCTTCTTTTCCTTGCAGGCCTTGTCGATGATCGCCAGCGCGTCGTCGAGGTCCTTGGCCTGGACGTCGACATAACCGGTCTTGAGGCGCATCTCGATTCGGCTTGGCTGGCATTCGACGGCAAGGCACGAAGCTCCGGCCATGGTTGCGGCTAGCGGTTGCGCACCGCCCATGCCGCCGAGGCCGGCTGTAAGGATCCAGCGGCCGGCAAGGCTGCCGTTGTAGTGCTGGCGGCCAAGCTCGACGAAGGTTTCGTAAGTGCCCTGCACGATGCCTTGCGATCCGATGTAGATCCATGAACCGGCGGTCATCTGGCCGTACATCATCAAGCCCTTCTTATCGAGGGCGTTGAAGTGGTCCCAATTGGCCCAGTGCGGCACGAGGTTGGAATTGGCGATCAGCACGCGCGGCGCGTCCTTGTGGGTGCGGAAGACGCCGACCGGCTTGCCGGACTGGACCAGCAACGTCTGGTCCTCTTCCAGTGTCCTCAGTGCAGCGACGATACGGTCGAAACTTTCCCAATCGCGCGCGGCGCGGCCGATGCCGCCATAGACAACCAGTTCACCCGGCTTTTCGGCAACCATCGGATCGAGGTTGTTCATGAGCATGCGCAATGGCGCTTCCGTCAGCCAGCTCTTGGCCGAAAGATCGGTGCCGGTGGCAGCGCGAATTACACGGGCATTGTCGATACGGGTGTGCGTGGTCATGGATGCCTCCGATAAAATGGGTTTCTCAGCCACGCGCCCAGGCAAGCGCGGCTTCGAGTATCTTGGTGAGTGTGGCGCGCATCGGCGCAGCGAATTCCGAATCGTAACGGGTCGGCCAGTTGGACGCATCGACGCGTCCGTTGGGCTCGAGCATGTAGCCCCGGCAGGCCAGTTCCATTTGAAGCGCGTGGACGCCGTCTTCGGGGCGGCCATGGTGGCGGGTGATCCAGCCGCCCTTGAAACGGCCGTTGACCACCGAAGGTCGCCCTGTCTCTGCCATGATGGCCGCGACGCCGTCCTGCAACTTTGCGTCGGCGCTCTTGCCGCTGTTGGTGCCGAGGTTGAACAGCGGCAAACGCCCTTCGAACAGCCGGGGAATTACCGAGCGGATCGAATGGCAATCGTAAAGCACGATGCGGGGATGCAGCGCACGCAGCCGCGCAATCTCCGCTTCAAGTGCAGCGTGATAGGGGTCGTAGTAGGTTGAGCGGCGTTGCGCGATTTCGGCCTCGTCCGGTTCCTGACCTGCCTTGTAGAGCCGGTCGCCGTCGAATGTCGTCGTCGGGCAAAGCTCGGTCGTCGCCTGCCCCGGATAGAGCGATGCTCCTGACGGATCGCGATTGACGTCGATCACCGTGCGCGAAATCGCGGTATGCACCACCGTCGCGCCGAGGTTCGCCGCAAAATCATAGAGCCTGTCGATCCACCAGTCGGCATCGCGCCGCGCCAGCCACGGCGAGACCAGCTTTTTGTCGAGGTCCGCCAGGTCTGTTCCGGTGTGTGGCATGCTGACCACCAGTGGCGCGTCACCGCGCCTGACGGTCAGCCAGTTCGGGTTGGTCATTGACGAGCCCCCGAAATCGTCGGCAGCGCAACCGAGCTTGCCGCCTTGATGACCGCTTCGCTGCGCACCATCGCAATCGCCTTTTCCATGTCGGGATGGAAATGGCGGTCGGTGTCGAGATGCGGCACCTCGGCGCGAACCAGTTTACGTACGGCTTCCAGCGGTCCACTCGATGCCAGCGGCTGGTGGAAATCGCAGCCCTGCGCAGCGGCCAGAAGTTCGATGCCGATGACAGCCGTCGCGTTCTCGATCATGCCGATCAGACGGCGTGCGCCATGTGCGGCCATCGAGACGTGGTCTTCCTGATTGGCCGAGGTCGGAATCGAATCCACACTTGCCGGATAGGCTTTCTGCTTGTTCTCCGAGACAAGTGCTGCCGCTGTTACCTGCGGGATCATGAAGCCGGAGTTGAGGCCGGGCTTCGGTGTCAGGAACGCCGGCATGCCCGACAGCGCCGGATCGACCAGCATGGCGATGCGCCGTTCCGAAAGCGAACCGATCTCGCACACGGCAAGCGCGATCATGTCGGCGGCGAATGCCACCGGCTCGGCGTGGAAATTGCCGCCTGAAAGCGCGGTATCGTCCTCAGCGAAGATCAGCGGGTTGTCGGTAACGCCATTGGCTTCCGTTTCAAGCGTGTCGGCTGCCTTGCGCAGAACATCGAGCGCGGCACCCATCACCTGCGGTTGGCAGCGCAGGCAATAAGGGTCCTGCACGCGTTCGTCGCCGACGCGGTGCGATTCACGGATCGCGCTTCCTGCCATCAGGTTGCGCAGTGTGTCGGCCGTTTCGATCTGTCCGCGATGCTTGCGCAAAAGATGGATACGCGGATCGAACGGTGCGTCGGAGCCGCGCGCGGCATCCGTCGAGAGCGCGCCAGCCACCAGAGCCGACTGGTAGAGCACTTCAGCCTCGAACAACCCGGCCAGCGCAAACGCCGTCGAGAACTGTGTGCCGTTAAGCAGCGCCAGCCCTTCCTTTGCGCCCAGCACCGCCGGTTCAAGCCCGTGCGATACGAACGCGACCTGTGCCGGAAACCGGCCATGCGGTGTGAAGCAGTCACCGACGCCGATCATCGCGGCGGTCATATGCGACAAGGGCGCGAGATCGCCCGATGCGCCGACCGACCCCTGCGACGGCACCACCGGGATGACATCGTTCGCCAGCATCGCCTCGAGCAACTCGACCGTCTTGGGGCGCACACCAGAAGCGCCCTGCGCGAGGCTGGCGAGCTTCAACGCCATCATCAGCCGCACCACGGCAACCGGCATAGGTTCGCCAACGCCGGCGGCATGAGACAGCACGATGTTGCGCTGCAGGGTTTCGAGGTCGGAAGCCGGTATGCGCACGCTGGCCAGCTTGCCGAAGCCCGTATTGATGCCATAGACCGGCTCGCCCTTGGCGATGATGCGCGCCACGGCCTGCGCGCTCGCCTCGATCTTCGGCTTGCAGGCCGGGTCGAGCTTCGGCACTGCGCCGCGATAGATCGCGCGCCAGTCGCCAAGCGTTGCACTGCCCGGTTTCAACATAAGTTCCGTCATTGTCCCCTCCAGATGCGCGCATGAAGCGGGTTGAACCCCATGCGATAAACGAGTTCCGCTGGCCGCTCGATGTCCCAGATGGCAAGATCGGCCCATTTGCCGGCTTCCAGCGTGCCGGTTTCGCCAAGCAGGCCGAGCGCCCTTGCCGCTTCGCGCGTCACGCCTGCAATGCATTCGTCAACCGTCATGCCAAACAGTGTCGCGGCCATGTTCATGGTCAGCAAAAGCGATGTCAGCGGCGAGGTGCCCGGATTGCTGTCGGTCGCCACCGCCATTTTCGTTCCATGAGCGCGGAACAGGTCGATTGGCGGCTTCTTCGTCTCGCGAATGAAATAATACGCTCCCGGCAGGATGACGGCCACCGTCCCCGCCTTGGCCATGGCGGCGGCGCCGGCCTCGTCGGTATACTCCAGATGGTCCGCCGACAGCGCGCCGTAGCGCGCCGCAAGTTCCGCGCCGTGCAGGTTCGAAAGCTGGTCAGCATGTAGCTTGACCGGAAGTCCGGCTGCCCTGGCAGCATCGAATACGCGCGTGATCTGATCCGGCGAGAAGGCGAGCCCTTCGCAAAACCCATCCACCGCGTCGGCCAGGCCTTCCGCCGCAATTGCAGGCAGCATGTCCTTCACGACGCTGTCGATATAGCCATCCTTATTGCCGGCAAATTCCGGCGGCAGCGCATGCGCGCCAAGGAAACTCGTCTTGACGGTAACCGCACGTTGCCCGCCAAGCCGGCGCGCAGCCCGCAGCGCCTTGGCTTCGTTGTCCCGGTCAAGGCCGTAGCCCGACTTGATTTCGACGGTTGTCACGCCTTCAGCCATCAAAGCGTCGAGGCGTGGCAGCGATTGCGCCACCAATTCGTCTTCGCTTGCGGCGCGCAGTGCCTTGACCGAAGACACGATGCCGCCCCCTGCCCGCGCAACTTCCTCATAGGTCGCACCGGCCAGCCGCATCTCGAATTCGTTGGCGCGGTTTCCCGCATAGACAAGGTGGGTGTGGCAGTCGATCAGGCCGGGCGTGATCCAGCGACCTTCACAATCGATCGTTTCCGCATGTGCCGGTGCAGCGGGCATCTCGGCTTCCGGACCGGCATAGACAATGCGCCCGTTGGCGACGGAGATTGCACCGTGCTCGATGATGCCAAGTCCGCTTGAAGATCCGGCCATGGTCGCCAGACGTGCATTTCGCCAGATAAGCGCATGCTCGCCTGATTTCTCCTTGCCGCTCATCATCTTTCCCATTTCTTTCCTCAGTCGTTATGTATATACATATCGAAGCGACACGCAAGTGGTATCGTGACACACTGTGAAGATTCGGGGAGACGGAATGGCGACGTCGATTTTTGCGGAACAGGCCCTGCTGGCGGATGGCTGGCAACACAATGTCCGCCTCAGCATCGCGGACGGCAGTCTGGCCGGCATTGAGGTTGACGCCAACCCCGCCCCGTCAGACGAGCTCCACGCCATTGTCCTGCCCGGCATGCCGAACCTGCACAGCCACGCCTTCCAGCGGGGCATGGCCGGTCTTGCCGAAACCCGCGGCCCGGGCGCGGACAGTTTCTGGAGCTGGCGCGAAGTCATGTACCGCTTCGCATTGTCGATGACGCCGGATCAGGTCGAAGCGGTCGCGGCCCAGCTTTATGTCGAGATGCTCGAAGCCGGTTTCTCCCGTGTCGGCGAGTTCCACTACCTGCACCACGACCTCGATGGCCGGCCTTATGCGAACATCGCTGAAATGGCCGAGCGCGTCGCAGCAGCCGCTTCCGAAACCGGCATAGGCTTGACCTTGTTGCCGGTATTCTACGCGCATTCAGGATTCGGTGGCACGGTGCCAAACGATGGGCAGCGACGTTTCATCAATGATATCAGTCAATTCCGTCATCTTTTTGAAAAAGCGAAAGAGGCGGTCAAGCCGTTGGACCGCGCCGTCGTCGGCGTTGCACCCCACAGCCTGCGCGCCGCCACTCCGGCGGAACTTGCAGAAGTGGCCAACCTCTCGCCCAAAACACCGATCCACATCCATGTGGCCGAGCAAACCAAGGAGGTCGACGATTGCGTTGCCTGGAGCGGTGCGCGTCCCGTTGAGTGGCTGCTTGCCAACGCCGATATGGATTCGCGCTGGTGCCCCATTCACGCCACCCACATGACCGAGGCGGAAACGACAGGCATGGCGAAGACCGGGGCCATAGCCGGCCTTTGCCCGATCACCGAAGCCAATCTTGGCGACGGCACCTTTCCAGCGCCTTTGTTCATGGAACATGGCGGCCGTTTTGGTGTCGGGTCCGATTCCAATGTCCTGATCGGCCTACCCGACGAGTTGCGCCAGCTAGAATATTCGCAGCGCCTGTTCCACCGCGCCCGCAACGTGCTGGCCGCGCCGGGCCAGTCGAACGGCCGAGCGCTTTTCGATGCCGCCTTGGATGGCGGCGCGGCAGCGCTTGGTGCCGCGCCGGGGCAACTCGCCGTCGGCGGCCCGGCGGATTTCATCTCACTCGATGCCGGTTCGGTGTCGCTGGCTGGAAAAACAGGTGATGCCATTCTGGACGCCTGGATCTTCGCCAATGCCACCAAGGTCGATTGCGTCTGGGTTCATGGCAAAAAGCAGGTTAGTAACGGCAGGCACGTGCGGCGCGATGCGATTGCGGCGCGCTTTGGCGATGTCATGAAGAAACTCTCGGCAGGGTAATTGAACCCAGGATGCGCAATGGCCCTATCTGAAACAGAAGAGACCGGCGGCGAAGTCACATCGCTTCACCAGCGCATCCTTGCAGACATCAGCGAACGCATCCTGTCGGGTGAATGGCCGCCGGGCCATCGCATTCCGTTCGAGCACGAGCTGACCGAGCAATATGATTGCTCCCGAATGACGGTGAACAAGGCGCTTTCGCAGCTTGCCAAGGCCGGCCTGATCGAACGCAGGCGTCGCTCGGGAAGTTTCGTGCGCCGCCCGCAGTCACAGGCCGCCGTTCTGGAAATCCACGACATCCGGGTTGAGGTCGAAGCGCTCGGCCTGCCGTACCGATACCAGCGCGTGTCGAGGCGGGAAAGAAAAGGCAACCAGAGCGACCGGGCGCTCCTGGGCCTGGATACGCCGGAACAGGTTCTTGTGCTGGAATGCCTGCATTTCGCCGGCAAGCGTCCGTTCTGCCTCGAAGATCGCGTCATCAACCTGCAATCGGTCCCTGAAGCCGCGGATGAAAGCTTCAGCGATGTCGCGCCCGGCCCTTGGCTGGTGGCGCGGGTTCCATGGAACAGTGCAGAACACCGCATACGTGCAACAGCGGCTGACAAGGCGACTGCCGCAGCGCTCGACATCGCCGCCGGTTCACCGTGCCTAGTCGTCGAACGCCGAACATGGAGTGCCGGCCAACCGGTCACCCACGTTCGTTTCACCTATGCGGCGGACAATCACACGCTGGTGGCGAGGTTTACGCCCTCGCAGAGCTGAGTTTCACCCCGCGCTCCCATTTGCATGCACGGGGCACGCGCGGGAAGCCGACGTCGAACGAATTTCGGACCGAAAGCCGGTTTCCGGCCTCGGTCCGAAAATTGGGTCAGATTGCGGCGGTGACGATGATTTCCACCTTGTACTTCGGAGCGGCGAGCTTGGCTTCGCCGGTCGCGCGTGCAGGCGTGTGGCCCTGCGGAACCCAGGCATCCCAAGCCTTGTTCATCGCGGCGAATTCGTTCATGTCCGCCAGCCAGATGATCGCCTGAACGATCTTGGTCTTGTCGGTGCCAGCCTCTGCCAGCAGCTTGTCGATCGAAGCCAGGATATCCTTGGTCTGGGCCTCGACGCCGTCGCCTTCGCCGACCTGACCGGCAAGGTAAACGGTGTTGCCGTGGACAACGGCCTGGCTCATGCGCGGGCCAACTTCGATGCGGCGAATGCTCATGCTTCTTCCCTCTTCACTTGTTTGTGCCCGGTCAGGCTTCAGGAAGCGCCTGTGTAGATACTGCATCGCCGTGGGGCAAGTCCCGAATGCCGTAGTGACCATTCCGATTGGATGACGGGTTTCCTGTGATTCCGCTCATGGTTCGATGCCGGCGTCGTTGACA
Organism: Mesorhizobium sp. FG116; assembly: GCF_057809835.1. NCBI lineage: Bacteria > Pseudomonadati > Pseudomonadota > Alphaproteobacteria > Hyphomicrobiales > Phyllobacteriaceae > Mesorhizobium > Mesorhizobium sp. FG116. The sequence goes on from NZ_JBMDKS010000004.1 coordinate 22,363, forward strand.
AATGTAATAACATCACATACCCAATGCCCACCTCAATATATCTGCTGGACCCGATGACACAGGCCTGCCTCACCTTTCACGACCTTACCCTGGGCTACGGCAGTCACCCGGCGGTGCATCATCTTGATGGCGTCGTGGAAAAGGGTTCGCTGTTGGCGGTCGTCGGTGCGAACGGTTCCGGCAAATCCACGCTGATGAAGGGTATTATCGGCGTACTGAAGCCAATGGCCGGCAGCGTCTCCAAGGCGGAAGGAACGCGCATCGCCTACCTACCGCAACAGTCCGAACTCGACCGGTCCTTCCCTGCCCGCGTTGTCGATCTTGTTTCGCTCGGCCTGTGGCCGAAGCGCGGCCTTCTTGGCAGGCATACATCCGAGGATCGGGCCTCGGTAAGCCGTGCCTTGAATGCAGTCGGCCTTGCCGGCTTCGAGAAGCGTCCGATCGACACCTTGTCCGGCGGTCAGTTGCAGCGGGCGCTGTTTGCTCGCGTGCTGGTTCAAGATGCCGATCTGATCCTGCTCGACGAGCCGTTCAATGCGGTCGATACCAAGACCGTTGGCGACCTCATTGCTCTCATCAAGCAATGGCATGGCGAACAGCGCACCATCCTTGTTGTGGCCCACGATCTCGACCTTGTGCGGCAGAATTTTCCTGACACCTTGCTGCTTGCCCGCAAGCCGGTGGCATGGGGCAGCACTCTTGAAACACTGCACCCGGAAAACCTGTTGCGCGCCCGCCGCTTCCACGAGGCGTGGGAAGAAGATGCGCCCTGGTGCGAGCCGTCCGAACACGGGCATTCGCATGACCATGACCATGACCATGACCATGACCATGACCATGACCATGCTGGCCATCATCACGACGACGTCAAGGCGGCATCATGAGTGCGCTATATGACCTGCTGCTCGCGCCCTTTATCGATTTCGCGTTCATGCAGCGCGCCCTGCTCGGCTCGCTGATGTTGTCGCTCGGGGCCTGCCCGGTCGGCGTCTTTCTCATGCTGCGGCGCATGAGCCTGACCGGTGACGCCATGGCTCATGCCATCCTGCCGGGTGCTGCCGCTGGCTTCCTGCTGTTCGGGCTCGAAATCCTGCCGATGACCATCGGAGGACTGATTGCAGGCGCTATCGTCGCCTTGGGCGCAGGTGCCGTCTCCCGCTTCACCATCCAGCGCGAAGACGCCTCGATGGCTGCGTTCTATCTCATCTCGCTCGCCGTTGGCGTGCTGATGGTTTCGATCCGGGGCTCAAGCGTTGATCTCATGCACGTCTTGTTCGGCACCGTACTCGCCCTTAACGACGAGGCCATAGCGTTGATAGGCGGCATCGTCTTTGTCACGTTTGTTGGGTTGGCCGTCTTCTGGCGCGCCTTGGTGGCTGAATGCCTTGATCCGCTGTTCCTGCGCTCTGTCAGCCGGTTTGGCACTCCCGTTCATTTCGTGTTTCTCGGTCTGGTCGTCCTCAATCTGGTCGGCGGCTTTCAGGCGCTCGGCACGCTGCTTTCAGTCGGCCTGATGATGCTGCCTGCCGCCGCCGCCCGCTTCTGGGCAAGCCGCGTAGAACCGATGTGCGTTCTGGCAGTGGTCATAGGCTTTGTTTCCTGTGTTGCAGGCCTGCTGTTGTCCTACCATGCCTCGTTGCCGTCAGGCCCCGCCATCATCCTCGCCGCCGGCGTCGTCTATTTCATATCCGTCCTGTTTGGGACACGCGGCGCGCTGCGTGCCCGCATCGTTCACCACCGCCACAGAACAGCCTGATCCAGAAGGAGTTTTGCCAATGCACAACACTCTCCGTGCCGCTCTGGCCATGAGCGTTATAACATTTATTGCGACTGCACCGTCGCTCGCCTTGGCGGATCCGCTCAAGGTGGTGGCAAGCTTTTCCATCATCGGCGACTTCGCCAGGAATGTCGGTGGAGACAGGGTCGAGGTCACTACGCTTGTCGGCCCGGACGGCGATGCGCACGTCTATGAACCCAAGCCTGCGGATGCTGTCGCCATGGCAAAGGCCGATGTCGTACTTGTCAACGGCCTGCATTTCGAAGGTTTCCTGGAGCGCCTTGTCGATGCCAGCGCCACCAAAGCCGCCGTTGTCGAACTGACCAAGGGCGTCACTTCCATCGAATTCAAACCTGAATTTGCCGAGGAAGAGGCTGGCGAAGCCGCCGAAACGCACGAAGACCATACGCATGAAGAAACCCACGAAGGCCACGACCACGGTCCCGTCGATCCCCATGCATTCCAGTCCGCGCGCAACGCCACGATCTACGTCAAGAATATCGCCGATGCGTTCTGTGCCGCGGATGCGGCCGGCTGCGACATTTATAAAGCCAATGCAGACACTTACACGGCGAAGCTGAATGCACTTGATGCGGAAATCCGGCAGACCATTGATGCGATCCCCCAGGCTAAGCGCGTCGTGATCACCTCGCATGACGCCTTCGGCTACTTCGAGCACGAATACGGCCTCACCTTCCTCGCGCCGCAAGGCATTTCGACCGATGCCGAGCCTTCCGCAGCCGATGTCGCCAGGCTGATTGAACAGGTGAAGCAGCAGCACGCGGCGGCGATCTTTGTCGAGAACATCTCGAACCCGCGCCTTATCGAGCAGATCGCAAGCGAAACCGGCATCAAGGTTGGCGGCACGCTCTATTCCGACGCCCTGTCGCCGGCAGATGGCCCCGCCGCCACCTATATCGACATGATGCAAAACAACATCAGTGAGATCAAAGGCGCGATTGCCGGAAGCTGAGCACCATTTGCTGCCGTAGCCTGCTGCGGCAGCAAAGTTTTCCACGGCCCGGATTTCGTCATTGCTCCATGCGAAAGGGAGTGGCAAGACTGCGCCGGAACGCGCGCAGGCGAAGCATCATGAGGACGAACATGGATATCCGCCAGATCAGTGAAGACTATTCGGTGTCCGGCCAGATCTCTCTGGACGAGGTTGCCACCATCAAGGCCGCCGGCTTCAAGAGCGTCATCTGCAACCGCCCGGACAACGAACAGCCCGGACAGCCATCGCATGAGGCCATCCAATCGGCCGTCGAGGCGGCTGGCCTGACCTTTCGTTACATTCCGGTCATCAGCGGCCAGATGACCGCCGAAAATGTCGTGGACCAGGCTGCAGCGCTCGATGAACTTCCAGGGCCCGTGTTCGCCTTTTGCCGCTCGGGAACGCGCAGCGGCAACCTGTTCATCGCGATCCAGCAGATGAAGAGCTGAGCGCGGACAGGCGCTCTCCCACTACCCGATTTTTGCTGGCAAGACCCAGGAATTGAATGATGACTGACACGACCGTCGCCGAGGCTATCGAGGCTATCTACACCTCCATCCGCAACGACAACGAGGAACTCGACACCCACATCGCCACCCTCAAGGGCGCAATGGCGCGCGAGGGCGTCAAGGAAGCGACGTTCGAGACAAGCAAGCTTGTCCAGCCGAACCGTCAGGGCCGCAAGCTGATGCAGTCCTACTTCAGGAAGAAGGGCGTCTCGGTGGGCTTCGCCTGACGCGAGGTCCTCGCAGCGCTTCAAATCGGCAGCGCGCCGGTTTCCTTCAATGTTTCCAGAACGATCGCGGTCTTTACATGCTGCACGGATTCGTGCGGCAGAAGCACGCCGTTGACGAATTCCGATAGCGACTTCAGGTCCGGCGTCACGACCTTGAGGATGTAATCCATCTCGCCGGTCAGCGCATGCGCTTCCTGCACCTCGGGCAGCCGCGCCAGCAATTCCCCAAAGCGCCTTGCATTGTCGCGGTTGTGAGTGGCAAGCGTCACCGAGATCACGTTGACCAGCGAAAAGCCCAGCTTGTCGCGGTCGAGCGTGGCGCGGTATCCGCGAATATAGCCATCCTCTTCCAGCCGCTGCCGTCGCCTCGAGCACTGCGACGGCGACAGGTTCACCCGCTCCGACAGGTCGTTGTTGGTCAGCCGCGCGTCTTCCTGCAAAAGCGCCAATATCTTGCGATCAAACTGATCGATCCGCTCATCCATCGCGCATTACCCGCCATATATACACACTCCGTGCGCAGTATCACCATTTGAGGCGTGCGAATGCAAGCACCGTGCGCCATCTTGGGACTACAATGCGTGAAATGGTCCTTTCGGGCCGTATCCGCATTGGAGGAAATGCCATGGGTCCCTTCCCGCACGACGCCCCGCCCGCAAAGATCAGCGAAGCGAACCCTGCTGGCACCGACGGCTTCGAGTTCGTCGAGTTCGCCCACCCCGAGCCGGAAAAGCTCGCCGAGCTGTTCACCCGCATGGGCTACACGCCCGTTGCAAAGCACAAGACGAAGAACATCACCGTCTGGCGGCAGGGCGACATCAACTACATCGTGAACGCCGAACCCGGTTCGCACGCGATGAAGTTCGTGGACGAGCATGGCCCATGCGCCGCCTCGATGGCCTGGCGCGTTGTCGATGCAAAACATGCCTTCGATCACGCCGTCTCCAAGGGCGCAACGCCCTACCTGGCCGACGACAAGGCGCTGGACGTGCCCGCCATCGTCGGTATCGGCGGCTCGCTGATCTATTTCGTCGAGAAATATGGCGCCAAGGGCTCCGCCTATGACGACGAATTCGAATGGCTCGGCGCACGCAACGCAAAGCCGGCCGGCGTCGGCTTCTATTACCTCGACCACCTCACCCACAACGTCTATCGCGGCAACATGGACAAGTGGTGGGATTTCTACCGCGACCTGTTCGGTTTCAGGCAGATCCACTATTTCGACATCGACGGCCGCATCACCGGCCTGGTCAGCCGCGCCATCACCTCGCCTTGCGGCAAGATCCGCATCCCGCTCAACGAATCCAAGGATGAGACGAGCCAGATCGTCGAGTACCTGAAGAAGTACAAGGGCGAAGGCATCCAGCACATCGCCGTCGGCACTGACGGAATCTACGATGCCACCGACAGGCTGGACACCAACGGGCTGAAATTCATGCCCGGCCCGCCCGACACCTACTATGAGAAGAGCCTCGACCGCGTTACCGGCCACGATGAGCCGATCGAGCGCATGAAGAAGCACGGTATCCTCATCGACGGCGAAGGCGTCGTTGACGGCGGCATGACCAAGATCCTGCTGCAGATATTCTCGAAGACCGTCATCGGTCCGATCTTCTTCGAGTTCATCCAACGCAAGGGCGACGAAGGCTTCGGCGAAGGCAATTTTCGCGCCCTGTTCGAGTCGATCGAGGAAGACCAGATCCGCCGCGGCGTCATCAAGGTTCAGGCCGCAGAGTAGGCCGCCGACCTTTCGGGCGGCTCACAAATCGAGCCGCTCGACCTCTCCTCGCCTCAGCTTCAGGTCATAGTCGAGGAAGAATTCATCCAGTTGCGGCGGCTTAACCGACGTCCCGGACAGCATGGCGTGCACCTGTCCGCGATGGTGGATCTGGTGGATGAACAGGTGCGCCAGCAAATCGCCGATACGCTCCGGGATTTTTCCGTCCTCGCGCCGGTCGGTGGAAACTTGCCGATCAAGCGCCGCCTCATCGATCCGCTCGCAGAATTTCAGCAGTCGGCGGTCAGTTGTAGCTTGCGCATCACCCAGCGCCTTTGCATCCGCAAACGGAACAAAGTCATCGTATGCGGCAGCGCCAAGCGGCCCCTCCTCCAGGAAATCCAGATAGAGAAGATCGACCGCGAGGATGTGGTTCAGCGTTTCGCTGATGGAGGGAAAGAAGCTGGTGCGCTCGGCTTCGAACTCGCCCGGCGCAAGCGCCAGGACAGCGCGGTACATACGGTCGTTCGACCACAGATTGTTGCGCGCCATCTGGCGGAAATGGTCGATCAAGGTCACGGATCGTCCCTCTGAAACCCGCCCCGCCTGCTGTTGCAAATCAGCTTTCGTATTTCTCCACCTTCTGTTCGATCGCACCGAAGATTGAGCGGCCGGACGCATCCTTCATCTCGATGCGCACCGTGTCGCCAAAATGCAGGAAAGGCGTCTTGGCTTGCCCGCCTTCGATCGTTTCCACCATGCGCATCTCGGCGATGCAGGAATAGCCGGCGCCGCCGGCGCTCACCGGCTTGCCCGCGCCGCCATCGAGCTTGTTGGAAACCGTTCCCGACCCGATGATTGTGCCGGCGACCAGCGGCCTCGTCTTTGCCGCATGGGCAATCAGCGTCGGGAAATCAAAGGTCATGTCCACGCCGGCATTGGCGCGGCCGAACGCCTTGCCATTCAGATCGACGGCCAGCGGCAGGTGAACCTTGCCCCCGTCCCACGCATCGCCAAGTTCGTCCGGCGTCACCGCAACAGGCGAAAAGGCCGACGACGGCTTGGACTGGAAGAAGCCAAAACCCTTGCCGAGCTCCGCCGGGATCAGGCTCCGCAGCGAGACGTCATTGACCAGCATCACGAGGCGGATCGCATCGCGCGCCTGAGCAACGCTCGCGTCCATCGGCACATCGTCGACGATGACCGCAATCTCAGCCTCCATGTCGATGCCCCACGCCTCGTCCGCCATGCGAATACTGTCGCGCGGTGCAATGAAGCTGTCCGAACCGCCCTGATACATCAGCGGGTCGGTCCAGAAGCTGGCCGGCATCTCGGCGTTGCGCGCCTTGCGCACCAGCTCGACATGGTTGACATAGGCCGAACCGTCAGCCCACTGGTAGGCACGCGGCAGAGGCGAATGCGCCTCATGCTCGTGAAACCGAGAAGAAGGCACCGCGCCGTTTTCCAGCGATTCCGAAAGCGTTTCGAGATGCGGCGCTATGCGGGCCCAATCGTCCAATGCGGCTTGCAGCGTTCGAACCAGATAAGACGCATCCGTATAGCGCGTCAGATCACGGGAAACGACGACCAGTTTTCCGTCGCGCGACCCGTCTTTCAACGTTGCAAGCTTCATAAGGGCTCCTCTCCCATTCGCGGCTTCCGCGAGAATCCATGACAACGCCCCGCGGGCGTCGCCGTCAAGCTGTCGATTTTCGTTTCGCGCAGACAACCGGCGTGGGCGTCAGCTCCAGTCGCCTTCCGGCGTTCCGTTGAAGCGCTTCTTCAGGTCACTCCAGCAGTCGATGTAGTTGTCCTGCAGCGTTGGCAGTTCCGCGCCGTAGCGCGTCAACATCTGCGGGAAGCGGGTCTCGAACATGAACGCCATGGTGTTGTCGAGCTTCACCGGCTTCAATTCCGCCTGCGATGCCTTCTCGAATCCGGGTGCATCCGGGCCGTGCGCCAGCATCATGTTGTGCAGGCTCATGCCGCCCGGAACAAACCCCTCTTCCTTGGCGTCGTATTGGCCATGGATCAGACCCATGAACTCGCTCATGATGTTGCGGTGATACCACGGCGGCCGGAAGGTGTTTTCAGCAACCAGCCAGCGCGGCGGGAAAATCACAAAATCGACATTGGCCGTGCCGTCCTCGCCGCTTGGCGCGGTCAGCACGGTGAATATCGACGGATCGGGGTGATCGAAGAGGATTGCTCCGACCGGAGAAAACGTAGCAAGATCATATTTATACGGCGCATAGTTCCCGTGCCACGCCACCACATCCAGCGGCGATTGACCAAGTTCGGTAATGTGGAATGAGCCGCACCATTTCACGATCAGACGGCAAGGCGTTTCCTTTTCCTCGTACCACGCGCAAGGCGTCTTGAAGTCACGCGGATTGGCAAGGCAGTTCGCGCCGATCGGTCCGCGGTCTGGCATGGTGAACTTGGCGCCGTAGTTCTCACAAACATAGCCGCGAACCTCCTTGTCCACCAACTCGACCTTGAACACGAGGCCGCGCGGCAATACGCAGATTTCACCGGGCTTCATCTCGATCACGCCCATTTCGGTGACGAAGTTCAGCCGCCCAACCTGGGGCACGACAAGCAACTCGCCGTCTGCGTTGAAGAAATGGTCGTCCACCATCGATTTGTTGGCGACATAGATGTGTGCTGCCATGCCGGATTGACCGAGCGCGTCGCCTGCCGTGGTGATCGAGCGCATACCGGAAATGAAATCGGTCGGCTCTGCCGGCATCGGCACCGGGTTCCAGCGATATTGGCCAAGTGCGAGCTCATGGTCGCCGACATTCGGCGCTGTTTTCCAATGCGGGTAGCTCACGCCCTTGAAGCGCCCGGTGTGCTTCACGCTCGGGCGAATGCGATACAGCCAGGAGCGCTCATTGGTGCCGCGCGGGGCCGTAAACGGCGAACCAGACAATTGCTCAGCGTAGAGGCCGTAGGCAGGCCGCTGCGGCGAGTTCATGCCTTGCGGCAATGAACCGGCCAGCGTCTCCGTTTCGAAATCGTTGCCGAAACCGGGCATGTAGGAAAAAGCCATTGCATCCTCCGTGGCGATCAAGGTTCTCACCAAACTGGTTGCATTCGTAACTATCTATTTTGTAACTATCAACGGCATGGCCATCGCGAGTTTCCCATTGGAAGGCAGGGCATCATATGACAGTTGAAATTCTCGATCTGGAAACTTTCCTGCCCTATCGGCTCTACCACCTCGCCGACCTTGTCAGCCGCGATTTTTCAAGGCTTTACAAGGATCACTTCGGGCTCACCCGTCCCGAATGGCGCGTGCTGGCGGGGCTTGGCCAGCACGGCACCATGACCGCGTCCGCACTCGGAGAGCAGTCCGCCATGCACAAGACGATGGTATCGCGGGCCGTTGCGGAACTGGAACGGCGGCGCTGGCTGACACGCCGGCAGGACGATGCAGACCGGCGTCTCGAGCATCTCACGCTGACTAAGGCCGGTTCCGACGCCTATCGGAACATGGTGCCGCTGGCGAAGGCGTTCGAGCAACAGATGCTCGGCAGGCTTACGACATCCGAACAGGCGGCGCTGACGACCGGCCTTGCCGCGCTGGAACGGAAGTTTGGATAAAATGCCCAAGAAGCGACCGGCTTCGCCACCTTTAGCAAGAGAGCCTCCGACCCGGAGTGCCAGCCGACCGACCAGCCATGATATGGCTTCCTTGATGTCAGGAATTGCTAGCGCGGTCAGGCTTGGCAAGCTGTCTTACGACGGAACAGCTATGGCTTCAGATTGAAACTTGAGATCGCAGCCAAAACGCGCAATGTCACTGCTCTAGCGAGATGAGCATGAGCATGAGCATAATCAATTACATCAAAAGCGACTTGTATCGATATTGCGGGAACACCACCGCGCGATCGTTCTTGCGGCAGTATGTCCGAAATCGGTCGTTCAGATACAGCTTCTGGTTCAGGTTGTGCGAAAGTAAGCAGGGATTGGTCCGTTTCGCTGCAAAGGTTGCACGCGATCGCCTTTCCAAGAAGACAGGCATACAAATTCCCGCGGGAACCAAGATCGGTTACGGCCTATACATCGGCCACCAGATGAACCTCGTTGTTCATCCCTACACGGTGATAGGCAACAACTGCAATTTGAGCCAGTTCACCACCATCGGGTCAAACAATAACACTCCGGCAAAGATAGGAGATAATGTCTATATCGGGCCGAATTGCTGCATTGTAGACGCCGTCGAAATTGGCAGTGGATGCATAATCGGCGCGGGCGCCGTGGTTGTCAGCAACGTCCCACCCAACACCATATTTGCTGGTAACCCGGCCAAGCACATCAAGGATGCGCCAAGCAACCCGTATGTAAAGCGGCGTTGGCCGATCTGACGCTTTCATAAGTTCCACTCTACCGGGGCAATTCAATCAGAAAAGCATCGACCGTGAGCACTGGACGCCGACCATTCTGCACCTTCTTGATTTCAGCTTAGGCATATGGCCAGCTCAGCAGCGTGCAAGCGCTTTACCCTCCCCTTGATGGGGAGGGTCGCGCCGCAGGGGTGGGGTGGGTGAGCAGCCTGTCACCCCCACCCGCCGCTTCGCTGCGGCCTCCCCCATCGAGGAGGAGTTAAGGCTCGTGCGAGGCCGTGGATCGAACGACCCGATTCCCTATCCACACCCGATGCCAACCCCTTGATCCTACTCACCTCCGCAAAAAACCATCGCTCCATTTTTCCCCACCTTCAGCACCTTCCCGCATACTCATCCCCATCGCCCTTGCGGGAGACCTGGTGCGCACCGGGTATCAGGGAAGGGCGACGGTGCCGGGCTGGTCGTCTGCGGTAGGCGGCTGGGTGATGAACCCCTAAGTTCGGCCCTCGAACCGGGCATCGTGTTGCCGGCGGTTACTCGCTGCATGGCCGTTGCACCGGTTGAGGGAAGCCACCGGACGGGCGGCCGCAAGGCCGCACTACTTAACTAAACGAGCGACCGAACGGCCGCCCGTCCTCCCGACCTATCAGAGGTCAGTTCTTTGACAATGGCCAGGGCCGAAAGGCAGCGTGGCAATGAATAGATATGCCCCCTCACCGGTTCGCCTACAGCGAGGCGATCCCCACCCATCGCGTCATCCCGGAAGCGAGCCGAGCAAAGCGATGGCGATGCTGTCCGGGATCCATTCCGTGGTCATGCGGAAGTGCGCCGGCGATTCGGAAGAAACCGTTAGCCGGGCGTGGCAATGAATAGATGTGCCTCACCAGTCCATCACCACTTTGCCGGCGCTGCCGTTTCGCATCGCCTCGAAGCCGCTGATGTAGTCGTCGATGCCGATGCGATGCGTGATCAGCCCCGACACATCAAGCGGCCCCTGCACGAGCGCGATCATCTTGTACCAGGTTTCGAACATCTCGCGGCCGTAGATGCCCTTGAGATGCAGCATCTTGAAGATGACCTTGTTCCAGTCGATCTCGAAGCCCGTAGGCGCAATACCGAGAATAGCGATCTTGCCGCCATTGTTCATGGTGTCGATCATGTCCCGGAAAGCGGGAGCGGCGCCCGACATTTCGAGGCCCACGTCAAAACCTTCGGTCATGCCGAGCGATGGCATGACGTCCCTCAGCTTCTCCCTCGAAGCGTCCACGACGTGTTGGACGCCAAGCTTGCGGGCCAGTTCGAGGCGAACCGGATTGATGTCGGTAATCACCACCTTGCGCGCGCCGACGCACTGCGCCACCAGCGCGCCCATGATGCCGATTGGTCCGGCACCCGTCACCAGCACGTCCTCGCCAACGAGGTCGAAGGAAAGTGCCGTATGAACCGCATTGCCGAGCGGATCGAAGATCGCCGCGATCTCGTCGGGCACGTCGTCGGGGATCGGCACGACATTGTGCTGCGGAATGGCGAGATATTCGCCGAACGCACCCGGCCGGTTGACGCCGACGCCGAGCGTATTGCGGCACAGATGGCCCCTGCCCGCGCGGCAGTTGCGGCAATGACCGCAGACGATATGGCCTTCGCCTGAAACGCGCTGCCCGATCTTGTATTCGGTCACCGCCGCGCCGAAATCCGCCACCGTGCCGACGAACTCGTGCCCGGTCACCATCGGCACCGGTACCGTCTTTTGCGCCCACTGGTCCCAGTTGTAGATATGCACGTCGGTGCCGCAGATCGCGGTTTTCTTCACCTTGATCAGAACGTCGTTCGGTCCGATTTCCGGAACCGGAACCTGTTCCATCCAGATGCCCGGTTCGGCCTTTGCCTTCACCAGTGCCCGCATCATGTTCGACATTTTATTGGTCCTGCAAGTTGTTGAATTGGATCAGGCAATCACGCCAAGTTCGCGGCCGACTGCTGCGAATGCCTCGACGGCGCGGTCGATATCGGCACTCGAATGTGCTGCGGACATCTGCGTGCGGATACGCGCCTGTCCCTTCGGCACGACCGGGAACGAGAAGCCGATGACATAGATGCCGCGCTTCAACATCTGCGCCGCCATTTCCTGCGCGAGGGCCGCATCGCCCAGCATCACCGGAATGATGGGGTGATCGGCACCGGCAAGCGTAAATCCGAGCTTGCCCATGGAAGAACGAAAGCGGGCAGCGTTGGCGACGAGCTGCTGCCGCAACGCGTCTCCCTGTTCGACGATATCGAACACCGTCAGCGAAGCGCCCGCTATCGCCGGCATCAGCGTGTTCGAAAAAAGGTAAGGTCGCGAACGCTGGCGCAGCCAGTCCACCACCTGCCGTTTGCCGGATGTGTAGCCGCCAGACGCCCCGCCGAGCGCCTTGCCGAGCGTGCCGGTGATAATGTCCACCCTGCCCTCGACGCCGCAATGCTCGGCCGATCCGCGCCCGCTCTTGCCGACAAAACCGACAGCGTGGCTGTCGTCGACCATGACCATTGCGCCATACTTCTCGGCTAGATCGCAGACACCTTTCAGGTTGGCGATGATGCCATCCATGGAGAAGACGCCATCGGTGGCGATCAGCTTGAAGCGGCTGCCCTCGGCCTTCTTCAGCTCTTCTTCAAGAGCCGCCATGTCGTTGTTGGCGTAGCGAAAACGCTTGGCTTTGGAAAGCCGCACCCCATCGATGATTGAAGCGTGGTTGAGCGCATCGGAGATAACCGCATCTTCTTCGCCCAGCAGCGTTTCGAACAGGCCGCCATTGGCGTCGAAGCAGGAGCCGTAGAGGATCGTGTCCTCCATGCCGAGGAAGCTGGAAATGCGCGCTTCCAGTTGCTTGTGTTCTTCCTGCGTGCCGCAGATGAAGCGCACTGAGGCCATGCCGTAGCCATACCGATCGAGCGCCTTTGACGCCGCTTCGCGCAGGTCCTCGTTATCGGCAAGGCCGAGGTAGTTGTTGGCGCAGAAATTAAGCACCTTGCCCCCGCCCGACACGGCGATCTCGGCAGATTGCATCGAGGTGATGACCCGCTCGGACTTGTAGAGCCCAGCGTCTTTCAACGCCTCGAGCTCGCCATCGAGATGGGAAAGGAATGCAGCTGTCATGATCTTATCCTGATTGACGGCACGACTGTCGCGCCGCCCGAATGAAAAATCCACTCGAAATGCGCCTGCGATGAGCGGCGAATGCGACGTGAAACTCTGTCCTTGCAGTAGGCCTCGGCGACCAATTTGGCAAACAAATGAAAAGTGAATCGAGCATGGAAAGCAGACGATAACCATTCCGTCAGCTTCTGGTTACGTTTGGCCCGCAAACGCTGCGGTTTCTCGTCCTGTTAACCTGTTTTCTGCAACGGTGCCGGCTAGTGGAATCCGTGTGATTGAAAGCGTTCCGGAGCATGTCGCAGCAGCCAGTTCAAGCCGTCTCAGGCAGGCTCGTCTTCCTCATAAAAAGCGCATATTGGATCGCCCTGCTGATCATAGCGGCAATGGCGCTTGCTTCGTTCATCCTCCTGCAGCAGATGATGACCGCGCAGCAGCACGACAAGGCGCTGCTCGATATCGTCGCGACACAGAAGACGCTATCGCAGCGTATCGTCTTCCTTGCCGGCGCTACCGAGACATCGACCCGTGACAAGCAGCCAGCGCTTGTCGCATCTCTCAAGGATGCGACCAACCAGTTCGAAACCAACTATGATCTTTTGCTCGACCAGACCGGCGTGAACCAGGAAGCCACGGCTCGCATCGACCCCGGCTCGATAGAAGACGTGCTTTTTGCCAAGCCGTTTCATCTCGACTACTTCACCGTCAGTCTTGCCGCGAACGGTCGTCGTTTGGTCTCCGCATTCGAGACGGCGCTGAATATCGGCCCTGCCGGCGAAGGCTATAAGGGTGGGAACGGCAACGTGCCGCTCGATGCTTCGGTCGCCAACGCCACCCTCGCCGGCTATGCGGAGCTTGGGAATCGACTTTACGAGCAGGCCAACGTCCGTTCGCAAAGCCTCCTCGATCTTCACCGCAAGCTGTTCTTCGCTACCCTTGGCGTGTTGGTCATGGTTGCGTTGTTTATCTTCCGGCCGATGTCCAATGCGATCCTGCGCAAGACCCACGAACTGGTCGATGCACGCAACTCTATGGCGTTCATCGCCGTCCATGATGGGTTGACCGGCCTGCACAACCGCAGCTTCCTGACTGATCATTTCGATACCCTCATCAAGGGAGCCAAGCGGCGGCGCGAGCGCATCGCAGTAATCCAGTTCGACCTTGATCGCTTCAAGCAGATCAACGACACGCTCGGACATGCCGCCGGCGACTATGTTCTGGTGGTTACCGCACAGCGCATGCGCGACTCCTGCCGAGCTTCCGACCTGTGCGTGCGGCTCGGCGGCGACGAATTCGTCATGGTGCTGAATGGCGCCGGCACGACGCAAGACATCGACATGCTGGCAACCCGCATCCTCGCCAACATCAATGAGCCAGTGGTCTTCCAGGGCGTGACCATTTTCCCGGGTGCCAGCGCCGGTATTGCCGTGTACCCGGTCGACGCCGACAACGCCCAGGATCTCATGGTTCATGCCGACCTGGCGCTTTACTGCGCCAAGAAGCAAGGCGGCGGCGCCTTCTCCTTCTTTTCGGAGGAATTGCGGTGCGAACTCGAAAATCGCAAGCAGCTTGAACAGGACATCCGCGTCGCCATCGCTGAAAAGGCGTTCCAGGTCTATTTCCAGCCGCAAGTCTCGCTCACCGACGGCCGCATCACCGGTGTGGAAGCGTTGGTCCGCTGGCAGCACCCGACGCGCGGCATGATCTCGCCCGGCGAATTCATCCCGATCGCTGAGAAATGCGGCTATATGTCCGGCGTCGGCCGCATCGTCATCACCAAGGCGATCGGTGAGGCAGCCGAGTGGTACCGAGCAGGCATCCCTTTCGGTCGCCTTGCCGTCAACGTTTCAGGCGGGGAATTGCGGGAAATCGACTTCGATGCCTTCCTTTTCGACACGCTCGAACGGGCTGGCTTACCACCGCAAAAGCTGTCGCTGGAGATCGTCGAGTCCGTCATACTTGACGATGAAAAGACGGGTATTGCCGCAAAGCTGCGCCATATCCGTGCCGCCGGCGTCCATCTCGAACTCGATGACTTCGGTACGGGATACGCTTCGCTCAGCCACGTCAATCCGAACGAGATCGACCGTCTCAAGATTGATCGCCGCTTTGTCCAGCGCATCAATGAAAACGGCGACAACTCCAAGATCGTGCGTGCAATTACCGAATTGGCGCGCGGGCTTGGCATTTCCATAGTCGCCGAGGGTGCGGAGACGGAAGCCGAACTGAACTCACTGATGGCAATCGGCTGCGACCAGGTGCAAGGCTACTCCATCGCCTTCCCGATGCCGCAGGAGCAAGCGCGCAAATGGCTGGAAGCTCGTCGGCCGGCCCCGCAAAAGCTCAAGGTCGTCAAGAGCCACATTGCCTAGCGCTCGGTAGGAATGAGCGTCGGAAACCTGTTGCGCGTCTGCTAGATGCGAATCCCGTATCGAATCCCGTCATAGATCGACGCATGGATGTTGCGCGACGCCACTGCGTCGCCAATGCGGAAAACGATAAATTTACCGTCGGGATTGCCCGTGGGAAAGATGTCACCGCCCTTGACGAGGTGCTCATAGTCGATGGCGCCAAGGTTCCGAGACAACGGCTTAAGGGCAAGATAGAGATCGTCCAGCGGCGCCGTGCCATGCTCGACAACGATCTGGTCGACGCGGCGCTCAGCACTCCAGCCTTCCGCGAAATCGGAAGCCAGCGTCGCGACCAGTTGATTGCCGTCGCGCCTCACGGCGCGCAGCCGCGTATTGATGGTGATGGTAACGCCCTTCTCGTGGAACGAACGCATATAGGGCACATGGTTCATGCCCCCCATTTCCGGCGCGAAAAAGCGTTCAGGCGATACAAGCTCCAGTTTTGAGCCCGCACCGGCTATCAACTCAGCCGCTCCCATGCCCTGGTGGCCACCATTGTCGTCATAGAGCAGGACATTCTCTGCCGGCTTGACCGAGCCGGCCATTATGTCCCAACTCGATGTGACAAGGTCATCACCTGCGGCAAGCGGCGGATTCTGTGGCAAACCACCGGTTGCAACCACCACGACATCCGGAGCAAGCGCCAACACGTCGTCCGCTTCCGCCCAGGTATCGTAGCGGATATCGACGCCGAGACGCTCCAACTCTGCCAGTCGCCAGTCGACTATACCGATAAGCTCTTTTCTGCGCGGGTTTTGAGCGGCGAGGCGTATCTGCCCACCAGCCTGCCCGGATGCCTCCAGCACGACCACCTCGTGGCCCCGTTCGGCTGTCACCCGCGCTGCCTCCAGGCCGGCGGCACCCGCGCCTATCACAACGATCTTCCTGTGTGGGCCGCCTACCTTCTGGATTGTATGGGGAATGGATGCCTCGCGCCCCGTTGCAGCGTTGTGAACGCACAGCGCCTCGCCGCCTTCATAAATGCGGTCGAGGCAATAGGTTGCACCCACACATGGCCTGATCTCGTGCTCGCGCCCCTCCATCACTTTGCGGATGATGTGAGGATCTGCAATATGCGCGCGCGTCATGCCGACCATGTCGAGCTTGCCGTTCGCGATTGCATGCCTGGCCGTAGCGACGTCGGAAATGCGTGCCGCGTGGAACGTGGGGAATTTGGTCGCCGCCCTCACCTCGCTGGCAAAGTCAAGATGTGGGGAGGAACGCATGCCGGTGACCGGGATGACCTTGGTCAGTGCCGCATCCGTCTCGATCGAACCACGGATGATGTTGAGGAAATCGACCTTTCCGGACTTGGCCAGTTGCTGCGCGATTTCCACGCCTTCCTGTTTCGACAGGCCGGCTGCGAAATCTTCGTCTGCAACCAGCCGGATGCCGACGACGAACTTGTCGCCGACAGCGGCACGGACCGCATCCAGAACCATGTCCGTAAAGCGCAGCCGGTTGATCAATGGGCCGCCGAATTCATCATCGCGATGGTTGGTAGCCGGTGACCAGAACCCGTCTATCAGATGGCCATAGGCTTCGAACTCGATACCATCCAGGCCTGCGGCCTGACAGCGCTGGGCGGCGGACGCATAGTCCTTGACGATGCGTTCGATATCCCAATCTTCGATCGTTTTCGGAAATGCCCGATGCGCAGGCTCTCGCACTGGTGAAGCTGACAAAACGGGCAGCCAATCCGCCTTGTTCCAACCGGTGCGACGGCCAAGATGCGTGATCTGGATCATCACCTTGCAGTCGTGTTCGTGGCAGGCGTCGGCAAGTTCCGAGAGCCACGGAACGATCGCATCGTCGTAGACGTGCAAATTGCCGAATGCGGCCGGGCTGTCGCGTGAAACGATTGCCGATCCAGCGGTCATTGTCAGCGCCATCCCGCCCTTGGCCTTCTCGGCGTGATAGAGGCGATAACGCTCCTTCGGCATCCCGTCCTCGGAGTATGCCGGCTCGTGGCTGGTCGACATGACGCGATTCTTCAGCGTCAGGTGTTTCAACTGATAGGGTTGGAGGAGCGGATCGTTGCTGGCCATCGTTTTCCCACTTTATGATCGATGCTGGCTGTGCCATCCCCTGCATGCCCCGAAACTTCAGAGCATCCCATGACAGAGAGCGAACACCTTACCCAACTTGGCGCCAGAGTCGTGACGCCAGACAGTCCTGAACAAGCGGTCCTGGAAACTGTTCCATTCGCAAGAGGCGACGGCCCGCCCGCCATCGTGCGCTTCACATGTCCGGAGTTTACCTCGCTGTGCCCTGTCACCGGACAGCCGGACTTCGCTCATATCGTGATCGACTACGCACCGGATGCCATGCTGGTGGAATCGAAATCCCTGAAGCTGTTCATGGTTTCGTTTCGCAACCACGGCGCTTTCCACGAAGAATGCACGGTCATGATCGGCAGGCGCATCGTCGCCGCAACAAAGCCGCTTTGGCTGCGCATCGGCGGATACTGGTACCCGCGCGGTGGCATCCCTATCGATGTGTTCTGGCAAACAGGCGCGCCGCCCGAAGGAGCGTGGCTGCCAGAAACCGGCGTCGCTCCCTATCGGGGCCGGGGGTAACGGGTGAGGCCGGGCAGAACTCGTGCCCGATGAAGTACGGCTTATTCCGTTTGGCCCGAAACGCATTCCAGTTCGCTCAACCGCCAGCCATTGGTCTTCGAGGCGATATCGGCAATCTTCCACTTGCCGTCGACTTTCGTCAGTGACCAGACCATTTCTCGATCTGACCCTTCGCCTTCCGCAAACAGCTTGAACGTGGCGGTAACCTCCGCCGCGTCTCCGTTCACCACCTCCGAAAGCTTCAGGGTCTTTGTCAGTTGGTCCTGGTCGAAATCTTGCGCGTCCAGCGCCGGATCGGCATCGATACATGGCATGGAGTCTGGGCTTTGCAATGCCTTGTCGTTCTGGTCGAAGAGCCTCGTTACAGGTTCTACAAACCGGTCCCGATACTTGGCGTCTGCCACGAACCTTTCGGAGGAATAGAAGAACTTCACTGCATCGGACGCCGGCCCGGCTACCGCACCCGCCGACATGGAAAGCAAAGCAGCGGTGGCGATCAACGGCAGTTTCATCTTTATCCCCTCGATGATGAAGCAACTCCGTCAGTACCACGCGTCCTGCATCTCGGCTTTTTTGCGGCCAATGAAATCCTTTAGCGCATCGTCAACAGCTTCATCGAGCGGCGGCGGCTCGTAATCGGCCAGAGCTTTCTTCCAGCGGCGATTGGCGCGCTTGGCGGCATCCTCCGAGCCAGCCGCTTCCCATTTCTCGAATGGTTCGTTGTCGGCAATCTCGGAATCCCAGAACGCCGTCTCATAGTTCGCCAGTGTATGAGCGCTGCCGAAGAAGTGGCTGCCCGGGCCGATTTCCCGGAAGGCGTCGAGCGCCAACTGATTGGCGTCGATTTTTACCCCGTCGAGATAGGTGTGCAGAGCACCACAGAAATCGGCGTCCATCACGAATTTCTCGTAGGACATCGACAAAAGTCCATCGAGGAAGCCGGCCGAATGCAAGATGAAGTTGGCGCCACAATGGACCGCTGCCAGCATCGACATCGTGCCTTCATTCATTGCATGCGCATCCGGCAATTTCGATGTGGTGAAGTTGCCCGAGCACCGAAGCGGCAGTTTCAGCCTACGGGCTAGTTGGCCAATCACCATCGAGCCTATTGCCGGTTCCGGTGTTCCGAACGTCGGCGAACCTGAACGCAGCGACATCGAAGACAGGAAATTGCCGAAGATTACCGGTGCGCCGGGGCGCTCAAGTTGCGTCAGCGCGCAGCCAGCCATCGTCTCGGCCAGGGATTGCGCGATGGCGCCTGCATTGGTTACCGGACCCATCGCACCGCCAAGGATGAACGGCACGATCACTGCAGCCTGGTTGGCGCGAGCATAGGCGCGCAGCGCAGTCGTCATCGTCGCGTCCCATACCAGCGGCGAATTGACATTGACGTTGCCAAGAATGACGCAGTTGCGGTCGACAAAATCGCGCCCGAAGACGATACGCGCCATATCGATCGAGTCTTCAGCCCGGCTTTCGGCCGTCACCGACCCCATAAAGGCGCGGTCCGAATATTTTACATGGGCGTAGACCATGTCGAGGTGGCGCTTGTTGACGGGCACGTCGACCGGTTCGCAGATCGTGCCACCGGAATGATGCAACCACGGAGACGACTGCGCCAATTTCACGAAATTGCGGAAATCCTCGATGGTGCCGTAGCGACGGCCCTTGTCGAGATCCATGACGAAAGGCGAGCCGTAGGCTGGGGAAAACACCACATTCTTGCCGCCGATCTCGACAGAATTTGCCGGATTGCGCGCATGCTGCGTGAAACTGGCAGGCGCGGTCTTCAGAATTTCGCGCAGCATGCCCGGCTCGAACTTGACCAGCACGCCATCAATATCCGCCCCTGCCCGTTTCCAATGGTCAAGCGCCACCGGATCATCCCGGAATTCGATGCCGATCTCGGCAAGGATACGGTCTGCCGTGTGCTCAATGCGGAGCAGATTTTCTTCTGAAAGGATATCGTAGGTTGGAATGTTCCGGATGATGTAGGGCCGACCATGCCCTTGCTGGCCATGTGAGCGCAGTTCCCGGCGGGCACTGCGTCCGCCCCGCTCACGTCGAGCAGGTTGTTCGGCTGTGGAAGCAGTTGGAGCGTTCATGTTGAGGCCGATCCTGTAGATACCCTCCCGTCATGCTAGCCAGATGAATGAGGGTTGTAACGTGAGAAAATCATGATGATTGCCATGAGCTTTTCTTATGCGAAGCGTCTCAACAGCCCGCTCTTCGCGAAAGGCGCTTTGCAGAAACATTGAAACGCGCCCGTCGAAATTTGCTCCTGAACGAAAAGGGCGGGGATGGGGGCTCGGCTGAGGCGCCAGCAGCTTCCATCATCCGGCAGAATCCGGCTAATGTCGCGCCATGCCAATCCATCAGCTATCCGAAACGATGATCAACCAGATCGCGGCTGGCGAGGTGATCGAGCGTCCCGCCAGCGTGGTCAAGGAACTGGTTGAGAACGCACTTGATGCCAATGCCTCTCGTGTCGAGATCGTTACCGCCGGCGGCGGCCTGAACCTCATCCGCGTGACAGACGACGGTGCCGGCATTCCGGATAAGGAATTGGCGCTGGCGGTGGCCCGGCATTGCACCTCAAAACTGTCTGAAGACATCAACGATATCCGTTCGCTCGGCTTTCGGGGCGAGGCCCTGCCCTCGATCGGCTCGGTTGCCCGGTTGTCCATCCGCTCCCGAACCGCCAGCAGTGAAAGTGCTGCAGAAATCGGGATTGAAGGTGGACGTGTCGCGCCTGTCAGGCCGGCGGCTGCCAACCGTGGCACGACGGTCGAGGTGCGGGACCTGTTTTTCGCCACACCCGCCCGATTGAAGTTCATGAAGGGCGAACGCGCTGAAACCGCAGCCACCAGCGACGTGATCAAGCGCATTGCCATTGCCTTCCCCGCCGTGCGCTTCACGCTGGCCGGTGCGGACCGCACGACGTTGGAACTCGCAGCCGCTGACAATACTTCTGACGGTAGCCTGCGGCGTATAGCTCAGGTTATGGGTGCAGATTTTCCTAAGAACTCGATTGAGATCGATGCCGAGCGCGAGGGCGTGCGGTTGCGAGGGCACGTCTCCATTCCGTCATTCACGCGGGCCAATGCCTTGCAGCAGTACGCCTATGTCAACGGCCGACCGGTTCGCGACAAGCTGATCGCAGGGGCCATACGCGGAGCATTTTCAGATGTCCTGCCCCGGGATCGTCACGCCGTCACGGTGTTGTTCCTGACGCTCGATCCGGCCACCGTCGACGTAAATGTTCACCCGGCTAAGGCAGACGTGCGCTTCCGCGATCCCGGCCTCGTGCGGGGCCTGATCGTCGGCGCCATCCGAGAGGCCTTGGCGAGCGCCGGTATTCGTGCGGCCACAACGGGCGCAACTGGCATGATGGCTGCATTTCGCACGGAAGGATCTGCATATGATCGCGGCAGCACATCGAACGGCTACCGAAATTATGAAGCGTCGTTCCGCCAGGCTTCAGCAGGCTTCGATCCTGACCGCTCACCCCAACGGCCGCTTGATATGGATTTCCGTGGCGGCTTTGCGGAAAGTTCGCAACCCAGTTTCGATGCGGGTGTATCCCTTAGCGCGGACGCCCGCGCGGGGCAAAGCGAAGCGCCGGACGCCCTGCTCGGTACTCAACTTGGCGCAGCCCGCGCTCAGGTGCATCAGAATTACATCGTAGCGCAGACCAGCGACTCGCTGGTTATTGTCGACCAACACGCGGCGCATGAAAGGCTCGTCTACGAGGCACTCAAGAACGCGCTGCATTCGCGGCCCCTGCCCTCGCAAATGTTGCTTCTACCCGAAATAGTCGATCTGCCGGAAGAAGATGTCGAGCGGCTTGCCCTTCACACCGAAACCCTTGCCCGTTTCGGGTTGGGCATCGAGCGCTTCGGGCCAGGAGCAGTGGCTGTTCGCGAGACACCTGCAATGCTGGGAGAAGTGAACACCCAGCAGTTGGTTCGCGACCTTGCCGACGAGATTGCCGACAACGACACAACAGATACGCTGAAGGAACGCCTCCACTACATTGCAGCAACTATGGCCTGCCACGGTTCCGTGCGCTCCGGTCGCTTGATGAAGCCGGACGAGATGAACGCCTTGTTGCGCCAGATGGAGGCAACGCCGGGGTCCGGCACCTGCAATCATGGCCGACCCACCTATGTCGAGCTCAAGCTTGCCGATATCGAGAGGTTGTTCGGCAGACGTTGATGTAGGGCGAGATATTCTATCGCCTAGCGCTTGAAATTGACGATTGCCACGCCGCCCAGGGCCAAAACCCCTCCTATGATACCCAGTAACGTCGGCACTTCACCAAGCCAGAAGAAGCCGATCACCGTCGCAACCGGCGAGATGCAGTAGAGAAAGTTCGTAGCCCGGGCAGCCGGCAAACGTGACAGGGCTGTTGCCCATGCGGCATAGGCGATCAGGCTTGGCACGATGGCGAGGTATATAACTGCACCCAATCCGGCTGTATCGGCGACCTGCATCTCAGCCAGCCCATTTGGCAGGAATGGCGCCAGGCACAATGCACCCAGAACTATGTTCCATGCCGCGACGCTCAGCGGATGATGATGTGAAAACAAGGGTTTCTGGACAATTGTGTTGGTGGCCGAGCATAGGGCCGCCCCCAGCACCAGCAGCGTCCCGGTATTGAATTGGATACCCTTGCTTTCTCCCATTGCGATGATGCCGATACCTGCAAAAGAGACAAATGTTCCGGCCCAGGCGACAGGCGGAAACCGCTCGCCCAACACCAACATTGCCATGATCGCGGTGAAGATGGGGCTGACATTGATGATGAAGCTTGCGGCCCCTGCGGTCACGGTCTGCTCGCCAATGTTGAGCATGGCCGTATAGAGCGCAACGAAGACGACGCCGCCGAAGGCAAACCGCCAGAACTCGTTCAACTTGGGAAGCGCGGGTCTGGCAATAGCAAGATATATCGCAGCCGGAACCGCCGCGATTGCAAAGCGCAATGCGCCGAGTTCAAGCGGGCCGAATGCTTCCAATCCCGCCCGGATCGCGGGAAATGCCGATGCCCAACCGACAACCGTGAGTGCGACAGCAACGCCTGCGATAGCATCCGTCTTCTTGCGGGTATCCCGAATGTCGGCTGCCGAGTTCATGTCATTTCCTTCCGATTCCTTCCGCTTAATGAGCACCGCTTGGCACCTGTTGACAAACGAACAATTGAAGGATGAGCTGTGACTATGGATCACAGCTTAGATGCGATGCTGCCGTTGGAAACGCTGCGTGCCTTCGACGCCGCCGCGCGAACCGGCAGCTTTTCGAATGCGGCCGAAAAACTGAACATCACGCATGGCGCAATTAGCCGGCAGATTGCCAAGCTGGAAGGCTGGCTCGGCCTCAAGCTGTTCGAGCGCGGCGCGCGCGGCGTTTCGCTTACCCTTGAGGGTCAGCGCCTGCACATTCGCACAAGCGAAGCCTTTGCCCTGATCGCTGACACGTCTGACCGATGGGTCGAGCCGCGTGGTGCGGCGGTGGTTCGCCTCACGTCGATCCCCTCGATCAGCGGGTTGTGGTTGATGCCTCGCCTTTCCGCTCTTGAGAGTGGCGACCCACGTCTTCGGATTGTCCTCGATGTCGATATCCGCCAGGCGGATCTCGCCGATGAAGGCATTGATCTGTCGATCCGTTGCGGACGCGGCCGAATCCCGGGGCGCGTTTCGCTGCAACTGTTCGAGGAGCATTGCTTTCCTATCGCTTCGCCTGCCCTCGCCAAAGAAATTGGCAAGGGCTGTGCCGCCCGGCTTCTGAAATATCCGATCGTGCATGATTCCGACGCCTCTGCATGGCGCGCATGGTTCGCCTCGCAAGGCATTGACTACCGGCCGCGCCCCCATGACCGCCGTTTCGAGGACTACAATCTGGTGCTGGATGCGGCAGCCCATGGCCTTGGCATCGCGCTGGCACGCCCTCCTCTCACAGTACAGCAACTGGAAAGCGGGCGTATCGTAGCCGCCGATGAACGCAGTGCCCTCAACCCGGTATCCTATTGGCTGGACCGCCCGATTGGCCGCCCCAGGAAAGCGGCCGTCGAACTGGCGCGCCGTATCGGCAAACAGGCTGGGGTTGATCCTCAACAGATCGACACCTTCCTTGTGGCGGACCACGCGGGTATGCAACCCGGCGACGCTTGACCTCGATGCCGATTTATGGCGATGACATGCACATGAGGTTTGGTACGCTCACATGATGAACCGCTTTGAAGGACCGGGTAGCCGGGAAGCTCGTATTCGTTACCTCGATGGGGATTTCCAGGTGACAAGCCCCGGCGCATTCGTGCGCTGCGCCGTTACTGGTGAAGCCATACCTCTCGACGAACTCAAATACTGGAGCGTTGCAAGGCAGGAGCCCTACGTTAGCGCCAATGTGTCTTTCAATCGGGAATTGGAGACGCATCCGGAGTGGCGGAGCCGCCGGTAAAAGCCGTCCGCAACCTTATTCCGGACCAGGCAGCACTAGCCCTTAAGCCGGCGTAGCCGCCATGCGTCAACCGTTTCATTGATAATGCGGGTCGGCGCGTAATCCTGCTCGAACACCGCGTCGATCTCGATAACATCCAGCTGTTCCAGAAAATCAGCAGACGCTGCTCCGTGGCGAAGGCGCGCTGCATCCTTGGCTGTCGTGATCAAGCGCACGTCGTTGTCTCGCGCGGTCTTCAACAACTCGGCAAGTTCGTCCTCGCCATAGACATGATGGTCAGGAAAGGAGCGCGACAGCGCCACAATCGCGCCAGTCTCGGCCACGGTATCGAAGAATTTGTCCGGATGACCTATGCCGGCAAAGGCCAGGAACCGCTTGCCTGCAAAAGCTTTCTTGCCGCGCGGACGCGTTCGCGCCTCGTAGATCGGCTTGCCGGCACGAGCGGCCTGACGGACGACCCGGTCGGCGGCCGTTCCCTCCCCCATTTTCAGCAACGAACTCGTGTAGACGAGTTGGTCGACCACCCTGGCCCGCAACGGCCCTGCAGGAATGACCCTGCCATTACCCAGCCCGTAACGCGCATCAACTACGACAAGCGCATAGTCGATATGGATGCGCGCGCTTTGAAAGCCATCATCCATGATGAGGAAATCGCAACCATGCCTGTCGATCAGTAACTGTGCTCCTGCAGCACGATTGGGTGTCACTGCAACTGGTGCATGTTCGGCCAAAAGCAGCGGCTCATCGCCGACATGCTTGGCGCTGTCGTGGGATGGATCGACGATATGCGGACTGGAAAAGCCGCCACCGTGGCCGCGTGACAGAATGCCGGGATTCAGTTGCATCCGCTTGGCCTGCCGCGCCAAGGCGATGGCCACCGGGGTCTTGCCGGTTCCTCCAACCGTGAAGTTGCCGACACACAGCACCGGAGCGGCAATCTTTTCCCGCTTCGCCGTGTGCATGCGCCGCCCGGCAACAAAACCGTAAGTGAAAGACAGCGGCGAGAGTGCAAAGGCGCGCCAATCCGGCTTCTCCCACCAGAACGGCGGCGACTCACTCGCCATTCTACTGGCTGCCCGCGCGCCACAGGCGCGCCTTGACCACCAGCGGCTGAATGTAAGGCTCCAGCGCCTTCATTGTCGCGGCAAGCGCACCGCGCATTTCTTCCACGGTTGCCGCTGCTGCCGCCATCATGTCGTGGCGCGCAATCTCGTTGCTGAGCAGGTAATTGACGGCTCCCGCCAACATATTGCGGTCCTTGACCAGCTTCGCGCCACCGCTTTCAAGCAGCCGCTGATAGGACTCGCGAAAATTCTGCACGTTGCGCCCCGACAGAACGGCCGTATCCAGCATGGCTGGCTCGAGCGGGTTCTGGCCCCCGGTCGAGGTCAGCGAGCGGCCGACAAAGGCAATCTCCGTCAATCTCAGATAAAGCCCCATCTCCCCAATAGTGTCGCCCAGCAAGATGTCGGTATCAGGCGAAATCTTTCCGCCAAGGCTGCGGCGCGCCACCTTGAGGCCCATGCCCTCCATTTGGGCCGCCAATGCTTCACCGCGCTCGGGGTGGCGTGGAACTATGATGGTAAGCAGCCCCCGGTGACGCCCGCGCAACGTTACATGAACCTCGGCGGCCATGGCTTCTTCACCGTCATGGGTCGAGACGGCGGCCCAGGTTGGGCGCCCGTCAATCTGGCGCATCAGAGAATGCAAGACCTTTTCGTCTGCCGGTGGAGGCGCAGTGTCCACCTTAAGGTTGCCCGATACGGTGACCGGCCTTGCCCCCAACGCCCTGAAGCGCTCTCCATCGACGTCCGATTGGGCAATGACATGCGCCAAGTTCTCAAACAGCGCCTCGGCCAGGCTCGCGCGTTTCTTCCAGGACGCAAACGAGCGATCCGACATGCGGCCGTTGACCAGCACTTGCGGGACGCGTCGTGCGCCAAGCTCAAGGATCGTCATCGGCCAGATTTCGGATTCGGCGATAATTGCCAGATCCGGTTGCCAATGATCGAGAAAACGGCTGACCGCAGGTTTCAGATCGAGCGGAACATACTGGTGGATGACGCGATCCGGCAACCGCTCCTGCACCACCTTGGCCGATGTAACCGTGCCGGTAGTCAGCACGACGTTGACGCCATAGCCCAGAATATTCTGCACCATCGGCACGACAGCGATAGTCTCACCGACGCTTGCCGCGTGCACCCAGATTACCGGTCCATCCGGACGCTCACGGCCCGCTACACCATAGCGCTCGCGGGCTCTGCTGCGATCTTCCTTGCCCTTCGACGCGCGCCAGGCCACGTATGGCCCTATCAGGGGATAGGCGGCAGCGCCGATATAGCGGTATGCCGACAACATCATGCGCGCGCTGCGTTCGCTCATTTGCCGGCATCCGCCAGCTTGTAGGCCTGTTCAGTGGCCGCATTGAGCGACTCGGTAACTTCCTGACGTTTGCGTTCCATTTCCGCGTCGTCAGCATCCACGGGTACGAACACCGGCGTTCCCACGACGATCGACGACCGCCCAAAGGGCAGATTGATGGTGGTCTTGTCCCAGCTACGCTCCAGCACCTTACGCCGGCTGGTGGTGATGGCCGCGGGCAGGATCGGACGTCCAGACAATCTTGCCAGGAGTACAATGCCCAAACCCGCGTCGCGCGGTGTCCCGTGCGGAATGTCGGCGATCATCGCGACATTCTTGCCGGCAACGAGGGCCTTCTTCAATGCGATCAGGGCCTTGGCCCCACCCTTGTCGAGATGGCGGGCATTTTCGCGGCCGCCTGATCCTCGCACGGCCTCGATGCCGAATTTTTCGACCATCAATGCGTTGAGTTCGGCGTCGGCGCTGCGTGACACCATCGCGACTAGCGGACGGCCCTTCGGATAAAATACCGGCGCCAGAATGTGCTGACCATGCCATAGCGCGATGATGCCCGGCTCAAGATCAGCATACTCGCCGCCGGAAATGGAAGCGGACCCCTTCGCAGGCGGATTTGTCAGGCGAATGAAGCGCAAGGCTTGCGCAAACAGACTGGCGATCGCGCCTTTGGCAAAACGCGACTCGGCCAATGGCTGGCGAATCTTCCTCCAAGCCTTCTTGAGCGGCCTGTTGCGTTTGTGGCCTGCCAGGGTGCTTTCGGCCCGTGGCGGCGCCAATTCCTGCTCCATTGTCAAGCGTCAGCCTTGCTTTGCGGATCCAAGAGGCGGTGCAGGTGTACCACGAAGTAGCGCATGTGTGCATTGTCGACACTTGCCTGGGCCTTGGCCTTCCAGGCCGTCGACGCCGACTGATAGTCCGGGTAGATGCCGACTATGTCGAGCGCATCGAGGTCACGGAATTCAGTGCTGCCCAGCTTTGTAAGCTCACCACCGAATACCAAGTGTAGAAGCTGCTGCTTTCCTTCAGTACCGCTCATGTTTGTCCTTTGAATCTTCGAAGATCGCCGCTTGGTCTAATGCAAACCTGCTAACATTTAAACCTATGAGTATCCTTACGGGATTTTCGTACCGGCGATGACCGCTGCCAGCGTACGAAGCAACTCCCCGCTGCCGGCTGCAAGCGCGCTGTGCTTGATCTTTTCGCGAGCGAACAAGGGGGTAAGTCCCTCGGTGTCAACCAGCCCACCGCCGGCTTCGTTCAGGATCAACCCCGCAGCTGCAATATCCCAATCATGCGAATTCGGTTTCACGAAACTCGCATCGATAGCTCCCGACGCAATCATCGCCAGCCGGTAGGCAAGCGATGGGACATAAGCCACTCGGCGCACCCTTTCCAACAAATCGGCCGGGAGATGATCTATCAATGCCCTCGGGCCGGCGATTTCAGGTTGATCGGCAACCGGCCGAACCGCGATAGGGATGCCGTTGCAAAACGCGCCGGATCCCGGAACGGCCCAATAGACTTCTTTTTTGGCCGGACAATCGAGGACACCTGCCAGCGATTTTCCCCGCTCCACCACGGCGACGCTGACGCACCACGTACTGTTGCCTTCCAGAAAGGCGCGCGTTCCGTCTATCGGGTCAACGACGAATGTGCGGCGCGCATTCAACCGGGCGAGATCGTCAGCCGTTTCCTCGGATAGCCAGCCATAGTCGGGACGAGCCTTAAGCAATGTTTCCCGGAGATAGGCATCAGCGGCATAGTCGGCTTCGCTGACCGGAGAGGTTCCGCCTTTCATCCACACTTCCGGGCTCTTGCCAAAGTATTGCATGGCAATTGCCCCGGCTTCACGTGCGGCGTCGCGCAGCAATTCCAGGTCTTCTTGGGCCGTGGCAAGGCCGGCTGTATCAGCTACCGGCAAGGGTCATTCCTTCGATAAGCAATGTCGGGGCCGCCGTTCCGAAGTTGCGGTCAAGATCGCTGGCAGGCACCATGTTGAGGAACATCGTCTTCAGGTTGGAAGCGATGGTGACTTCCGAGACGGGATAGGCGAGTTCGCCATTTTCAATCCAGAACCCGGATGCGCCGCGACTGTATTCCCCGGTTATCATGTTGACGCCCTGCCCGAACACCTCGGTGACGTAGAAGCCGGACCTGAGGCTCTTTATCAATTCCTCCGGTGGCCGCTCGCCTGCTTCGATCGCAAGGTTGGTGGATGAGGGCGAAACGGACGAGCCGCTGCGTGAGCCGCGCCCATTGGTCGTCAGTCCGAGTTCACGCGCCGCCGAGGTCGACAGGAACCAATGGCTCAAAACGCCCTTTTCTACCATCGTCAACTTCTCGCCCTCGACGCCTTCACCGTCAAATGGCCTGGAGGCCTGGCCACGTCGACGAAGTGGCTCGTCGGTAACGGTGATGGAATTGGCAGCCACCTGCTTGCCCATCATGTCGCGCAGGAAGCTGGTCTTGCGCGCGACGGATGCGCCATTGATTGCGCCGGCCAAATGGCCTGCAATACCTCGCGCCACGCGAGGATCAAATATGACCGTAACAGACCCTGTCGCCGCCTTCCGCGCGCCTAGGCGCTTCACGGCGCGCTCACCAGCCTTACGGCCAATGTCCTGTGCTGAATCCAGGTCGGAAAAATGCTGTCTTGAGGAGTAATCGTAGTCACGCTCCATGCCGGTGCCCTCGCCCGCGATGGCGCTGGCCGAGCGCGAAAAGCGCGTGGCGACATACTGACCGAGGAACCCGCTCGAAGTTGCAAGAACCAAACCGCCGAAACCAGAGCTTGCTCCGCTGCCGGATGAGTTGGTCACGCCTTTGACGGCAAGCGCGGCTTCCTCCGCAGCAAGCGCGTCTTCCTTCAGCTGGTCCGCGGAAACCTCTGTCTCGTCGAACAGATCGAGGTCGCGTGGTCCCTTGGCCAAAAGTGCCGGGTCGGCCAACCCCTGGTACGGGTCCTCCGGCGAGACCTTCGCCATTGCCACGGCCCGTTCGGCCAATGCCTTGGGGTCAGACCCGGTCGTTGCCGAAACGCTTGCCACGCGCTTACCAACGAATACGCGCAGCGACACATCCTCGCTTTCCGAGGCTTCGGTGCTCTCGACCTTTCCCAAACGGACCGAAACGCCCTTGGAGCGGCCAACGACGACGACTGCATCAGTCGCATCCGCCCCAGCCCGTTTGGCCGCGTCTACCAATGCGGCGACACGATCAGTCAGTTTGCCCGTGTCGATTGAATTCGCCATTTCGAAATCCCGTGAATCGACCCAACAGTGAAATGGATCATACATGGCACCATCTATTGTTCCGCCATTGCTTGTGCAATGGGCGGAAAGATGAAGGCTAAAGCCGTTTGGCCAAACTGGCCAATATGCTGGCTTTAATGTGTCCGTCTGGCGCGACCGTTGTTCGGAGCGCGCACAACAGCCTCGAATTTCCGAACTAATGCTTGTGGGGCTCGTAGTGTGATTTCAACGCAGCCTCGACGGCGCGCTTCACTTCGCCCTTCACCGACGCCGTTTCGCTCATCACGCTTTCGATCTTCATGAAGTCTAGGACGCGGAAGCGAGAGACGGGGGGCCTGATCAGAATATCGGGCCGGCATTGGCTCAACTTGTTGACGATGATGGATTGCATCATCAGTTGGGTTGCCCCGAACATCAGATCTACGGAACTCGGCCGCCTGCTCTCGGCTTCCGTGGGGGCTCCCACGACATCGACGGCGATGATGATGTCGGCATCGTGCTCGATAAGATCGAACGGCACGGGATTGTAGATTCCGCCGTCGATCAGAATACGCCCGTCTCGGACGACCGGTCGGAATACGGCCGGGATCGCCGCCGACGCTGCAAGTGCCGAGTGAAGATCACCGTTGCTGAACACAGCAAGCTTGTGGCCGAAGAAATCGGTCGCTGTCACCTTAAGCGGAATTTTGAGGTCGGCAAAACTTTCAGGAACCGCGCTCGGAAGAAAAGCTTTCAAAATGCGCTCGACATTGAACTGGCTGACGTGCAACCCGCCCTTCATCACTTCTGCCAGACTACCGGGGCGCGCCTTCCACATTCGGCTTGCGATTTCAGTCCGTCGGGAGAGGATCGAGCGAGCGTGTTCGTGGATTTCCTTTCCAGTCATTCCGGCCGCCATGCCGGCGCCCATGATTGCACCGATAGACGAGCCCGAAATGGCGACGGGACGGATACCCATCTCGTCAAGAGCCTCGATGACGTGAATATGCGCCAGTCCGCGTGCGCCACCGCCACCGAATGCTATGCCGAAACTTGGTGTCACCCCTTGCTTCCATCTGCCAAAGCCGGGCCAACGATCATGACCGCCGGATTCACCGAAAGAAGCTTTTTGGCCACCGCCTTGACCTCGTCCAGCGTCACGCCGTTGATCAGATCCGATCTCCGGGCCATGTAGTCGATTCCCAACTTGTTTACCTGCAAATCGACGAGAGTGCCGGCGATCGCGCTCGATGAATCGAGATTGTTGATTGCATAAGCTCCGACCATGTACTTTTTGGCGGCGGCAAGCTCGGCTTCCGTGGGCCCTTCCTCAGCCATGCGCTTTATGGTGTCGCGCAAAACCTCAAGTGTTTCACCTACCCTGTCGGATCGCGTAGCGGTTGTCACGACAAGCGCTGAGGCATGCGCTCGATTGGAGAGCCCGGAATCGACCGAATAGGCAAGCCCGCGCTTTTCCCGCACTTCTTCGAACAGACGTGAGGTGAAGGTTCCACCACCTAGAATCTCATTCATAAGCGTTGCCGCATAGAACTCGGGCGATGATCGCTTGATGCCTGGAAAAGCCATCTGCACGGAGGTCTGCGGCAGATCGTATTCTACCTGGAGCTGCTGATCGAGGTTGAGTTCCGTGTCAGCTACAGGACGCAATGACTGTTGCAACGGAAGTCCGCCGAAAAGCTTGTCCAACTCACGTTGCAACGTCTTTGCATCTATCGCCCCCACGACTGCAACGTGTAGACCGCTAAGCGCAAAAGTTGCCTTGTGAAATGCCCTGAGATCGTTCGCCGTTATATTATCGAGACTTTCCTTGGTACCTTCGTCCGGGCGCGAATAAGGGTGGTTGCCGTATACCGCGCGCAGCCACTTTGTCTCCGCTGCGGTATTAGGGTCGCGCTCGCCGGCGACGATACCTGCCAGTATCTGACCGCGAATGCGGTCTATCGGCGCCTGATCGAAACGGGGCTTTTCAATGGCCAGTCGTAACAGTTCAAACGCCTCGTCCTTGCGCTCTGCCAGCGTCCGCATGGCGCCGGAAATGCTGTCGCGGCCTTCTGAAATTCCCATTTCAGCACCTGAATCGTCCAGCTGCGCCTGAAACGCATTGCTGTCCAGATCACCTGCGCCCTCGTCGAAAAGGCCCGTCATAAGGTTGGCAAGGCCTTCCTTGCCAGCTGGATCCTGCGTGCTTCCGCCATCGAAATCAAAGCGCAGCGTGATAATCGGTACCGAATAGTCCTCCACAAGCCAGGCGGTGATGCCTTTCGAAGACTTCACTTCCTGGATGGTCATCGCAGCATGCGCGGTGAGCGCCGGCAGGATCAGAAAAAGTGCAGACAACAAGAAGACAATCGTCTGTGAAATCAATATTTTGCCAGAAATTCTAAAAGAAGCCATCAGCTCAGTTCCCCGCACGCGCTTCGGGCAACAGATATCCGCTCGTCGCATGCTCTGGCACTAGATAGCGCCCGGCCACAGACTTTACATCCTGCACCGTGACGTTCCGGATACGCTGCGGCCATTGTTCGATATCTTCAACTGTTCCACCGGTCGCGAGCGTGCTGCCATAGATGTTTGCCATGCTCGATTGGCGGTCGCGTGCGAAGATCATCGAGCGCACAAAGCGGTCCTTGGCCTGCTCCAACTCATCGTCAGACACTCCGTCGCGGGCAATGCGCGATACTTCGGAACTTACCGCGCCTTCAACCTCGGCAAGCGTGGCTTTGCCGCGTGGCGCGCCATAAACCGAAAAGTTCGTGTCATCCAACATTGTTCCGGAAAACGACGCGCCGGAATTTGCTGCAATGCCCTTCTTGACCACTAGTTCCTGATAGAGCCGGCTGCGCGGCCCTCCACCAAGAATTTCGGCCAGGAGATCAAGCGCTTCGGCTTCACCCGGCTTGGCGGTGTGGTAGGACGGCACCACCCATTGCGTTGAAAAGCTCGGCACACTCACTCTTGCATCGGTCAAAGTGACCGTCCGCCTGGAATTCTGCTCAGGTTCTGAAGGCCTCACCCGTGGTGGAAGATTTGGACCGCGCGCCACTTTTCCGTAAGTGCGTTCGGCCATCGCCTTGACGGCATCGGGCTCCACGTCGCCGGCCACCACAAGAACGGCGTTGTTCGGCGTGTAATAGCGGTCGTAGAATGCCCTGGCATCGGTTTGATTTAGTTTTTCTATCTCCTGCATCCAGCCGATGACCGGGATTCGATAAGGCTGGTTCTGGTAAAGTGTTGCGTTGACTTCTTCTTCCAGCAGAGATCCAGGATCGCTGTCGACGCGCGAGCGGCGTTCCTCCAGCACTACGTCACGTTCGGTCGCAATCACCTCGTCGTTGAGGACGAGATTGCGCATGCGATCGGCCTCGAACCCCATCATCTGCTCAAGGGCTTCAGGCGCCACCGTCTCGTGAAAAACCGTGTAGTCGTAGGATGTGAAAGCGTTGTTGCTGCCGCCGATGGCCGCCACCGCGCGATCAAACTCACCTGCGGCGTGATTGCTGGTTGCCTTGAACATCAGGTGTTCGAAGAAATGGGCAATGCCGGACTTTCCGGGCAATTCGTCGGCACTGCCGACCTTGTACCAGACCATATGGGTGACGATCGGCGCACGCCTGTCGGGTATGACCACCACCTCCATGCCGTTGTCGAGCAGGAAATCGGTCACTTTCCATTCGTTGGGGGCAGTTTCCGACGCTGCCGGACCGGCTGCTACAACTAGTAAAGCCAGGGCAAGCGCGATCCGGAGGAGCCAATGGGCATCAGATTTCATTGCTGGCTCCGGAGGTCATGCGATGGACGATAGGCAGGCATGTGCTACGTTAAAAGTGAATTGTTCGTCATTTGACGCCTGAACGCGGCTAAAGTCAGGCCAGCTCGATAAAGCGGATCACCGTCTCGCCGTAGCTGCGCTCATCGACAATCGAAAATCCGGAGCCCGGCTCGAACGGGGCGGAGGCGGCTTCCTCGACGACGCACAGCGCGCCTTGTGCCAGCCAACCGCCTTGCTGCGCCGATTGTAGGGCCCGTTCGCCCAAACCTTTGCCATAGGGAGGGTCAGCGAACAGCAGGTTGAAAGGGGCAAGCGTTCCAGCCTCGCCAAGCGCGGTTGCGTCGCGGCGGAATATCTTGGTCTTTCCGGTCAAGCCAAAGGCTTCGACATTGCTGCGGATCAGGCCGCGCCCTTCCGTCGATTCCTCGATGAACACGGCATAGCCCGCGCCACGGGATAATGCTTCCAGGCCAAGCGCACCGGTTCCGGCAAAAAGATCCAGTACCCTTGCACCTTCAAGATTGTCGGGAAATCGATGTGCCAAGACGTTGAAAACGGCCTCACGTGTCCGATCCGTCGTCGGACGGATCGCGTGAGTGTTCGGCGTGGCCAGCGGGCGGCCGCGAAAATCGCCTCCCACAATGCGCATCTAGCGCGCCTTCGGGCCCTTGCCCGGTCCTTTGCGGAAAGGTCCGCCGCCACTCCGATCCGGACGGTCACCGCGTGGCTTGCCAAATGGGCGGTCGCCTTGCGGCCTTCCTCGGCCCTGCGTGCCAGCTTTACGGAAATCGGTGTCCGACTTCTCCTGGTCCGCCTTGTCCTTTCCAAGCGGACGAGCACCTGGCGCCATCCATACATTGGCTTTGCGCTGCCCTGGCGGATCGATTGGCGGTCGCTCCCGATCACCCTTCTTGAATCCCGGCTTACCGCCAAATCCGGACCGTTCCGGCTTGCCACCACGCTCGCCAAAACCCCGCTCCGGGCGCGTCGACAATTTGCCCAGCGCTTCGTCGCGACTGTTTTCGCGGAACTTGCGCCGCTTTATCAGGCCGCCCTCTCCGATTTCGGAGCGTGCCGGCCTTGCACGTGGTGCTGCTTCTTCCAGTTGCTCTACGCGCCGCACCGGCTTGTTCGAGAACGGTTTGACGATCTCGGCGTCGAAATTCGCACCGGATTCCTCGATCAGCCTTTCGCCAAGCTGCTCGCGCAACATGCGGCCCTTGATCTCGAGGACATGCCCTTCCGGCAACTCGTTCAGCTGAAATGGCCCGTATGAAATGCGGATCAATCGCGTGACATCAAGTCCAAGCGCGCCAAGGATATTCTTGACCTCACGGTTCTTGCCCTCGCGCAGACCGATTGTCAGCCAGGCATTGGAGCCCTGCTCCCTGTCGAGGCTCGCTTCCACCGCGCCGTAGAAAACGCCATCAACGGCAATGCCTTCGCGCAACTTGGCAAGCGCACTTTCCTCGACTTTGCCATGCACGCGAACCCGGTAGCGCCGCAGCCAGCCGGTTGCCGGAAGTTCCAGCACGCGCGACAGTCCTCCATCGTTGGTGAGCAGCAGCAGGCCTTCGGTGTTGATGTCCAGCCGGCCAATCGTCATCAGACGCGGCAGGTCTGCAGGCAGGACGTCGAATACGGTCTTGCGGCCTTCCGGGTCGCGATTGGTCGTCACCACGCCGGCCGGCTTGTGGAAGAGAAACAGCCGGGTGCGCTCGATCGGAGGAATTTCCATACCATCGAGATGGATGACGTCGCTTTGCGACACGTTGAACGCCGGCGTTTCCAGGATCTTTCCATTGACCTTGACACGGCCGGCGGCGATCAGTTCTTCAGCGTCGCGGCGCGAAGCAATGCCAACTCGCGCCAAGCGCTTGGCAATGCGTTCACCGGTCTCCTCAGGTGCCTCGCTTTGGCGAGGCCGCGGCTTGAAACCACCTGCCGGCTTGCCAGCGCCGCCAAAATCACGACGGGGACGTTCTCCGCCTTCCGGGCGGGCCTGTCGATCTTCGCGTGCACGATACGGTTTCGCGAAACCACCCTCACGTTTCTCAAACGGCCTGCCCTCGGGGCGAGGTCCATTGCGGAACGGTCGCTCGGCGCGTGCCTCGCCTTCGCGCGGCCTGTCATCACGCTTGAAGTCGCGTTTCGGTCGTTCTCCGCCTTCGGGGCGGCCCTGCCGCTCTTCGCGTGGGCGATATGGTTTTGCGAAACCCTCACGCTTTTCGAAAGGCCTGCCCTCAGGGCGAGGCCCCTTGCGGAACGGTCGCTCGGTGCGAGCGTCGCCTTCGCGTGGCCTGCCATCGCGCTTGAAATCGCGCTTGGGCCGCTCTTCACCTTCGGGGCGCGGCTGTCGTTCTTCGCGCGGCTGATAAGGCTTGGCAAATCCTTCCCGCTTTTCGAACGGCCTGCCTTCGGGCCGCGGCCCCTTGCGGAAGGGTCGCTCGGCGCGTGCTTCGCCTTCGCGCGGTTTGTCGTCGCGTTTGAAATCACGCTTTGGCCGGTCGCCATCAGTTGCCCTGTCGGGCCTTTTGGCGAACGAAGCTTTCTTGCCGGCAAAGGCAGGCTTGCCGGATTTGCCATCGGCAGCCTTGCGGCCTCGAAAGCCAGCCGGTTTTGCGCCGGGCTTGCGCTGGAATTTGTCGTCGTCGCTCATGTGGTGTTTGCTCGTTTGCGCGGCTAGATAACAGGATAGCTCTTGGGTTGCGAGGACATAATGGGAAACCGCGATGAAGCGGCCTGACTTCATGGCCACCGCGCTGAAAGAAGCGCAAGCTGCGGCGGGGCGCGACGAAGTGCCCGTTGGCGCGGTCATCGTCTTGAACGGCGAGGTCGTGGCAACGGCAGGCAATCGCACGCGCGAGCTTGCCGATCCGACCGCCCACGCCGAAATCCTTGCGATTCGCGATGCCTGCGCCAAATTGTCGAGCGAACGGCTAGGTGAGTGCGATCTCTACGTGACGCTTGAACCTTGCACCATGTGCGCGGCGGCCATTTCGTTTGCGCGCCTGCGCCGGCTCTATTTCGGTGCTGCCGACGAAAAAGGTGGCGCAGTGGTTAGCGGAGTGCGCTTCTTCGCTTCACCGACATGCCACCATGTACCCGACATATATGCCGGGCTGGGCGAGATAGAATCAGCTGTACTGCTCAAGGATTTCTTCGTGTCGCGCCGGCAGTTGTAGAACGCAACGGCGCGTCTGGCAGTATGCTGGCTACCAGGGCAACCAGCTAAACAGACCGCCGTCCTTCTTGCGGGCCATCTTTTTCTGCCGCAGATCCTTTTTGTATTCGTCCTCGCCAATGTCGTTCTGAGGCGCGGTCGAAGCGGCAACTCGATATTCCAGCGGCGGTTCGCTGAGATAGCGGCGATTCGTCGGGCTACCCTGCCTGCCTTCCGCGAGCTTGCGATTGATGGCATCGCGGCGGGCCTTCGCGCCTATCCCGGAATCACCCGGTGTCCAACGCGGCGGATGGCTCGAGCCCGACTCCGCCAATGCTTTTTTGACGGCTACAGGGTCGGTCTGGACGTCATCAACCACTTCAGCCTTGAAATTGGGGCTGTCGAAATTGACGCTCGCGTCAGCCCGGATACGGGCACGGCGCTGTTCAGGCGATTCCGGCCATTGCGTGCTCGCGGTCTGGACAATGTTGTCCTGAGGTGCCGGCAACACGCCCTTTTGCCCGGGCGCAGGCTTAACTAGCGTGGGACGGGGATTGTAATCGATCTTTTCCCGCTTGGGCGGAGCGAGCGAAATTGCGCCACTCACATCGCCGGCGAGCTGCTCCATCGCTGTCTTGTCGGTGCCATAAGTCGGTGACGACATGCATCCCGAAAGGGCGAGTCCCGAAACGGCAAGCGGCGCCATCAATGCAAGGCGAACATGGCGTTTCTCGGTCATGCCTAAAAATTTCACTCTTGACGACCCCTTGATCGCTGCCAACCGAACGCCGGCACGCATCTTGCCACGCTGTTCTAACGGAAAATTCGGCGACAATTTGTCGTCCGCAGTTTCAGGTCTTTACCTCAACCGTTCGTTAAGGGCAACGCGCACCCGTTTGCGCGTTGCCTTCCTGCACAACTCCGCGTCTAGAGCCTGCCAGTTGACTGCAATTCATGCAGAACAAGAGCATCTCGTTCCGAGACGTCCGGGAAGTCCTTGTCGTTACCGACATCGTCAGTGTAGCGCCACGACCGCGCGCATTTGCGCAGACCGCGATCGGCCGCTTTTTCCACCACAACAGCCACGCCCTTTACGTCGTCCAGAGCAAACGCGCCGGCAGGTGCGCCGCCATAGGAGAAGTCGAGCCCGCTGGTGATGCTGATCTCGGCCATGTCGACGCCCTCAACTTCCTTTTCAAGCGAGGAATTGTCGAGATAAACAACTGGGACGGCTTCCAGCGACGATCCGATCACCTTGCCCGCGCGGGCAATTTCGAGCGCTCCGGTGACCACGCGCCGCATCTGCCGCACCTTGCGCCACTTTTCGGCCAGCGCCTCATTGCGCCAATCGGCGGGCACCTTCGGGAATTGCTCAAGGTGAACCGATCTCGCGTCTGGGTGCCGATCGAGCCAAGCCTCCTCGGTCGTAAAGGGCAGCATTGGCGCCAGCCACTTCACCAGACATTCAAACAAATGCCGAACAACCTGGACGGAAGCCTTCCGCTTTGCGCTGGACGGCGCATCGCAATAGAGCGCGTCCTTGCGGATATCGAAATAGAAGGCGGAAAGCTCGACCACCATGAAATCGAGCAGCGCGCGGGTCACCCGCTTGAACTCGAAGCCGTCGTAGCCGGTACGAACAACCTCATCGAGTTCAGACAACCGGTGCAGCATCAGCCGCTCCAGTTCCGGCATCTCGGCAAGCGGCACGTCCTCGCCCTCGTCATGGGCAAGCGTGCCCAGCATCCAGCGAATGGTGTTTCTGAGCTTGCGGTAAGCGTCGATATTGGTCTGCAGCACATTCTTGCCGAGGCGCTGGTCTTCCCAATAGTCGGTCGTCATTACCCACAGGCGCAGGATATCGGCCCCGGACTGCTTCATGACGTCCTGCGGCACGACCGTGTTGCCGAGTGATTTCGACATTTTGCGGCCTTCCTCATCCATGGTGAAACCATGGGTGACGACCGTGTCGTAGGGGGCCCTG
This sequence comes from Mesorhizobium sp. FG116, assembly GCF_057809835.1. Taxonomy (NCBI): domain Bacteria; kingdom Pseudomonadati; phylum Pseudomonadota; class Alphaproteobacteria; order Hyphomicrobiales; family Phyllobacteriaceae; genus Mesorhizobium; species Mesorhizobium sp. FG116. Next base: position 61,067 of record NZ_JBMDKS010000004.1, read on the forward strand.
CCCCTCGTGCCGCAGCTTTCCAGCAGCGAGGAATGGAACCAACCACGATGCTGGTCGGAGCCTTCCAGATAGACATCTGCCGGCCATTTCAGGTCCGGACGATCTTCCAGCGTGAAGGTGTGGGTCGATCCGGAATCGAACCAGACATCGAGGATGTCCTTGACCATAACCCATGGTTCGTTGGCGCGGCTGCCAAGGAATCGCTCGCGCGCGCCTTCGGCAAACCACGCGTCTGCGCCTTCCTTTTCAAACGCCTCAAGAACGCGGGCATTGACCGCATCGTCCTTCAGAACATTGCCATCAGCATCCGCGAACACGGCGATCGGCACGCCCCAAGCACGCTGGCGCGACAGCACCCAGTCCGGGCGCTCGGCAATCATGGCGCGCAGGCGCGTCTGCCCGGCCTCGGGCACGAAACGGGTGTCATCGATCGCCTTCAAAGCGCGGCTGCGCAACGTGGTGCCATCGTCAAGCTTCTTGTCCATATGGACGAACCACTGCGGCGTATTGCGGAAGATCACCGGCTTCTTGGAACGCCAGCTATGCGGGTAGCTGTGTTTCAAGCGGCCACGCGCAAACAGCATGTTACGCTTGATCAGTTCCTCGATAACCGCCTGGTTGGCGTTACCCTTCTTGCCATTGTCGTCGATGACGCGCGCCGGTCCGCCCTCGCGATCGGGACCGAGCCCAGGCGCGTCCTTGGTGTAGTAGCCTGCATCATCAACCGGGAACGGGATCGTCGTGTCGATACCCCGTTCCCTTAAAAGCGGAGCGCCATCAATCCACGCCTCGAAATCCTCGCGGCCGTGGCTGGGGGCCGTGTGGACAAAGCCCGTGCCGGCATCATCGGTAACGTGATCACCGGGAAGCATCGGTACAGGGAATTCATAACCGCCACCAAGACCCTTGAATGGATGGGCAAGCGTCAGCGCGCCGAGCTCATCGCTGGAAACATCACGCAGGCGCTTGTACTCAAGCTTGGCCTTAGCGAAGGATTCTTCGGCCAGTGAGTCAGCAAAGATCAGCTTCTCACCAGGGCGAGGACCAAAATCATTCTCTGCCGAGGTAACTTCGTAGAGGCCATATGACCCGCGCGGCGAATAGGCGACGGCGCGGTTTCCCGGGATGGTCCAGGGAGTCGTCGTCCAGATGACGACGCAAGCGTCGTCCAAACTGGCGCTGCCAACCACCGGGAACTTCACCCAGATCGTGTCGCTCTCGTAGTCCTGGTATTCGACTTCGGCCTCGGCCAGAGCGGTGCGTTCAACCACCGACCACATCACGGGCTTCGAGCCACGATAGAGCTGGCCGGACATGGCGAATTTCAACAACTCGCCCGCGATCCGGGCTTCGGCGTGAAAATTCATCGTCGTGTAGGGATTCTTGAAATCACCGACGACACCGAGCCGCTGGAACTCGTCGCCCTGCACGTTGATCCAGTTCGCAGCGAACTCGCGGCATTCCTTGCGGAACTCGTTGACCGGAACTTCGTCCTTGTTCTTGCCCTTGGCGCGGTACTGCTCCTCGATCTTCCATTCGATCGGCAGGCCGTGGCAGTCCCAGCCCGGCACGTAGTTGGAATCGTAACCGCGCATCTGGAACGAGCGGGTGATGACGTCCTTGAGGATCTTGTTCAGCGCATGGCCGATATGGATGTTGCCGTTGGCGTAGGGCGGGCCGTCGTGCAGCACATATTTTGTGCGCCCGGCCGCATCCTCGCGCAGCCTCTTGTAGAGATCCATCTCCTGCCAGCGCTTGACCAGCAAGGGTTCCTTTTCGGGCAAACCCGCACGCATCGGGAATTCCGTCTGCGGCAGGTAGAGTGTCTTGGAATAGTCGATCGTTTCCGCTGTGTCGTTCATCAGTTCGCCATATGGATTGCCGAGCCGAAACCGGCTTTGGGCGTTGACCTATCATGTTCTGGAAAAAGCGCGAGAGAAGTGCGCCATAATTCCCGGCTGCACCGGCGACCGAGTTTCAACTCAGGCCGCCCGGAACACCGGGCTAGTAATTCGTATCGCGGACGCGATCTGGCGCAACAGGCAGGTCATGGCAGCGCTTCTAACCGATGGCCGCCCAAGAATAAAGTGCCACCTTATGCCTGATCCGGCCAAAATCGAGCCAGCACATCACATAGAGAAGTCGAAACGGTAGCTGGTCGAAACGCCGATCATGAACTGGTCACGCGAACCACGCTCCTGCACCAGGCTGGAGTCGGCTGCCGGCCCCATCAAACGCGAATACTCGCCAAACAAGCTTGCTGTGATCGGGTCAGTGACCTTCCACGTAATCGCGCCGCCGACGCCTGCCGACTTGATGCCGCCGCCCGGATTATATGCGCTAAGCCCCGATGCCAAGGATTCCGCGGCACTGACGCCGTAGTAGGCGTCGAAATACTTCGATGAAGCGACAGACACGCGAGGTCCGCCCGATATGCGAACGGCAGGCGTCACGTCATAGAAGGCGTCGGCAGCGACGTCTGCGACAAAGCCGCTGTGCGAGCGGATGCCGTGCCGTAGTTCGCCGCGCAGCCGCATCCAGTCAAATGGATAGACTTCGAAGAACCCGCCGACCTCGCCGCCCCAGCGCACTGGGTCGAGGCCGCGCAACTCATCTGCGTCATTGTCGCGGCCCCACAGGAGTTTGCCGGCTAGTCCCGCACGCACGCCGCCGTCATCGATCAGCGCGAGCGAGATATTGTCGTTGCGCGATGAAAAGCGAACCGGATTGCCGGCCTTGCCTAGTGAAATGATCGGCGAGGCGCTGAGCAGATACTTCTTGCTGCCTTCAAAGTCTGGCGCGACCATGCCGGTAGCGCCAAGCGTCAGGTACCAGTCACCTGACAGCCAGCCGCCTATCCCCTCGCCCGCATTGGACACCGTGGTGAAACCCAGCAGCATCGCTGTTGCAAACGCAGGGATCATTTTCATTTTATGCTGGCCTCGCCGTTACGCCGGACATTGGGAGTAAGGCAACTCTTGCGCGAAGGTCGGTAAAATTTGATTTAAATCTGCAATGATCCTGCAAATGCCGGTGGTGCTGGACCCGCATCGCTACACGCGATAGTTTCATACCCGTGAGTTTGAAACGTCTTTGGAGTGGCAACATGGCTTTTCAGAACGACACGCTCAAGAACGCCATCGGGCAGGCGCGCGACAAGTGGGGATGGTTCGTCGCGCTCGGTGTTCTATTGTTGATCCTTGGTGGCATCGCATTTGCCAACCTCTTCGTCGCCACCGTCGCGTCGGTGTTTTTCGTCGGCTGGTTGATGCTGATTTCCGGCGTCATCGAGATCGTCCACGCCTTCGGCGTCAAAACCTGGGGCCGCTTCTTCTACTGGCTGGCCAGCGGCCTGCTCTATGCCTTCGCCGGCTTTTTCGCCTTCTACAATCCGCTGCTTGCTTCAACGGTGCTGACGTTCATGCTGGCCGTCGCGCTCGTGGCATCAGGCGCACTGAGGGCTTGGGTCGGCTACGAACACCGCGAACAGCGCGGCTCGGGCTGGATCATCACGGCGGGTATCGTCACCGTGCTTGCCGGCCTCGTCATTGCGATGGGTTGGCCGGTCAACAGCATTTGGATACTTGGGCTGTTCCTTGCCATCGACCTGATTTTCCAGGGATGGACTTTCATCGCGTTCGGCCTGGCGCTGAAGAAATAGCCGCGCGCTCAAAAGGCGACCGCAGCATCCAGTTCCGAAAGCGGTCGCACGCCGGCCAGAAGCGCCCTCGCCTCGGCTTCGTCGCGCTTCATCTGCGCGACGAGCAGATCGAGCCCGTCGAATTTCACTTCGCCGCGCAGGTATCCGAAGAACGAGACATCGCAGACCTCGCCATAGAGATCACCCGAGAAGTCGAACAGGAATGTCTCAAGCAGCGGCGCGCCGTTGTCATCGACCGTCGGCCGACGACCGAAGCTTGCCACAGCGTCATGAAGCGTTCCGTCGGCGCGCCGAAAACGAACGGCATAGATGCCTTCCTTCAACGCCGTCTCGGCCGGCAAGCGCATATTGGCGGTAGGAAACCCAAGCGTGCGGCCAAGCTTCTGGCCACCAACCACCTCAGCCTGGACGGTAAACCGGTAACCGAGCAACCCCGCAGCCTGGGCTACATCGCCTTCGGACAGCAACGAACGTATCCGGCTTGACGAGACGATGCATGCATCCTCGTCGCGAAACGCATCGACCAAGGTTACGCCGAAACCGTTTCGCGTGCCCGCTTCCATCAGGTAGGCTGGTCCACCTTGCCTGTCTTTGCCAAAGTGGAAGTTGAAGCCGGTTACGGCATGGCTGATGCCCAAATTGGCTTCCAGGATTGAATTTACGAAAGTTTCCGCCGAGTTTGCCGCAAACTCGCGTGTGAATGCTTGTTCCACGACCGCAGCGAATCCGAGCTTGGATAGCAATTTCGCCTTCATTGCCGGCGGTGTCAGCACAAACAGCGGCAAATCCGGGCGGAATACCTTGCGCGGGTGCGGATCGAAGGTCAGCACCAAGGCAGGCACGCCCTGCTTCTGCGCTTGGTCCAATGCGCGGCCGAGCACAGCCTGGTGACCGCGGTGAACACCATCGAAATTGCCTATCGCAACGACGCCGCCCCTCAGATTTTCGGGCAGAGGTCGGTCTCCGGGCAAGCGGACGCACATCTTGGCGAAGCCGTTTCAGCGAAGCCGGGGCATCACCGCCACCGGGCGGTAGCCGAATTTTGAGAGGAACGCGGCCAGCAGTTCCGGGTCCGGCGCAAGCGGATCACCATAGTCGCGGGCATGGATGCCACCAGAGACATACAGCACGTCGAAACCATTGTCGGCCGCACCCTTTATGTCCGTCATCATTCCATCACCGATTGCGAGCACCTCGCTGCGATCAAGCTCGCGTCCGACGATCTCCGATGCGGCCTTGAGGGCCGCCGTGTAGATAGGCGCATGGGGCTTGCCGGCGATCAGCGTGCGTCCGCCAAGCTGGCTGTAGTCGCGGGCCAGCGCGCCCGCGCACCAGATCAGCCGTTCGCCGCGTTCCACAACGATATCCGGGTTGGCGCAAATGAACGGCAGGTTGCGGGAACGGAAGCGGAAAAGCAGATCCTTGTAGTCTTCCGGCGTCTCCGTCTCGTCGTCGAAAAGGCCGGTGCAGACGATCGCCTGAGCCTCGAACTCCTCGACCAGTTCGACACCAAGACCGTCATAGATGTTGGCGTCACGATCAGGTCCGAGGTGAAACACTTTCTTCGGCCCTTCCGCGATGAGATCGCGCGTTACATCGCCCGAACTCACCACCTTGTCGAAACTGCCGTCCGGCACGCCAATAAAGCGCATCTGGTCGATCACATCGCCACTCAGGCGCGGTGAATTGGTGATCATGACGACTGCCAGACCTTCGGCGCGTGCCTTTGCCAGGGCAGCCGCAGCGGCTGGGAAATGCGTTTCGCCATTGTGCACGACACCCCACACATCACACAAAATCGCAGCGTAGCGGGGCGATAGGTTGTCGAACGAGGCAATTATTCCGGGGTGGGCCGTCATACTGTTTCTCGAACCTGTAGCTGAAAATATCGCGGTCGGAAGCCGTTTGTGAGGCTCGAATTAGCCGATGCGTCCGAAACTGTCACCAGCTTTCCTCTCGGATCTGGAAAAGCCATGGTTAACCGAAGGGAAATGCCAAACCTCATTTTGATGGGATTCCGCGAACACGAAATTTAATCATTTCTGTCATTTTGTTGCTGTGAATTGGGCTTGGCAGGGGTCACGAAGCCGATGTTCCTGAAATTCCGAAAAGACACACGCGGCAACTATGCACTTGTAACGGCGCTCGTAATGGCACCCTTGATGGGCGCTTTGGCGATTGCGGTGGATTACACCGAGATGTCCCGCCAACGGCTCGATACGCGCAATGCGCTTGATGCTGCCAACATTGCCACTGCCCGCCAACTCCAATCGGGGGCTACGGAAACTCAGGCTAAAGCCTATGCGCAGGATTTCTTTCTGGCGAATCTTCGCCATGTAAAACCCGGTAAAACGACACTGAATGTCACGCTGCCCAGCAACGCCGTTGGTGGTGGCGAGATGAAAATGTGTGCGGACCTGGTATACTCCCCATATTTCCTTCCTGCGGCGGCAAAGCTGATAGGCAAAACCTCAAGCGACTTCAGTTTCACGACTTGCTCACAAGTGCGGCTGAAGAACTCCCTTGAGGTCGCTCTCGTTCTCGATAATTCAGGATCTATGGACGACAAGGTGGCATCTTCGACGAAGAGCCGCATTGAATTGCTTAAAGCCGCGGCCAAGCAACTTGTCGACACGATCTCCAAGCAGGCCGACATGATGAAGCAGGTGGAAAAGCCTGTGCAGTTCGCGGTGGTGCCGTTCGCAGCATCGGTTAACGTCGGCACGCAATTCGAGACTTCCGCCTGGATGGACACGACCGGCGCCTCACCTATCCATCATGAAAATCTTGATTGGTCAGTCATGACCCAAACGAGGGACGCGAACCAGTACGCACAGAAGGTTGGAGATATCTGGATGGCCCGCGGCTCCACTTGGGATGCCGCTCAAAAAGATAAACCGCTGACGAGGTTTTCGCTTTTCAAGCTTTTGAAAAAGCAGACCGGTTCCCACAAGGAAAACGGCAAGACGATTATTGACTATGGTTCTGTGGCATCCTGGGGCGGATGCGTGGAGGCGCGGCCGGCACCCTACAATATCAACGATACCTTGCCGACGACGTCGAAGCCTGAAAGCTATTTCGTGCCGATGTTCGCGCCCGACGAGACCGGCAATATATGGACAAAACAATCGAACAACTCGATCAAGACCTTCGGCATGAACAACAGTTGGTGGGATGACAACGGCGATACGTCAACGAGCACAACAGCCAGCGTTCAAGTCGCAAGGCAGAAAAACACCCTCAAATATATAATGCCTGGCCCACTCAGTCTGGCTGCTCTGCCGACTCCGATCAATGGCGGGCCGAATTACATGTGCACGACAAGCGCCATCACGCCGTTGCAGGACGTGACCAAAACCGACGGCAAGACCAAGATAAATGCGGCAATCGACGGAATGGCCGCTCTCGGTGCTACAAATGTCCCCGAGGGCATGGCTTGGGGCTGGCGAGTTTTGTCACATGGCGAGCCGTTCAGCGAAGGGCGTTCAGAAATAGAAAAGGGCAACGACAAGGTTGTCATCGTGCTGACCGACGGCGCGAACACCTACTACACGCCTGGCTATTTCGGCGACAACGACTACGCCGGCAACAAGTCCAGTTATTCTGCCTACGGCTACACAGGAACGAAATACCAGAATGGCGACACCCGCCTTTTCATGGGAACGAGTTCCAGCGTGGTAAAATCAGGCAACAGCGCTTACACGGAGAGCAACTACTCGACGGCTTTGAACGAGCAGTTCGCAAAGTTGTGTGACAACGCAAAGGCCAACAATCTGATTGTCATGACTGTGGCCCTGGATCTCGATTCCAAGAAGACGGCTGAAGCCGCCCAGATTGCCGCTTTGAAGAAGTGTGCTTCCGACTCCCGGTATCGCAAGGACCCTACCGATCCCAGCAAGCCGGACAAAATGTTCTGGAACGCAACCAGCTCGACGCTTGAAGCCGACTTCAAGAAGATCGCTGACGAACTGTCCAACCTGCGTATCGTAGGCTGATCAATTAGTTCGAACCTCCAATCGCCCCGCCAACCGGCGGGGCTTTTTTCTCTGAGACGGGGCTTTGGTTAACGGCCGCTGAACTACGGCCCTTCAAATCAACGCTCCGTTAATACCTGTCTTTCAGCATTTGCTGGCAGAATGGATGCCTGACATCTCCATCCGGCGGGGGCCGTGATTATCATGCTTGCATCCTGGCGTGCGTTCTGGAGCGACACGCGCGGTCACTACGCTCTCATGACGGTAATCGCCATGGTTCCTATCATGGGCGGGATTGCCCTTGCGGTAGACTATAGCGAAATGGTGCGGCAGAAGCAGCACGTCGCCAATGCGCTCGATGCCGCCAACATCGCTACAGCCAGGCGTATCGTAGAGGGAGCGACGGACGATCAGCTGCGCGCCTACGCGCTCGACTTCTTTCACGCGAACCTTAATGGCGTTAATCCGGCCGATACGACATTGAGCGTCAAGCTGCCCGACAGCACCGTGGGCGGCGGTACACTCAAGCTCGTCGCCAATCTGAACTACAGGCCCTACTTCTATCCTGCTTTCGCGAAAATGATGAAAGAGGATACCGAGACGGTGAATCGGAAAATTTCCGTCGGCGTCGATTCGGAAGTGCGCCTGAAAAATACGCTGGAAGTTGCGCTCGTTCTCGACAACTCCGGCTCCATGACCAGCTACGGCACGGGTTCGGGACAGCGGCGCATCGACCTGCTGAAGGATGCAGCCAAGCAATTAGTCGACACGCTGGCGCTACAGGCAAACCAGATCAAGCAAGTGGAAAAGCCTGTACAATTCGGGCTGGTGCCATTTGCCGCGTCGGTGAATGTCGGGCCGCAAAACGACAGCAGTTCATGGATAGATATTGCCGGCCTGTCGCCAGTCCATAACGAGAATTTCGACTGGTCGACCCTCTCGGCATCGGACAAGCGCGCATCCAAGGACGGCTTCGGTATCTGGCGCAAGGTGGGTACCGGCTGGGGTACCGAAGAAGGAGAAATGCTCACGCGCTTCTCCCTCTACAAGGACATGAAGGTGGTCACCAGCCATGAACGCGTCGTGGCCAGCGAGCGAGTGGTCTGTGACGAGTATCGCTCGAACAACACCTGCAAGCGCAGTCACAAAGAGTATGACTACGTAGACACTTACGGACCATTTGCCAGTTGGCAGGGCTGCGTCGAGGCCCGCCCCTATCCTTACAATGTCGAAGATACGCCGGCGTCCGGTGGGCCTAACAACACGGGTATCGGCTTTGGTGATCCGGCGACGATGTTCGTGCCGATGTTTGCCCCAGACGAGCCCGGCAACCACTGGAAACTGACCCAGGACCCGGACGAGGCCACACCAAAAACATATAGCGCGGCCAATAGCTGGTGGAACGATGACCCTTCCAGCGGCACCGGCAAAACGCGCCAAAGCAACATGGCCAAATATTTCCAGTCGCGGTCCTACGACGCCCCGGTCTTGAAAGCGGGCGCAGGTCCCAACTACAGCTGCACGACCAAGCCGTTGACGCCCCTTACCGACGTCACCACGCCCGAGGGTCTGGAAACGATCAAGTCTGCAATCGACGGCATGGCGGCAAACGGCAACACGGATGTTCCTGAAGGCATGGCTTGGGGTTGGCGCATCTTGTCCCATGGCGAGCCGTTCACGCAGGGGCGGTCTGAAGCCGAAAAAGGTAACGACAAGGTCGTCATCGTGCTGACCGACGGCGAGAACACCTATTCCGCGCCCGGTAACGATCCTGCGGGCAACAAATCGACCTATGCTGCCTATGGCTACACCGGGGTTGGCTACAACGGCACCGCAACGACACGTCTGTTTTCAGGCACGTCCAGCGCCATCGGTGCTCTCAACTATTCCAGTAGCAACTATACCAACGCACTGAACGAACAGATGACCAAGCTTTGCGAAAACGCGAAAGCGGGCAAGGTCATCGTCATGACCGTTGCACTTGACCTTTCGACCAGCAATACGAGCGAAAACAAGGCGATCGAAGCGCTGAAAGCCTGTTCATCGGAATCGCGGTTCCGCAAGGATTCCGCCGATCCAAGCAAACCTGCAAAGCTATTCTGGAACGCGACGGGCGCGTCGCTAGCCAAGGATTTCGAAGAAATCGGCAACGAACTGTCGAACCTGCGCATCATTAGCTGACCCAACGCCGACAACTGGCGTCGGTGGCCGCCACTATAGGCCGAGCAGTTACCTTCTTTCCGCCCTGCCCGGCAAAAGCCACGATCGCTTGTCTATCAAGCGGGATGAAAATCAACTGCTTCGATACTGAACCTATGGATTCCGAACCGGCTTTTAGCCGAGATCGCCGCACGTTTATCGCCGGCAGCGGCCTATTGGCCCTGTCCGCGCTCGCTGGTTGCGGCACGACGATGTCGACAGGTTCGGGTGCCGGCGCCTCCAGTTCCGCTGTTGGCACGTTAGCCGGCATCCGCAGCGCAGCGAACTTATCCAGGCTTGCTCCCAACAGCCAATTGGAGCGGGCAGCGCTGCAGCAGGCGGGCTATATGGCCAGCGCGAAGCGCATGACCCATACAACTGGGTGGGGCAAGGATTTTGCCTCGCGAGTGAACGGAAATCATATCGAAGGTGCGGCCGCCGAAAACATCGCCGAGGGGCGCATGGACATTCACAGGTTGTTCGAGATGTGGATGAATTCGCCGCCGCACCGTCGCAACATCCTGGACGCGCGCTTCACCCGTTTCGGACTTGCCTATGTCAGCAACGCCAAAAATCCGGACTGGCGCTATTGGGCGCTGGTGCTGGGCAAATAAGACGGTAAGGACACCAAGCCCTACTGCCCTACTCCTACATCAATCCATATGTGCGGCCTGCGCGCCCGGAGCCGGAGCATATTGCGGACGGCGCAGCAGGAATACGAGCGGCAGCGCCAAAAGCGTCACCAGCATCATCAGCTTGAAGTCGTCGACATAAGAAATCATCAGCGACTGCACGTTGACGAGGCCGTTAAGCTGCGAAAGCGCAGTGGGATCCCCCTGTGCCGCGCCAGGTGACGCGATCCAGAGGTTCGGGTTGTACGGATTGATCTGAGCCGACAGTTCGCCGTGGTTGATCTGGGCGTTGCGGGTCAACATCACAGTCACGATCGAGATGCCGATGGACGATCCGATATTGCGCACCAGACTGAACAAGGCGGTGGCATCGGTGCGGAACCGTGCATCGAGCGTTGCAAACGCGACCGTGGACAGTGGCACGAACACCAACCCAAGCCCCAAGCCCTGAATAACACCGGTGGTCAGGATCGGCCAGTCATCCATCTGCGGCGAGAAGCCTGACATATCGTAGAGCGAATAGGCCGTCAGAAGCAGGCCCGTCACCACCAGCATGCGCGGGTCGACGACACGGACAAGGCGGCCCACCAGCAACATCGAGATCATGGTGCCAACGCCGCGCGGCGCCATCACCATGCCCGTAGTGATGGTCGGATAGCCGAACACGACGGAAAGCATTGGCGGCAGCAGAGCAAGGCTGGCAAGCAGGATGACGCCTATCACGAAGATGAAGACAAGACCGGTCGCGAAGTTGCGGTCGAGGAATATCCTCGGATCGATGAACGGATGCTCAGCCGTGACCGTGTGAATGACGAACACCCAAAAGCCGGTCAAGGCGAGACCGAACTCGATCCAGATTTCGATCGATGAGAACCAATCGACCTCTGCTCCACGGTCAAGCATCAACTGCAACGCGCCGACGCCAAGCGAGAGCATGGCGAAGCCGAAGAAATCGAACCCGCGCAGCCGCTTGGCAACGCTCGGCAGATAGGCCGCACAGCCGAGAAAAGCGACAATGCCCACGGGCAGGTTGATGAAGAATACCCAGCGCCAGTTGAAGCTTTCCGTCAGCCAGCCGCCAAGGGTCGGGCCGATGATCGGCCCCACCATGATGCCCGCGCCCCAAATGGCCATCGCCTGCCCGTGACGCTCGCGCGGATTGATGTCGAGCAGGAAGGTCTGGGAAAGCGGCACGATCGCCGCGCCGAAGACGCCCTGAAGCAGGCGGAAGGCCACCATGCTTTCCAGGCTCCAGGCGGCGCCGCACAGCATCGAACAGATGACGAAGCCTACGACCGACACCAGGAAAAGCTCCTTGCGGCCAAGCCGGTCCGACAGCCAACCCGTGACCGGCGTCATGATGGCGGCCGCCACGATGTAGGACGTAAGAACCCAGTTGATCGTATCCTGCGACGCGCCCAGGTCGCCTGTCATCGACGGCAGGGCGACGTTGGCGATCGTTGTGTCGAGCACCTGCATGATCGTCGCCAGCATGATCGAAATGGTGATCAGGCCGCGATGCGGCACTTCGCGATGGGTCTCGCCCTGTGACATGGGTTCGAGCTTCCGAAACTACGTGAATATGAAATCAGGCAAGCCGAACCGTGGTCGGTGCGGCCTGCCGTTGGTTATTCAGCCGCGACCGCGTGTCCGAAGACACTCGGAAGTCCGCGCGACACGCCTGTGTCAACGCTGACCGTCGCGCTCATGCCGGTTCGAAGCGCCAACTTGGCATCGTCATCCGTGAGCTTGATGCGCACTGGAATACGCTGGGTAACCTTCACCCAATTGCCGGTGGCGTTCTGGGCCGGCAACAGGGAGAATTCGGCGCCGGTGCCCGCGCCAATCGCTTCCACGGTCGCCTCGAAAGTGCGGCCGGGATAGGTGTCCAGCACAACTTCGGCCTTCTGGCCCGGCTTCATATGGGTAAGTTGCGTTTCCTTGAAGTTCGCATCGATCCATGTGTCGCCTGTTTCAACCAGCGCAAACAAGGGCGTGCCGGTACCGACAAACTGCCCGATCTTGAAAGACGACGCCTGATAGACGACACCATCAGCGGGCGCGCGCACTGTTGTCTGGGCAAGATCGTAAGCAGCTTTGTCGCGAGCGGCGAGTGCTGCCAGTACCGTCGGGTGCTGGTCGGTCTCGATATCGGGATTGCCGCCAAGTGCTGCTTTTGCGCTGACAATACCCTGCTCTGAAGCAGACTGCTCCTGACGCGCCTTGTCGAGGTCATTGCGCGCCTGATCGAGCGACGACATTGCGCTGATGCCCTTCTTCGACAAATCGGTTGCCCGGTCGAATTGCGACTGCAAATAGTCCACCTCGCTCGAAGCGACACGCTCCTGCGACATGGCCTGGTTGTAGGCGGCACGCAACTGCTCGACGTTCAGCCTTGCACCTGCAACCGCCGCCTCGGCTTGCGCCAGTGCAATACGGTAAGGTGCCGGGTCGATGGTGAACAGTTCGTCGCCCTTCTTGACCGGCTGGTTGTCGTTGACATCGACTTTGACGATGCGTCCAGCGGCATCGGCCGCAATGGACACGCGCGCCTGCCGCAGATTTGCGTTTTCGGTTTCCTGATAGCGGCCGCCGGTCACCCACACATAGCCGCCGCCCACAGCCAACAGCACAGGCAACGCGAACATCAATACGAAGCGATTGGACATCCTGCGCTTGGCCTTTGCCGGAGCCGGCTGTGCCTGCACTTGTGGTGCAGGGGTCGTGGAAATCTGGTTAGCGGGAGCATCCATCTCCAGCTTCGTCGCATTCTCGTCAACTTTCGTCACAGCGTTCATTGTGCGGTGCTTTCCAGTTTGTTTGTTTGCCTGCACAACGCGGTCTCGTCGTCGGAGAGATTATCGACCAGCGTTCGCAATCCTTGGATAAGAATGCGCCTGTCTTCACCGGACATGCCGGTCAGCGCTTCCTCGTAAACTTCACCTGCAAGGCTTTTCACCTGGGCATAGGCCTGGCGCGCCCTGGGCGTCGGGAAAATCATACGTACCCGGCGGTCAGATGCGTCGGCGCGGCGTTCAATCCAGCCCGCCTCTTCCATGCGATCAATCAACCTCGAGACGCTGATCGGCTCAATTTCAAGAAGTTCGGCCAGCCTTGCCTGGGCAACGCCTTCTTCCTTCGTGACCCTGACCATTAAGCGCCATTGTGCCGCCGACAGGCCCAAATTGCTGGCGCGCGCCTCGAATCGCTTGCGCATCAAACGCGCCGCGTCGTGGATCAAAAACCCCAGTCTGTCTGTGCCTTCGGTAACCATGAGCGCGATATATAATAAGCGTGCTTATCTTTCAAGATGCTGCGGCGCACAATTCCAAAAATAGTCGGCATGGCCGGTGCGCTGTCGAACTCGGCGTTGCCCCGACATGGAGTGACCATCGACACCGCCTAGCATCTCTGGTGGACGTAATTTTTCTGCGTAGTAACGGAATGCCAAGGACACCATTCCTCGAAAATGCGGATTGGCAGTCAAGTTCGGCTTAAAATTCGACGCCTTCGGCTTGCCGCTCCTTGACTCTGGTCGGGGGCCTGATTATCTCACCGCCACGTTAGCACTCGACTATTGCGAGTGCTAACCAATGTCCGGCTTCGCTGGACGGAGGAAATCGTTTCTCATCACTGTCATCGAGGAAATCAAATGGCAAAGTCGAAGTTCCGCCCGCTTCATGACCGTGTGGTCGTTCGCCGGGTCGAATCCGAAGAGAAGACCGCTGGCGGCATCATCATCCCCGATACCGCCAAGGAAAAGCCGCAGGAAGGCGAAATCATCGCCGTAGGCTCCGGCGCTCGTGACGAAAACGGCAAGCTCGTTCCGCTGGATGTCAAGGCCGGCGACCGCGTCCTGTTCGGCAAGTGGTCCGGCACCGAAGTCAAGCTCAATGGCGAAGACCTTCTGATCATGAAGGAATCCGACATCATGGGCATCATTGGCTGATCACCCTGCCCGTATTTGAATAGAAACCGGCAATCAGAATTTCGGGCGCAAAGCCCAGGAGTAAGAAATGGCTGCTAAAGACGTAAAATTCTCCCGTGACGCCCGCGAGCGCATGCTGCGCGGTGTCAACATCCTCGCCGACGCGGTGAAGGTCACCCTCGGCCCCAAGGGCCGCAACGTCGTCATCGACAAGTCCTTCGGCGCTCCGCGCATCACCAAGGACGGCGTTTCCGTCGCCAAGGAAGTCGAACTGGAAGACAAGTTCGAGAACATGGGCGCCCAGCTCGTTCGCGAAGTCGCTTCCAAGACCAACGACAAGGCCGGTGACGGCACCACGACTGCTACGGTTCTGGCCCAGGCAATCGTTCAGGAAGGCCACAAGGCCGTTGCCGCCGGCATGAACCCGATGGACCTGAAGCGCGGTATCGACCTGGCCGTGGCCGAAGTCGTGGCCGACCTCATCAAGAAGGCCAAGAAGATCAAGACCTCCGAGGAAGTTGCCCAGGTCGGCACGATCTCCGCCAATGGCGAGACCGAAATCGGCGAAATGATTGCCAAGGCCATGCAGAAGGTCGGCAATGAAGGCGTCATCACCGTCGAGGAAGCCAAGACCGCCGACACCGAGTTGGAAGTCGTCGAAGGCATGCAGTTCGACCGCGGCTACCTGTCGCCTTACTTCGTCACCAACCCCGACAAGATGGTTGCTGAACTCGAAGACGCCTACATCCTCCTGCACGAGAAGAAGCTTTCGAACCTCCAGGCCATGCTGCCGGTGCTCGAGGCTGTTGTGCAGACCTCCAAGCCGCTCGTCATCATCTCCGAGGACGTCGAAGGCGAGGCTCTCGCTACGCTCGTCGTCAACAAGCTGCGCGGCGGCCTGAAGATCGCTGCCGTCAAGGCTCCGGGCTTCGGCGATCGCCGCAAGGCCATGTTGGAAGACATCGCCATCCTGACCGGTGGCCAGGTCATCTCGGAAGACCTCGGCATCAAGCTCGAGAACGTCGGCCTGAACATGCTCGGCCGCGCCAAGAAGGTGTCGATCTCCAAGGAGAACACCACCATCGTCGACGGCGCCGGCAAGAAGGGTGAGATCCAGGGTCGCGTTGCTCAGATCAAGCAGCAGATCGAGGAAACCACTTCCGACTACGACAAGGAGAAGCTGCAGGAACGTCTGGCCAAGCTGGCCGGTGGCGTTGCCGTAGTCCGCGTCGGCGGTTCGACCGAAGTGGAAGTGAAGGAGAAGAAGGATCGCGTTGACGACGCGCTCAACGCAACCCGCGCCGCGGTCGAGGAAGGCATTGTCCCCGGTGGTGGCGTTGCTCTTCTGCGCGCTTCCTCCGCGATCAAGGCCACCGGCGCCAATGCCGACCAGGCCGCTGGCATCGCCATCGTTCGCCGCGCCCTGCAGGCTCCTGCCCGCCAGATCGCAGCCAACGCCGGTGCGGAAGCCTCGATCGTTGTCGGCAAGATCCTTGAGAACAAGGGCGCGACCTTCGGCTACAACGCAGCCAAGGACGAGTACGGCGATCTGATCGCACTCGGCATCGTCGACCCGGTCAAGGTCGTTCGTACGGCCCTTCAGGACGCGGCTTCGGTTGCCGGTCTGCTGGTCACCACCGAGGCCATGATTGCCGACGCTCCGAAGAAGGAAGCTGCTGGCGGCATGCCTGGCGGTATGCCAGGCGGCATGGGCGGCATGGGCGGTATGGATTTCTAAGAAGTCCGAACCGTTAGCCAAAACTATTGAGCTCAAGCCCGCTTCGGCGGGCTTGAGTTTTTTTGTGGCCAAGCTGCTTGGCAACCACCAGGCCGAACGACGAGCAACAGGCAATCTGTCGCGCGAAAGGTCACTCAAACCGGGATCGAGCTATCCGCAGCAGCGGGTACCTCGTTTCCATTCCTAGCGGAGAATAGTGATACGGGGGCCGGTCGGCGATTGGCAGCGGTACGAGGAGGCCACTATGTGCCAGCGCCGGCCGGCCGACCCCACGGACCCAGGAGATGCGGCGGACCTGAGCATCATGGGGTATTCTTCGAACAGTTCCGGAATTCACCTCGCCTCGGAACAGTCCTCCCAATGGCATGGACAGTTGCGCAAGAGCTTAGGAAAATCAACAGTTTCTTAACCAAGCTTCGGGGATCGCTTGGATTAAGGTAAATTCATAACCATTCTGAATTGACGAGCTAAATCTGTCGGTTGACTTGGCTTAAGTCTTTAAGCTGCCTTTGCAACCACGCGATTGCGACCGCCGCTCTTGGCTTCGTAAAGCGCCAGATCTGCGCGCTTCATCAGAGCCTCGACGCTGTCCGCGCCCTTGAGAAGCGATGAGACGCCGACGCTCACCGTGACATTGATCGACTTTCCATCCTTGCCTACCGAGAAAGGCAGATGCGCAACCTCTGCACGAATACGCTCAGCCACTTTCTCTGCGACTGGACCGTCAGTGTCGGGCATGACGATGACGAACTCCTCGCCTCCGAAGCGGCATGCCAGATCGATACCGCGCACGTTCTGGCGCAAGCGCCGCGCGAACTCTTTCAGCACATCATCCCCGCCATCATGGCCGTATGTATCATTGACGGATTTGAAGCGGTCGAGATCGGTTATCATGACGGACAACGGTCTGCGGCGCGCAACCGCGCGGTCGAACAACGTCTGCAGATGGCTATCCAGATATCGCCTGTTGTGCAGGCCGGTCAGCGGATCGGTCACCGCCATCTCGATTGTCTGCGTGACGCTGGCGCGTAGCTGGTCATTGTAGCGCTTGCGGCGAACCTGCGTGCGCAGCCGCGCCGTCAGTTCATGCGGATCGATCGGCCGCACGAGATAGTCGTTGATGCCGAGCTCCAGACCACGGATGACCCTGTCTTCCTCACCGGCATCCGCGACAAGGATGATGGGGAGGAAACGGGTCCTGTCGAGCGAGCGCAACTGCGAGCAAAGACGCAACGGATCAAAATCGGCAAAGCCGGTCGAGATCATCACGCATTCGTAGTTGGAGTCCGCCGCCTGGAAGAAGCCGGCGTGAGGATCCGTCGCGACATCAAGCTCGACGGAGCCGCGCAGCATCGCCTGGATGCGTTCAAACGACGCCCGGCGTTCATCCACCAGAAGCACCTTCGGAGACTCTTCTTGCGAAGGGAAATTGCGCCCCAGCAATTCTTCAATGCCGATATTGCGGGTCGTCGCCGCTCGAAGACGCAGTTCATCGGTCAACATCTTGAGCCTGACGAGACTTTTCACGCGGGTCATCAACTGCAAGTCGTTGACTGGCTTCGTCAGGAAATCGTCAGCTCCCGCTTCCAGTCCCCTCACCCGGTCAGTCACCTGGTCGAGCGCGGTGATCATCACGATTGGAATGTGGGAAGTGGCGGGATCGCTCTTCAGGCGGCGGCAGACTTCGAAGCCGTCCATGTCCGGCATCATGACGTCCAGCAGGATGACGTCGACCTTGCTGGTCTCGCAGGTTTCGATTGCCTCCGGTCCGGAGCTTGCCTTCAAGACCTCGAAATATTCGGCCAGCAAGCGAACTTCGAGCAGCTTCACGTTCGCCGGAATATCGTCAACCACAAGAATACGGGCAGTCATCTGAAACGCCCTTCGAATATGAAACGTGCAATCATCAGGCGTCGCCCAGATAGGATTTGATGGTCTCGATGAAACGCGGCACGGAGATCGGCTTGGAGATGTAGGCCTCGCAACCTCCCTGACGAATGCGCTCCTCGTCGCCCTTCATGGCGAAAGCGGTCACCGCGATGACCGGGATGACGTGCAGATCGTCGTCCTCCTTCAGCCACTTGGTAACTTCCAGCCCCGACACCTCGGGCAACTGGATATCCATCAAGATAAGATCAGGCCTGTGGGTGCGTGCCAATTCCAGCGCTTCAAGGCCATTGCGCGTGCGCACGGTCTCGTAACCGCTGGCCTCAATGAGGTCGCGAAAGAGCTTCATGTTGAGCTCGTTGTCTTCGACGATCATCACTTTTTTCGGCATTGACTTCCCGTCCCGATTGCCATTCGCGAGAGCAGCAACCGCCATGCGTCCAGCCGGAACGCACCAAACCCGGTTGCTACACTACCGCAAGATGATTGACGAAACGGAAATCAACCGTTCGAAAAACATCCACACCCGGCTGGCCGCTGATTTGGGTCTTGCTGCAACTTGCCGCGGGCGGCAGATGCGACTACTTGCCGGGAGACTCAAGACTCCCAATCCCGATCATGGGAAAGGTAACGATGCCAGACAACGCGTCAAGACAACAGCAAGCGGAAGCCGTCGCCATCAAGGCGCTGGGCTTCATTGCCGCCGACCCCGAACTCCTGCCGCGTTTCCTTGCCATTACCGGCATAGAGGCGTCTTCGATAAGGCGTGCGGCTGCCGAACCCGGCTTTCTCGCCGGCGTCTTGCAGTTCATCCTGGCGCATGAGCCGACGTTATTGCGGTTCGCAGAGGAAACCGGAACCCCTCCAGCTTCCGTTGGAGCGGCACAGAAACACCTGCCGGCAGGCGACGACAGATATGAGAGTTCGACATGAGCGATGATCCCGAGACAGCACGCCAGATTGAAGAACTGGCTTCCGACGACAGGCCCTTGCTCATTCTGGACGTCGACGACGTCGTCCTCGAATTCATCCGTCCGTTTCCCCGCTTTCTTGAGGAACGCGGCTTCGGGCTGACCTTTTCCTCCTTCCGCCTCACCGGAAATATCGCCGAGCGCGCAAACGGACGTCTGGTCGACCAGAGCGAAGTCTGGGCGCTTCTCGATGAATTCTTCGAAGACCAGGCCGCATGGCAAGGCATCACCGAAGGCGCTGCCGAAACCTTGTCGGGCTTTGCCGGTCAGGCCGAGATCGTCCTGCTGACGGCCATGCCGCACAGGCACCGCGCCACACGCCGCGCCCATCTTGATGCGCTCGGCCTGCCCTACCCGCTGCTCACCACCGAAATGGCGAAGGGTCCCGCCGTGGCCAAGCTGCGCGGCCCGCGCGGACGCCCGATCGCTTTTGTCGACGACCAGCCGCCAAATCTTGTCTCGGCACGCGAAGCCGTGGCCGACGCCCATCTCTTCCACCTGATGGCCGACAACAGCCTGCGCGAATTTCTGCCGCCTCTGCCGGGCGACATCAACGTCGTGCAGGACTGGCACGACGCAGCTCCCAAAATCGCCAGAGTGCTTGGCCTGTGACGGCAGCCGGTGCGCCTCCTGTCGACGAAGCACTCAAGCGAGAGCTAACCGCGCTTTATCGGAACGGCAGCCGGCACTACCACGGCATCGAACACATCGAAGCTCTGTTGGCACTGGCAGAGGAATACCGGCCCCTGTTGTCGGATCTGCAAGCCGTTGAAGCGGCGATCTGGTTTCATGATGCGATCTACGACAGCCAGGCAAAAGACAACGAGGAACAAAGTGCCGACCTCGCCCGGCTACGCCTCTCCGGCAAATTGGAAGCGACGCGTCTGGACCGGATCGTCACGATGATCCGTGCCACGGCAAAACACGAGTTGCCGCGTCTCGAAAGCGCCGCCGCGTCGCGAGATGCCGCGCTGTTCCTCGACATGGACATGTCCATCCTCGGCGCCGCGCCTGACGTTTTCGACAGGTATGAGGCGGCAGTCCGGAAAGAATATGCCTGGGTGCCGGAGGCGGCATGGACTGCCGGACGAAGTGCTGTCTTGCGCTCTTTCCTCGATCGGCCGTTTATCTATCTAAGCGTGGAATTTCGCGGCCGGTTCGAGGCGCAGGCCCGCGAAAACATCAGCCGGTCCCTGTCCGCCCTTGAGCGTACAGGCTCCTGAATTTCAGTATCTTACCACGGTCTACTCAAGCGGATTTTCCGCGTAGAACTCCAACACGCGCTGCTTGAAGCTCTTGTCGCCCACCGCGAGCATATGGTCGCGACCGTCGATGTGGAACGCCGTTGCGCGTGGCATCAAAGCGGCGAGTTCGTCCGGTGAGCCGCCAATGTCGTCCTTGGTTCCAACTGCAATCAATGTGGGCTGAGTTATCCGCGCAACCTGGTCTTCCGTCAGCAATTCCCGCGATGTGGTTATGCAGGCGGCCAGTGCGCGCCGGTCGCTCCGGGTCTGGTCGGCAAATGCGCGGAACGAGCGCCCGCGCGGGTGCGTCGTTTTCGATGGATCATCGGCCAAAAGTGCATCCGCAATGGGGTCCCATTCGCCGACACCATCCACCATGCCGATGCCCAACCCGCCAAACACTAGCGTCGCCACCTTGTCCGGCTCCGCAAGAGCAAGAAACGCGGAGACCCGCGCGCCCATCGAGTAACCCATCACATGGGCGCGTTCGATGCCAAGATGTCCAAGCAGCGCTGCCGCATCCGATGCCATCTTGTCAGGCGTATAGTCGGCCTCCTCATAGCTCTTCGATGAAGAGCCATGTCCGCGATTGTCGAAGGCGATGGCGCGGTATCCAGTATCGTTGAGCGCCTTGAACCAACCCGGCGAAACCCAATTAACATAGTGGCTCGACGCAAACCCGTGAATGAGCAGCACGGGATCGCCCTTCCCTTTTGCCGGCTGGCGATCGAGGAAAGCGAAATCAAAACCGTCATGATTGAAGAACTGCATCGAGATATTCCGTAGCGATCAGTTGCCGGTTGGCGCTTCGCTGGGCATCGGCGCATCAACGATCATTCGATGTTTTATCAGATCGCCGTCCGAAATGCCTTGTTTTGCGGCGGTGCCAGCCTTGAGTTCAAGAACGTAACGCACCGGCTCGTCTGGCGATATGGCTGCCTCCGAATACGGCTCCCCCGGCAGGATTGCCTTTATCTTGCCGTCCGGCCCGATGAAGAGCAGGTCGAGCGGCATTGGCGTGTTCTTCATCCAGAAAGCCAGTTGGCGCGTTTCCTCGAAAACGAAAAGCATACCGCGATCGTCGGGCATGGTTTCGCGAAACATCAGGCCTGCCGCACGCTCCTGCGGTTCGTCCGCGATTTCAACGGTGAAGGTCCGCTCTCCGTTCGGCGTCACCGCCACCAGCGCGGCGGGATCGGCGGGAAGCATCATCGCTTGCCCGTCAGCGACCCCCGGCTGTTGTGAAAACAGGAAAAAGAGGACGGCCAAAAGGGTCGCGCATGCGGCCAAGGCCCAGCTCGCCAGTGGCCAACGCTTTACGAACATTCGGTAATCCTCGGTTCGGTACGCTAATGCGAGACCGGCAAGGTACCCATATCGGGATGAATTTCGGCAGCCATAAGGCCTTTGTCGCCGCGACCGAAGCGAACAAGGACGACCTGCCCCGGCCGAAGCTCGGTCACGCCGTAGCGGCGCAGGGTCTCCATATGCACGAAAATATCTTCAGTGCCCTCGCCGCGCGTCAGGAAGCCGAAACCCTTGGTGCGGTTGAACCACTTTACCAGCGCGCGCTCGAGCCCGCTTTCCGGCGTGACAGCAACGTGGGTGCGCTGCTCCTGCATTTCCGCTGGATGCACAGCCGTCGAAATATCGATGGAAAGGACACGGAATGCCTGCAAGCCACGCTCGCCCTGCTTCACCAGGCAAACCACGCGCGCGCCCTCAAGAGCAGTCTGGAAGCCGTCCCGCCTGAGGCAGGTCACATGGAGAAGGATATCGCCGGACGCGCCGTCGTCGGGCAGGATAAAGCCATAGCCCTTGGCAACGTCGAACCACTTGATAGCGCCCGAAACCTCAACGAGGTCAACGGAGTCAACGCTCTCATCGCGCTTGGCGGCATCGCCAAGGATGTCATCCCGCCCCGCGATAGAGGCCTTTTCCCCCATAAGAATGCCCCCTCTTGCCGAAAACACCGCTACTGATTCTTGCCAGAAGAATAACATTGCCACTTCGATGGTGCGCAAGACCTGACGTGCCTTTTTTCACGGCTCATCCGCTCGACCATGCAATTTGGCTGACTTGGTCGCCAACCGTTCCGATTGCAGCCCACCGGCGCACTGCCTATGTTGGGCACCTCGCCAGGAGAACCAAATGCGTTATCTGCACACCATGATCCGTATCACTGACATTGATGCCTCACTCGACTTTTTCTGCAACAAGCTGGGCCTCAAGGAAGTGCGCCGCTTCGAAAGCGAGCAAGGTCGCTATACGCTGATTTTCCTCGCTGCTGCGAATGACGAAACAACTGGCATCAACGACCGGGCGCCACTGCTCGAGCTTACCTACAACTGGGACCCGGAAGAATACAAAGGCGGCCGTAATTTCGGTCATCTCGCCTACGAAGTCGATGACATTTACGCAACATGCCAACAGTTGATCGACAAAGGCGTCACCATCAATCGCCCGCCGCGCGATGGCAACATGGCGTTCATCAAATCGCCGGACGGCATTTCCATTGAGCTTTTGCAAAAGGGCCCCGCCAAACCTAAGGCCGAGCCATGGGCTTCGATGGCCAACACCGGAAGCTGGTAAGACGCGATAGCTTAGCCAAGCGCCTCGGCCATTTTCCCTAGCGCTTCCATCGTGCGCCAGTTGCGCGCGGTGGAAACCGTGCCGAGAATACGGTCGATGACCGGCGGCAGCTTCGAGGTTCTGAAGTTGTCTGGCAGGTGCAGATAGAGAACCTCGTCACGAACCAGCAGGTGTTCCCCGCTGGCCGCACGGGCAAGCAAAGCGTCAACCGCGGCTTGTTCGGGCTTTTTGGCCAGGATGAACACATGCAATGTGGTCGGGCGATCGACAGCGTCGGGAAAAGGATTTCCCTTCAGGATGCGCCGCCAGTCGCGGCGTTCGACCAGCATGATATCCTTCTCGAAACCAAAATCGCGTGCGGCGATAGCGGCTATTTCTGCCTTCGTTTGCTTGGGCGTCAGTGACGACGACAATATGGCGTTGCCGCTGTTGATGTAGGTCGCAACACCCGCAAATCCGGCATCGGTCAGCGATTTTCTGAGCGGCGCAGTTGGCAGTTGCGTTGCCCCGCCAACGCCGCGGAACAGCACGATGAAGACATTTCGCCCTGCCTTGCCGCTCATATGATGAAGGCCGCCAAAGTCTCGTTTTCCGTAATGTCCTGATATTGCACGCCTTCCACGTCAAACTTCGCCTTGAGCAGGTCGAAATTGCGACGATCCTTGGTTTCGATGCCGATCAGCACCGATCCAAAGTTCCTGGCCGACTTTTTCAGATATTCGAAACGCGCAATGTCGTCGTCCGGCCCGAGCATTTCGAGAAAATCCCTCAATGCGCCCGGCCTTTGCGGGAAACGAATGATGAAATACTTCTTCAGGCCGCCGAACCGCAGTGCTCGTTCCTTCACATCCGGCAGCCGCTCGAAATCGAAATTGCCGCCGGAGACCACGGCAATGACGGTCTTGCCCTTGATGTCCTTCTTCTGAAAATCCTTGAGCGCGTCGATAGCCAGCGCACCGGCCGGTTCCAGCACAACGCCTTCCACGTTCAACATCTCGATCATCGTAGCGCAAAGCCTGTTTTCCGGCACCAGGCGTATCGCGTCGGAAGGAAAATCCTTGAGCAGGCGGAAGTTCTCGCGGCCGATCTCGGCCACAGCCGCACCGTCGACGAAATTGTCGACCTTGGCCAGCTTGACGCGCTTGCCTTCACCCAGGCTGCTCTTGAGGCTTGGCGCGCCTGCCGGTTCGCAGAAAACAAAGCGAGGATGTCGATCTAAATCTTTGAAATACTGGGTAATGCCCGCCGCCAGACCACCTCCGCCGACAGGCAGCATGACGATATCCGGCTCCTTTGCTCCGGCCATCTGCGCAAAGATTTCATGAGCGACGGTCGCCTGCCCCTCGATGATGTCACGATGGTCAAAGGGCGGCACCATGTGAGCGCCGGCGCTTTCCGTGAAATCCAGCGCCGCACGGTAGCAGTCGTCGAAAAAATCCCCAACCAGCCTGATTTCCACGAAATCGCCACCAAACAGGCGGGTCTTGTCGATCTTCTGCTGCGGGGTTGTCACCGGCATGAAAACCACGCCCTTTCGGCCAAAGTGGCGGCAGACAAAGGCGAACCCCTGCGCGTGGTTCCCTGCCGAAGCGCAAACAAACAATTCGGCCTTGTTGCCTGCGGCAAGCGTCTTGCGGAAAAAGTTGAAGGCACCCCGGATCTTGTAGGAGCGCACGGGGGTCAAATCTTCCCGCTTCAGGAAAATTCGCGCGCCGAACTTTCGCGACAGATAATCGTTCTGTTGCAACGGCGTCTCCGGGAAAATCCCGCGTATGGCCGTCGCGGCGGTGGCAACCCTGTCGGCAAAGCTGGTCATTTTTTGGTTCCGGTTGATAGGCATCGTTCCTGCCGTCATTTTGGTATTTGCGCAACACCGCAGCAGTTCTCTAACTCTCTCGGGCCGGTTTCGAGCCGGCTCGACTTACTTCTGCCGCACTCTGCACGTGGTGAGGCATTGTCTGGTGCGATCTACATCGCCAAGCCCATCGCCGAACTGGAATTTGCCGTGCCTTTGAAGACCATCCTTGCAATTGCTCTCGCACTTCTCGTTGCCGGTTGCGCCGGTCGCCAGCCGCAGGAGATCCTCGGCAGCGCCATGGTGACGGCATCGGTCGCGGATATCTCCGGCAACCATTCCATCTTCATTGCCACAACCCGCAAGCGCGCCAGCGACCCGAGCAAGGTGTTCGACGGCGAGCGTTCAGCCACGCTGAACTACGCACGCGTCAACGTCACGGTGCCGAAGATACACGAGGTCGGCCAGATCGAGCGGCGCAAGCGCGGCAAGTCCGATGATCCTTCGAAATACTTCATGGCCTCGGAAGCGATCGGCTACGACACCGCACCTCAATTCTCGTCTGCCCTCAATGCCGATATCGCGGCGCGCGGTGGCCGTGTCATGGTGTTCGTCCATGGCTACAACACCAGCTTCGACGCGGCCGTCTATCGCCTGACGCAGATCGCGCACGATTCCGGCTATCCCGGAACCCCCGTGCTGTTCTCTTGGGCGTCCGGCGGCTCCACCACCAGCTACGTCTACGACAAGGAAAGCGCCAGTGCGGCCCGCGACCAGCTCGAGGTCACGCTGCGGCTGCTGGCGCAGTCCGGCGCACGCCGCATCGACATTGTTGCCCACTCCATGGGCACATGGGTGACCATGGAAACGCTGCGCCAATTAGCAATCACCGGCGACCGCGATCTCAGCGGCAAGCTTGGCGACGTGGTGCTGGCTTCGCCCGACATTGACGTCGACGTCTTCAAGAGCCAGATGCGGCGCTACGGCAAGCCGGACAAGCCTTTCATCCTGCTTCTGTCCGAAGACGATCGGGCGCTGCGCTTGTCCGGCATCCTCGCAGGCTCGCGTCCGCGTGTCGGCGACTACAAGAACGCCGCCGACCTCGCCGACTACGGCGTAACGGTGATCGATCTTTCCAGCGCCAAGGCTACCGACAGCTTCAATCACACCAAATTTGCCGACAATCCGGTGCTTGTTAAGATGCTCGGCCAAAGGCTTCGCGAAGACGACGGCTTCGCCAGCGACCGGGACGTGACCGACCGCATCAACCAGCTAAGCCAGCAGGTCCAGGCCGGCCTGCTCTAAGGTCGCCAGTTCGACACGGGCGCGCACTTTGATCTGGACCGGCAGCGGTTCTGCCGTTATTCGGTTTGCAACGCGCTGGGCACGCGCGCCGCGATCAAGGAGCGACGTAACGTGCGTTTGAGGGCATTTTCCATTCTGGTCATTGCCTTGTTCGTCGCCGGGTGCGCCGGATCGCGCTCGCACGATCTCCTCGGCACGACGACGACTACCGCCCCCGCCGGCGAAATCGCCGCCACCCATGAAATTTTCGTAGCAACTACAAGGCGTAAGGCCACTGCCGAGCCGCGTCAGGTATTCGACGGCGACCGCTCGCTGACGACTACCTTTGCCAGCGTTGAAATGACCGTCCCCAAGATCCACAAGGTCGGAAACATCGAACGGGCAAAAGGCTCGGCGTCGCCCGATCCGGCCAAGCATTTCGCGGCCTCCGGCGTTACCTTCTATGACGGCGCACCGGAATTTTCCAAAGCGGTCGGCGCTGACATCCAGCACCGCGGCGATCGTGTCCTTGTCTTCGTGCATGGCTTCAACAACGGCTTCGACGACGGCGTCTATCGCATCACGCAAATCGCGCAGGACACCAATTATTCGGGCACGCCAGTCCTGTTTTCATGGGCCTCCAGCGGCAAGACGACCGGCTACATCTACGACAAGGAAAGCGCGAACGCCGCCCGCGACGACCTCGAAGCAACACTGCGCATGCTTGCAAAAACCAAGGCAAAAACCATCGACATCATCGCCCATTCGATGGGAACTTGGGTGACGATGGAGGCCCTGCGGCAACTGGCGATAACTGGCGACAGGGACCTTGGCGGCAAGCTCGGCTACGTCGTTCTCGCCTCACCCGATATCGACGTCGACGTCTTCAAGAAGCAGATGATCCGCTACGGCAAGCCGGATAAGCCATTTGCCATTCTTCTTTCCGACGACGACCGCGCCCTGAAATTGTCCAGCCTGATCTCCGGCGACAAGCCTCGCGTCGGCGACTATGGAGATGCCGCCGACCTTGCCAGCTATGGTGTCGTGGTCGTCGACCTGACCCAGGCGAAGTCAGGCAACAGCCTGAACCACGCCAAGTTCGCGGACAATCCGATCCTGGTGCAACTGCTTGGAAACAGGCTGCAGACGCCTGCCGGTCTGGCTTCGGCCGACGACGACTTCGAACAGCCCGCCAGCAACCTTGGCAGAGGCATCGGCCAAGCCGTTGGTTCCGTTGCGGATATCATCATCACCACGCCCTTCAAGGTGTTGAACGTGGTCGTCGAGGGCAACTAGCCAAAGCCCTGCCTTACGCTAATTGTGCGCAAGCATTACCCCGGTATAGTACGGCTAAACGGGATCACGACAGCCACGTTGATGGTAGTAGCCACCAGGCCAGTTTCAAAAGCGCGCGCAATGCTGCTCGTGCTTGGATTTGCGGTAGTCGCCACGGTAGTCGCCGTGTTCGGCAACGCCTTTGCCACGCGCGCCTACCTCGATCAGGCTGCGACGCGCGGCGAAACGACCTTGAGGCTGGCCGTTGCGGCACTGACCGGCCATATGAGCCGCTTCGAACCATTGCCCGCGCTGATCGCGGATCACGACGACATCGTGGCGCTGGTCGCCGATCCGGACAATGTCTCGCTGCGCATCCGCGCCAACGCATATCTGAAGGAAATCAACCACCTCCTGAAGTCTTCCGACATCTATGTGATGCTGATCGGCGGCGACACCATCGCGGCCAGCAACTACGATGCGCCGCTGAGCTTCGTCGGCCAGAATTTCAGCTACCGGCCCTACTATCAGGATGCTGCGGAAGGCAGGCAGGGGCGCTTTTTCGCGCTCGGCACCACATCGCTTAAGCGAGGTTACTATTTTTCCGCACCGGTCCATGTCGGCGGCGAAATTCGTGGCGTCGTCGTCTTCAAGGTCGATATCGAGCCAATCGAAGCATCGTGGAAATCCGACGAATACGAGATCGTCGTAACCGACCCGGAAGGCATCATATTCATGTCGGGTCGGCCGGAATGGCTCTACGCCGGCCTCCTGCCGCTTACCCAAGAGCGGCTGGACCGAACGGCCGCCTCCCGCCGCTACGCCAATGCGACGTTGCGCGAGTTGCCCGTGCGAGCCGGTGTGCAAGGCGCACATCGAATGATGAACCTCAAGGCGGAGAAATCGGAGCGGGAATACCTTGTCGTCGAAGAGCCGATGTCGGAGGCCGGCTGGACCGTCAGCGTGCTTCTCGATACCAGTTCCGCACGTTCGCAAGCCCTCACCAGCGTACTTGCCGCGCTGCTCTTGCTCGGTCTTGCCGGGTTGCTGGGCGCAGTCGTGCTGCAACGCCGAGCGCGCCTGGCCGAGCGCATGGAAATGCAGCGCACGGCGCGGGAAGAGCTGGAGCATCGCGTGGAGGAACGCACCGCCGATCTTGCCTCCGTGAACAGCCAGCTCGAACTTGAGGTTGCTGAGCGGCGCGCCACGGAAGTGCAACTTCGCCAGACACAGGCGGACCTGATCCAAGCAGGAAAACTCGCAGCGCTCGGCCAAATGTCGGCAGCGCTGTCGCATGAGTTCAACCAGCCGCTGGCAGCCGTCAAGACATATGCCGACAATGCCGCGATCCTGATCGACCGCAAGCGAACCAGCGAGGCGCGCGACAATGTCGCGCGTATCCTCGCGCTGACGGATCGCATGGCGTCGATCAGCAGGCATTTGCGGAATTTCGCCCGCAAACCCAATGAGCGGTTGGGACCGGTCGAACTCGACGAAGTCGTTCGCGACACACTGGAAATCGTTGCATGGCGGCTCAAGGCGGCGGACGCGGACGTCAAGATCGATCTGGGCAAGGAACCGCTGGTCGTGCGGGCCGGCAGCGTCCGTCTTCAACAGGTACTCGTCAACATCCTCTCGAATGCGGCCGATGCGGTTGAGGGTTTGGAAGACCGAACCATCGAGCTGACTGCCAGCCGGATTGGCGAAAGCGTCGAGATCGTCGTTCGCGATCATGGGCCGGGCGTGCCGGACGCCATAGCGTCGCGAATCTTCGACCCGTTCTTTTCCACCAAGGGCGTCGGCAAGGGTCTTGGTCTCGGGTTGTCTATTTCCTATAATATTATCAAGGATTTTGGTGGGAATCTTTCAGTTCAGAATCATGCAGACGGTGGAGCGGTATTCCGCATTGAGCTGGCCGCAATGAAAGCCATCGCCTCCGAGGCTGCGGAATGACGCAGCCACAAGTCCTGTTGGTGGATGACGAAGACGAGCTTCGCAGATCAACCGCACAATCGCTTGACCTTGCAGGTTTCGCGGTGCGCGATCTGGCTGGCGCTGAACGCGCACTCGATCTGGTCAATCCGGGCTTCAACGGCATTGTCGTCACCGACATTCGCATGCCAGGCATGGATGGCATGACCTTCATGGCCCGCATCCACGAAATCGATCCGGACATTCCGGTCATTCTCGTCACCGGCCATGGCGACGTCCAACTGGCCGTGAAGGCGATGCGTGAAGGCGCCTACGATTTCATCGAGAAGCCCTTCACCACGCAGAACCTTGGCGCTGTCGTCGGTCGTGCGCTCGACTGGCGAAGCCTTGTCCTTGA
Source organism: Mesorhizobium sp. FG116 (assembly GCF_057809835.1). Classification (NCBI taxonomy): domain Bacteria; kingdom Pseudomonadati; phylum Pseudomonadota; class Alphaproteobacteria; order Hyphomicrobiales; family Phyllobacteriaceae; genus Mesorhizobium; species Mesorhizobium sp. FG116. Next base: position 90,576 of record NZ_JBMDKS010000004.1, read on the forward strand.
AAACCGGCTGCTTCGCGCGGTTGCCGGCAAACGGGACGACATTGAGGGACGACTGCCCGGCCGCACGCCCGCGATGGTCGATCTCCGCTATCGCCTGCGCGCAGTCGCCGCCACTGACGCCGATGTGCTGATTGTCGGAGATACGGGAACCGGCAAGGAAGTCGCGGCGCGCGCGCTTCACGACATCAGCTCGCGTGCGGGCAAGCCATTCGTGGCGATAAATTGCGCTGCCCTTCCCGCCAACCTGATTGAAAGCGAATTGTTCGGCCACGAGGCGGGCGCCTTTCCCGGCGCCATCCGTTCCCGCTACGGAAAATTCGAACATGCACGCGGCGGCACCATCCTGCTGGACGAGATCGGCATGATGCCGGACGATCTTCAGATCAAGCTTCTGCGGGTTATTCAGGAGCGGGTGATCACGCGGCTGGGTTCCAATGAGCCTGTTCCATTGGACGTGCGGTTCATCGCCACCAGCAAGGTAGACCTGGAGCCGGAGGTTGCTGCAGGCCGGTTTCGCCCCGACCTGCTTTACCGACTGAACGTCGTCACCTTGCGCCTGCCCTCTCTCATGGCCAGGCGGGAGGACATTCCCCTGCTCTTCCTCCAGCTCGCACGCGAGGCGGCAGCGCGCTATCGCTTCAACGAGATCGACGTGCCGCCGCATGTGATCGCCGACATTTCGCGCCGTGAGTGGCCGGGAAATGTGCGCGAACTGCGCAATGCGGCGGACAGGTATGTGCTCGGTCTCGATCTCAAGCCGGGTGAAGAAGCCGCACCGATGTCCCCGTCTTCATGGCTCGCGGACCAGGTTGCGGACTTCGAAAAGAGCGTCATCTCGGGCGCGTTGCTGACCCATAAGGGCAGTCTGAAAGCGGTCTATCAATCGCTTGGGATTTCGCGAAAGACGCTCTACGACAAGATGCGTCGCTACGGCCTCGACAAAAACCTGTCCGATTTCGATCTTCCACCCCCGTAACCGGTCACATCGCGAACATGTGTGGATTCTCACACATGCATTTTCCGCCGATGTCACTTTTCCTACCCATCTCCACCCAGAAATAGCGGCAACCATCCATTTGCCGCCTGTTTCGGTTTGCCCAGAGCCGAATGAGCTTCGCTTATGTGACCAACCATCATGGATGCAGGAGGTTTGCACCGGATGGCAAATGGAAGTCCTGGGAGGATCTAGATGAAGAAGCTCTTTGCCGCGCTTGGCGCGGTCGCCGCCCTTTCGTTCAGCACGACGTTTGCCGGCGCGCAAACTTATCCCGAGCGGCCAATCACTATTGTTGTGCCCTTCTCTGCCGGCGGGCCAACCGACACCGTGACCCGCCTCGTTGCCGAAGCGATGTCGAAAGACCTCGGCCAACAGGTTCTTGTTGAAAATGTCGGCGGCGCTGGTGGTACGCTCGGAGCCGCGCGTGTGGCCCAGTCCGACCCGGATGGCTACACGCTGCTGCTTCACCACATCGGCATGGCGACAAGCGCCACGCTCTACCGCAAGCTGCCATATGACACGCTGAATGCCTTCGAATATGTCGGCCTCGTTACCGAAGTACCGATGACGGTCGTTGCGCGCAAAGACCTTGAACCAACTGATTTCAAGGCGCTGGTCGAGTATGCGAAGGCCAACAAGGACACCGTGACCGTCGCAAACGCGGGCATTGGCGCGGCGTCCCATCTTTGCGGCATGCTGTTCATGAGCGCCATCGACACGCCTCTCGTGACGGTGCCCTACAAAGGAACCGGACCGGCAATGACTGACCTGCTCGGCGGACAGGTCGACATCATGTGCGACCAGACCACCAACACGACCAAGCAGATCAAGGCCGGAACCATCAAGGCTTATGCCGTTACCACGCCGGAGCGGCTTGCCGTGCTGCCCGATGTACCGACGACCAAGGAATCCGGCGTCGATGGCATGGAAGTTTCCATCTGGCACGGCCTTTATGCACCGAAGGGTACGTCTGCGGAAATCGTGGACCGTCTCTCCAAGTCGCTGCAGGTGGCATTGAAGGATGAGAACGTCACCGCGCGCTTTGCCGAGCTTGGAACCGCGCCCTCCTCGCAGGAAGACGCCACGCCGGCGGGTCTCAAGGCGAAGGTGGAAAGCGAAATCGCCCGCTGGAAGCCGGTCATTGAGGCTGCGGGTCAATACGCGGACTGATAGCCCGCAGAGCGGGAGGCTCCGTCGAGCCTCCCCTCGTCCACCCCTGAAATTCTGAGCCTTTCCAATGAATGGCGAACGGGGACCGTCATGAAATCCTATTCCATCGACAAGACGAACGGGCTTTGCGCCGCGTTCTTTATCGGCCTTGGCATTTTCTTTGCAGCTCAATCTCTCGATCTCGACCTCGGCACCGCATTCCGCATGGGCCCGGGCTATTTCCCATTCATTCTCGCGGTGCTCCTGGTCCTGCTCGGCATCGTCGTCCTGATCAGCGCAATCAAGGAAGAAAGCGAACCGATCGGGCATATCGCCTGGCGGGGCATGTTCCTCATCCTGCCGGCACCGATCTTCTTCGGGCTCACCGTGCGCGGACTGGGGTTCGTGCCTTCGATCTTCATGACCAGCCTGATCGCCGGCTTCGCAAGCCAGAAGATGAAACCGCTGACTGCCCTGCTGTTGTCAGCAGGTCTCACCGTCTTTGCGGTAGCCGTCTTCAGCTACGCGCTCGGACTGCCGTTCGAGCGGTTCGGCCCGTGGACGAGATTCTGAGGACGAGCCTATGGATCTGTTTCACAATCTAGCTCTCGGTTTTGCCACCGCCTCGACGCTCTGGAACTTGCTGTTTTGCCTGATCGGCGTGTTGCTCGGCACCCTGATCGGCGTGCTTCCCGGCATCGGTGCGACCGCGACCATTGCCATGCTGTTGCCGATCACATTCCAGATCGGCGACCCGGTCTCGGCCCTCATCATGCTTTCGGGCATCTACTACGGCGCCCAATATGGCGGCTCGACGACTGCCATTCTCATCAACATGCCCGGCGAATCCTCTTCGGCGGTCACGGCAATCGACGGATACCAGATGGCGCGCAAGGGCCGCGCGGGTGCGGCACTTGCAATTGCCGCCATCGGCTCGTTCTTCGCCGGAACAGTTTCGACTTTCCTGGTCGCCCTGTTCGCACCGCCATTGACGGCAATCGCGCTTCAGTTCGGCGCGGCCGAGTATTTTTCGCTGATGGTCGTCGGCCTGGTTTCCTCAATTGCACTGGCGCACGGCTCGATCATCAAGGCACTGGGCATGGTCGTTCTCGGCCTTTTGCTCGGGCTGGTCGGTACCGACATCTATTCGGGAACGCCGCGCTTCACGCTCGGCATTCGCGAGTATGCGGACGGACTGAACTTCGTGGCCGTCGCGGTCGGCGTGTTCGGCATCGCCGAGATCCTGCGCAACCTTGAAAACGAAAAGGGCCGCGACGTGCTCTTGGCCAAGGTCAGCGGGCTTCTGCCATCGCGCGAAGACATCAGGCGCATGGTCGGCCCGATCCTGCGCGGCACCGCGATCGGTTCGGCACTCGGCATCTTGCCGGGCGGCGGCGCGATCCTGGCGTCGTTTGCCTCCTACACCGTCGAGAAGCGCGTTTCAAAAACGCCGGAGGAATTCGGTCGCGGTGCCGTCGAAGGCGTCGCCGGCCCGGAGTCGGCCAACAATGCCGGCGCGCAGACATCGTTCATCCCGATGCTGACGCTGGGCATTCCGGCCAATCCGGTGATGGCGCTGATGATCGGCGCGATGATCATCCAGGGCATTGTCCCCGGCCCCAACGTGGCGACGGAACAACCTGCGCTGTTCTGGGGCATCATCGCCTCGATGTGGATCGGCAACCTGATGTTGATCGTGCTCAACCTGCCGCTGATCGGCCTTTGGGTGAAGCTTCTGACGATCCCGTACTACGTACTGTTTCCGATCATCATGGCGTTCTGCTCGATCGGCGTCTACAGCGTGAACTCCAACGTCTACGACCTCTATGCCGTCGCGTTCTTCGGGCTGCTTGGCTACGTACTCTTGAAGTTGCGCTGCGAACCGGCACCTCTGCTGCTCGGTTTCGTGCTTGGTCCGTTGCTGGAGGAGAATCTGCGGCGCGCCATGATCCTGTCGCGCGGCGATCCGACCACCTTCGTCACCCGGCCCATCAGCGCGATCCTGCTGGCGATCTCGCTTGCCGTGCTGGTCATCGTATTCCTGCCCAGCATCAAGAAGAAACGCGAGGAAGTCTTCGTCGAGGAAGATTGAACGCAAGGGCCGCGCTTTGAGTTGAAAGCGCGGCCTCTCCGCTAACATTAACGTTAGCGGCTAAGATTAAGGCCACACTACAGTGGCATCCAGCCAGAGACTCTGACACAAGATTGGCGGGGGCGCAGGGCATGCTTGCCGGCGCAAGGGGTATAGGGCTAACGCCATGGGGTCTTGCAACGGCCGCCTTGCGTCTCCACCGCGCGAACGCCAACTTGGTCAGGTGGCGCGACGACCGGGGTTAGTCCGTGCGCCCGAACGCGGACGCCCTTATGCGAGCGGCGCGTCGCCGCATGGCGGGCAGATTTCTTGAACGCAGCGCCGACATGTAGTTCACTGAAAACCGAACTATGACTGAAGGTGCGTGGAAATGGCTATTGCGGTGATATTGGCTCTGGCGTTGGTTGCATTTGTTGCTGCGGGTATCAGCGTCGGGTTCATTCAGACGTTGATCTGTGCGGCGCTTGTCGCATCGGCGGCAATGTTGACAACCCTGGTCGCCGTTTCGATGACCCGCGCAGGCCACTGAACGGAAACCGGACAACGGCTAAGGCCCCCCACCAGATCACAAGTAGCTGCGCCGCAAGTCGACGCATTTTCGTGGCTTTTCAATGTGGTGCGGACGACGGGGGTCGAACCCGTACGATCATGGATCGAGGGATTTTAAGTCATTTCCTCCACGTCTGCTATTAGATGCGAACAGCTTCTATAGATGCCTGTGAAATAAGCATTTTTCGAGACTTTACGGTTACCTTAGGTCCTTATAGGGTGATGCAAGGGGACATCAAATGGATACCCTAGCGGATACCCGTGAATAGCCGACGGATAGAAAACCTCATGCCAGTATTGACTGATGACTTTCTGCAAAACCGCCTTTCGTTGAAGGGACGTGATGAGACACTAATCCGCGATAGCAAGCTGACCGGCTTCGCTGTCAGAGTCCGTCGCAAAGCCGATGGTTCGCTATCGAAGGTCTTTTTTGTTTTTCAGGAACTACCTTCGGATGCAGGAAAGCGGCGGCGAAGAAAGATCACCATCGGTGACCATGCTACTTTCCCGGCAGAGAAAGCACGAGCGGCCGCACAAATTATGCTCCAGGCGATAAAGGCCGGCGATGATCCTGCCGCTGCCCGAGCGGCGAAAAAGGCGCAACCGCTTTTTGAACACCTCGTCGACGACTTCGAAGAAAACCATATCGCCGACAAGAAGCCTGCCACGCAAAAAGACTACCAAGGCAGGATAAGGCGAAATCTCCTCCCAGAATTCAAAGGTCGTCGCGTGGCTGATATCACGCCGGAAATGGTCCGCGCGTTCATGCGAAAAAAGAAATCGAACCCGATCGATGCAAACCGTAGCCTTGCCGTTCTGTCCAAGATGATGAGCCGGGCCATTGAACTTGACATGCGGAGAGACAATCCATGCGCGCGCTTACCGAAAAACAAGGAGGCAACCCGCGAACGTTGGCTTGATGAGACGGATTTACCTTCCTTTCTGAAGGCACTGGTGACCTTTGAAGGAGCCCATGCCGATTGCATCCGGTTTCTTACTGTGACCGGTTGGCGTGTCTCTGAAGCACTGGATTTGACTTGGGATATGATTGACCTGTCGCGTTTGGTAGCTCGGCTTCCCGACACTAAGACCGGTGCAAGTCTACGAGCGCTGGCCACGGACGCCGCGACGATCATTGACCATCAGCCTCATCGCCTTGGCTTCGTCTTTTCTAGCCGGAAAGGCTCGCAAGGCATTTCATACAAGATGCTGCGGGAGGTTTTGAACAAGGTGTGCGCAAAAGCCGAAATCGAACCGATTACCCCGCATGTTCTTCGGCATACGGCAGCGACGTGGGCCGCAATTAATGGTGCGGAAGCTCACGAACTTAGGGAAGCATTCGGCTGGAAAACATTGGCGATGACAGCCCGGTATGTTTCGAAATCCGAGAGCCTCGCGCGTCGGGGCGCGCAACGTGCTGCGGACGCAATGAACGTACTTCAAAAGCCGTCGGCAGATGTAAAGCTGATGGCCAAATGAAAAGCAAACCACCCGCTTCTCTTATTGCGAGAGACAGTCCCATTGCGAACGCCATGCGCGTTCTCTCAATCGAATGTCTTGATCGGTCACTGGAGGCACCCTCATATGAGGCAAAGTTGGCTTTCATATCAGTTGGCTCAATGTTGATTGGCGCAGCCAACAATGCACGTTCTCCGTTACTTGATGCGTTAGCTGCACGTCTGCCCAAGTCAGGAGGAAACGCAACTCAACGATTGAACAACGACCTTGCCGAGGCCCTCGTGGCGCTTCGAATGATGCGGGGATACTCAAAAAACAAAGCGATCTCCCATGTGGAGGCACTATCGGGAATTTCCCGCACGCAACTTGCACGCGCATTCCAAGGAGCAAATAGAAATAATCTTGAGCAAGCGCCAGCGTGGAAATCAATCAACCAGACTATCGCCGTGGCCATGTTTCATAATCGTTTAGAAACGGGGGGCAACGTCACTGAATGGAAAGACCGAATTGAAGAATGGCTAATTGCAGGAGTGCAGGCCGCAATACGCACCAAATACTATGGTGACGCGATAGTCGAAGAGCTCTTTTAGTGCTTGTCCAGTTTTTCGATTTTTTGGACCTCCCTATCGGGTCTAACTAGTCGTCACCTTCAACGAATGGTGACGATATGTACCCTAGAGCATCCAAACTCTTTTCATGCCGTCTAGCCTACTGGACGGGTCAAGGCCTGTATGGCGCTGACGTATATAGGCGCCTAGCTGAAGATGATGAGCTTCCGATCAGCTTCGAACCGGCGGACGCTGCCGAGATTATGGGCGTCATTCTTTCAACCCTGAAAAAGCACCGCAATCGGGGCAGTGGTCCTGATTTTATCCGCACTTCGGACCGCGCAGTCAGATACCCGCGCGCTGCCTTCTGCCACTGGCTAGCGAGGCGGTATGTGAAAGTCGGCCACGTAACCCGTGAGGCGGTCCAGTGACCGACGCCAACGGAAGGTCCAACGCTCTGCCTCTCTATCAAAAGCCACTGCAAGAAACCATAGCTCGGCTACATCGGGCGGGTTTCACCTTGGTCCCGCTCGGCGGACCAGACGACAGGAGGCCGCCAATAGCTGGTTGGACTGGGCGGCGTCTGCCACTCGATGCCAGCTTGAAACGCATGGCGAATGCCAATCCCTGCACCTACGGCCGCCAATGACAGGACAAAAGCGCAAAGTGGGGGCTGAGACGCAGGCTGATGGCGAAAATACCCGCACTTTCACCGGATGGAAGCTCGATCTACAGCGGGCTGTTCGGGCAGACCACAAGGTGAGGCCGGGTGCCGCGTCCGCCTTTTCTGCATTGATGGATCACGTCAACATCAATTCACGAAAAGCATGGCCCTCTGAAGGAATGCTGGCGTTGTCGCTTGGTGTGTCCACAAAAACGATTAGGAAGTACCTCCAAGAGCTGATCGACGCTAAGTGGATCGTCATCAATGGCCGATCAAATCGGGGCACCACGATCTATCTCGTGCAGGACTATCGAATGAATGCCGTGCTCGATCAACTGACTATCGATCTCGATCGTCATCGCGAACGGGAAGCAGAGAGACAAGCCAGGCGAAGGGCAAAGCGTAAGGCAACTGTCACGGAACATGGGTTCCAACCCGCGGCAGACATGTCACGGAACACGGGTTCCTACCGGTCACGGAACACGGGTTCCTACGAACACCTTCATAGAACACCTTCATCTCAGAATGGCACTGAGGAGGAAGATAATCCTTATTGGAGGGCAAGCGATGGCTGGTGACCAAATGGACCTTCTGACATGGAAGCCAACGTGCAAACTAATAGCTTTCCCGCCAGCACGTCGCTCCCATCGTGTCCGGTGGATAGCTGAAAACCTTTTACGGAAGCACGGTGGCGCGGCTGACGCCTACTGGAAGCAAACTGTAACGCGGACGCGGAATGAATTGCACGGCGTGGGCATCCCTGAGGGAGAGATCGAAACCGAACTCCGAGCTTTCTTCGACGCCGTGCAGGCGGAAATGGTGCGTCTTGCCTGCTGTGTGCGCCACCGGGAGGCGGATGCAGCATGGTCGACCGAGCCCAGACAACAGTGAAGGCCACGCGCTGGCTTGCCGCAATTCTGGAGCGCCAAGAAGCTTGTCAGGCGTCGTCGTCCTTTACAGCCGCGTATTGCTCGGCCTACGGTCCACCGACTGATTTGGGGGACGACGTGGCAGGCAAGAACGGGAACGGCAACGGGGACTTGGGCTTTACGGCGGAATTGTTCAAGGCAGCCGATAAGCTAAGAGGCAATCTGGAACCGTCCGAATACAAGCATGTCGCACTCGGCCTGATCTTCCTGAAGTACATCTCCGACGCCTTCGAGGCGCAGCGGGCGAAACTGGCAAAGGACCAGTACGCCGACACGGAAGACCCGGAGGAATATCTCGCCGACAACGTGTTCTGGGTGCCGAAGGAGGCCCGGTGGTCGCATTTGCAGGCGAACGCCAAGCGGCCGGAGATTGGTAAGCTCATAGACGAGGCGATGGAGGCCATCGAGAAGGCTCCGTCGAACGACGGCCTGAAAGGCGTCCTGCCGAAGAACTATGCTCGCCCGACGCTCAACAAGACTATGCTGGGCGAGTTGATCGACCTGTTTTCCAACATCGGCATGCACGACAGCACCGACAAGGCGAGAGACCTGCTGGGGCGCGTCTACGAGTATTTCCTGTCGGGCTTCGCCAGTTCCGAAGGCAAGCGCGGCGGCGAGTTCTTCACGCCCCGGTCAGTCGTGCGTACACTTCTAGATGCTGGAGCCCGACTGGGGGCGCGTCTACGATCCGTGTTGCGGGTCGGGCGTCCGGGTTACCGTTGATGCCATCTTCCCATACCGTCTCCACTACCTGCCAAAGATGGAATTGCTCGGTCCGTCCGCCTACACTACAACCCCATAGTAGGCCGTCCTCCACTGGAACCCGCTTGGAAGGCCTTCCCGGATTTCGCAGATGTCGTGCCACCCCGGGCACCTACATTTGGCGAGTGGGGATGTCCAAATGGAGTGATGCTTCAGGCCAGGCGGACGATGGATCGGTGGACGAAAAGGCATGGCGCTGATTTCGACGATGACGATGGTGGCGGAAATGACAACGCCCACGAGGGATTACCTCCGTCGCGGGCGCTACTCTGCCCTCGCTCTGCGCAGTTCTTATTTCGCCGGTTCTTTTGCAGGGCCGGAATGCATTATCTCGTCATCTTCCGGTCCGTCGACGATCAAATAGCCGGCGAGGCCGCGCTCGGCTCGCGACAACGCGTGATCAACCAGCACGTAATGTCCACCTCGATCGATCTTGAAGTCGACGATCGTTGCCCCGCCCGGCGGAACGGTTACGGTCTGAACGTTGGTCAGCGGTGGCGATGTTACGCTGCCCAACGAATAGACATGATCGAAAATCTCACCGATCACATGGAACGACGAGGTGTAGTTGGGTCCCCCAACACCGAAGAAGATGCGGACTGTTTCACCGGCATTTGCATAGAGCGGATGCGACTTGGTGAGTGCGCCGACCGACCCGTTGAATAGGAAATATTCCGGCCGTTCGGAGATCAGTTTGTCATAGTCCATCTCCATTTCGCCCTGCGTACCAAAGGGTTCGACTGTATAAAGCTCGCCCTGCATGACGTAGAACTCGCGGTCGACCTGCGGTAGGCCTCCTTCCGGCTCGACCAGGATCAGCCCGTACATGCCGCTGGTGATATGGTGGGCCACGCTCGGCGTCGCGCAATGATAGACGTATATGCCGGGCTTCAGCGCCTTGAACGTTACCACCGCCTCTTCGCCGGGGGCGATCTGGGTGAAATCGGCACCGCCGCCAGGTCCTGTAGCCGCGTGGAAATCGACCGAATGCATCATGACGCTGTCGGCGGCGTTCTTCAGGTGGACCTCGACGGTGTCGCCGACACGAACCCTCACCATGGGACCAGGCACCTTGCGCTCGAAGGTCCAGTAGACATAGGTGGTGCCATCATCGAGCTTGCCCGTCAGTTCGACGGTTTCCATGTCGACGCGCACGACCTGAGGCGGGCGCTGGCCGATGGGGCCGGGCAGGTCGGCAGGGTCACGCACGATGTCGGCGGCATTCGAGTCCATCGCCTCGCGCGGACCGGGCATGACATGGATCAGCCCTTCCATACCGGCCGCACGGTGTCCGGCGATAGAACAGAAATAGGTGAATTCGCCGACCTTACTTGCGGTGAAGGAGAAAGTGGATGAGGCGTTCTTCCCAACGACGATCGACGAGCGTGCCGCGTATTGGTCGATGACCACGTCGTGTTCGGCGCCTTCGCCGTTGATCAAGTTGATCTGCACCAGTTCGCCCTCATGCACCATCAGGGTCGGGTTGACTTGGCCGTCGATGTCGCCGCCGACCCCGATATAGACCATGCGTCCGTTGGCGATGCCGGTCTTGAGGGTGAACGTGGTTGGATTGTGGTAACTGACGGTGTTCGAGGATGCGGCCGCATCGGCGCTGGGTGCAGGCTGAGAACCGTTAGATGACGCCGAGGACGGGGAAGCCTGAGCAGTATCGGTCGCCGCCGTGCCGTGCTGGTGAGTTTGAGCAAATGCCGGGGCAAAGAAGAGCAGCGATAGGATCGTGGCGACCGCCACGAGCCACACTGGCACCTTGGCTCCATGAGTGGTCTGGCCCCTAGAAAAAGCCCCTGATTTCGAACGCATTCTGCATGTGTCCTGCATTGGCATCCCATTGTCGCTTCGCATCAAAAATTCACTTACTTGGAACACGGCCGGTTCAGTCTGTAGAAGCGTGATCCAAGAGCTCCGCGAACACTTTCTTTGCCTTTCCCGGATGCTTTGCCGTCTTCGCCTCTTCGACGTTAACCGGCGTGCCGACGACAATCAGCGCCACCATTCCCATTCCGTAATGCGGCGTACATTTCACGCCGTAGAGGCCTTCCTTGCCCAGCGTGACGGTAATCTGCTCGTTCATCTTGCCCTTAAACGCCTCGGCTCCTTCCGGTATCATTCCCTTGATAGTTTCGGCATCGTGGCCCTTGTCGGTCGGAACAAATGTGACGGTATCGCCGGGGGCCGCTTGGATGAAGTCGGGCTGGAACACCATGGCTCCCTTTTCGCCCTTATTGAGCATCTGGACTTGGTGATCGGCGGCCAGCGCATTCCCGGTAGCCAGCGCCACAAATGCTGCCGCGACAATCATCATACGTTTCATCGTTGTTCCTCGTTCAAAAATCGGGCGAGACTCACCGGAAATGTCACTTCGCTGCCAACCAGGAAATCACGTTTGGGATAATCTTGAAGGAACGCCACCTGAAAAACAATCCGCTAAAGAAACGGTATCCTTCGTTCGACCTTGCGCTAGTGGAAGGAAGCCAACGCTTGGTGCCCACGTTAGACGGCGGCCATATAGCTAATCCACTTGTCGGTTGGCAGCAATGGTGCTTTCTTACCAGTTCGGCGGTAGAAGCGGCCTAACGCCGTTGACATCTTTGTCTAGCTTCCCGCCAGAAACGGCTGCTGAGCGGCCGAAGGCACCGCTTCGCGCGTCTCTGCCGCTTGAGATTTCCGCTTCGGCAATCGGTAGGGTCGTGATCGCGACTTTACAATTGGCATGAGTCCAGTACAGTAACGCTGCGACGAACATGGCTCCAGTAGAGTGGACATGGGTCGCATAGCCAATCCGGCTGTGAGGCGTGGAAGTTGCGATGGCCCCCGTCGTCATGCTTCTGCAGTTTCTAGCAGCGCTGTTCTTCGCGATGGTCGCAGGCAGCGTTTTCGGCATCTGGCGGGGATATGATCCGACTGGGTTCACGGCCACGACCTTTGTCGAAATGCACCAAGGCGCGGTGCGTGGCCTGAATGTGCTGCTGCCCGGCTTGGCGTTTGCCTCGATCATCCTCACTTTCACTCTGAGTTGGTTGGCCCGCGGCAAAGGCGTAGCTTTTTGGCTGTACTTGTGGGCTTTGCTGTTGATGATTTGCGGCGGCGTGGTGACCCGCTTATTCAATCAGCCCATCAATGCGGAAGTGATGAGCTGGACCGCGGGCTCAGTTCCAGCGAATTGGATGAACCTACGTGCCACATGGTGGAACTGGCATGTGCTGCGTACAGGGTTGTCGGTCTGTAGCTTTGCGCTGCTTCTCGCGGCGATTATCCTCGATCGGCCGCCCTTGCGCTGATGCTTCCGGCGCGCACCGTCCACTCAAGCATGTCGTCGCATACCGATGCGACGCTCCCATTTGCCGGGGCTGATGCGGTCGCTGCGCATGGATTTGTTCGCAGCCTGCGCCAAGATCGCCAGCCACAAGCCATCCTTCGACCGGATCAGCGGGCCGGTATCGTGCGTGCCGATGATGACAGGCGCCTTTGACCAGACCGGTGCAGCGGCATTGAGGCTCGACGGGGTTTTTGGGTACTGCGTTGATCAAATGGTACGGGCGAGCCGGGCCAAGACCCGTGTTGGTAATCTGGGCGCTGGTCGGCCTCGAGGCTGGAGCCGTTAGTTCCGTGGTGCCGGCATGAATGGGCGATGGCGGTGTGCATGAGCCGTCGCATCTGTGTCGACCTCTATGATCAGATCATCAAGCTGAGGCCGGACTGGCATTCCGACGATGACGACAAAGGTGCGATCAAGATCGTCATGACAGGATCGGCATCCGATCCGCTCAAGCTGGTGATCGTGCGCGACATGTGGCTGACCGGCTTCGATGCGCCCTGCATGCACACGATGTATATCGACAAGCCGATGCGCGGCCATGGGCTGATGCAGGCGATTGCCCGTGTCAACCGGGTGTTCCGGGACAAGCCGGGTGGCCTGATCGTCGATTACATCGGCATCGCCCAAAACCTGAAGAAGGCGCTTGGTGACTACACCAAGTCCGACCGCGACAAGACCGGCATCGACGAGGAAGAAGCCGTCGCGGTTCTGATGGAGAAATACGAGATCGTGCGCGGCATGTTCCACGGCCACGACTACGGCCTCGGCATCACCGGCCAGCCACAGCAACGCCTGGCAGCCCTGGCGGATGCCATCGACTGGATATTGCAATGGCAGGAACAGGAAGCCGCCAAGGTCGAAAAACCGGACGACAAGAAGAAGGCGCACCGACGCTATCAGGATGCGGTACTGGAACTGGGCAAAGCCTATGCACTTGCCTCGGCTAGCGACGCCGCCCGCACGATCCGCGATGAGGTCGGCTTCTTCCAGGCGGTGCGGGCGGCGCTGGTCAAGACCACGGCCACCGGCAAGATGTCGGATCGGGCGAAGTCGCTAGCGGTGGAGCAACTCCTGAACCAGGCTGTAGCCAATGCCGAGATCGTCGACATCCTGAAGGCAGCTGGCATCCAGTCGCCAGACCTATCGATCCTGTCGGACGAGTTCCTTGCCGAAATCCGGCAGCTGGAAAAGAAGAACCTTGCGCTAGAGGCGTTGAAGAAGCTGCTCAATGGCGAGATCAAAAGCCGGTCGCGATCCAACGTGGTTGAAACCAAAACATTCTCGCGCCGACTCGAAGAGGCTGTCGCCCGCTACCATGCCAATGCGATCTCGACCGTCGAGATGATCCAGGAGCTGATCGCGCTTGCGAAGGATATCAAAGCGTCCGCCGCACGCGGTGAGGAGCAGGGACTGTCGCCGGAGGAACTGGCCTTCTATGACGCGCTTTCAGAAAACGACAGCGCGATTGAAGCGATGGGCAGCGAACAGTTGCGCATCATCGCCCATGAACTGGTCGAGCAGATGCGCGGATCGGCAACCATTGACTGGCAGCACAAAGCGTCGGCCCGCGCGCGCATGCGCGTTCTGGTCAAGCGCATCCTGAAGAAATAAGGCTATCCGCCCGATCTGGAGCAGGAGGCGGTGCAAACCGTGCTCGCGCAGGCTGAGGTCATGTTGCGAGAGGTGTGTGGGAGGTAGCAAGCCGCTAACGGAATTTTTTTACCGGCGGCATTGGCGCGCCTTTTTTGGCGCGTTTACCTGGCGGACACTCGATTGCGACCCTGTGCCGAAACTCCTCAAAAAGTACTCATTTCTCAGGAATATTATTTCGTCGGCATCGCGTCCAAAGCCGCATTCAGGGCAATTGGTTGAAGGATGGAAACGATGGGCCGGTGAAAAAATGCCCCGGCTGAACCGGGGCAATGGAGCAGCAAGCACCTAATAGAGGGACATCGGTGCTTACGCATATCTTGGCGCATGCCTGCGAATTTCAGCTTGCGCAAGCGCAAAGAAAAAGCCCGCCGAAGCGGGCCAAAAGGACTTGGGTAAGGGGAAGGCTCTGCTGCGGCTTAGACATAAAATTTCAGCAGGGACTTGCATTGTTCCGGGGGGAAGCATGCAGATAAATAATGCGCCGCATTTTGGAGGAGCGCAACCAAAAGCCGTCCGGAGGCCGCTCTTTTAGGCGAGATTGGTTTGATTGGGGCGGGAAGATGACCGTAGCAGTTGCAGTTGATGCCGCTGTGAGACGTGCCAACATTCGGCGGTAACTGATATCGGGCAAGGCGGTGGCGACTGCCACACCGCCGCCTGCCTGCCGCATTGGGCATGGCAGGTCATACTATCTCCGGTTCTACCCCTGGCTTGGCTAGTTCATCAGTTCATCTGCTTGGGCAGGTCTCCGACCCGGTAGATGGTGTAGCTCCGGAGTGTGGCTGTATTTGTCCTAGCGCAACGTGCCCTTCATCATTTGACGATAACCTTGACGTGCTGCGGGTTTCCACCCGAAGCAGTGCAAGACGACGCTTCAGCCCCGGTCAAGCCTTTCGCCGGGGCTGTTTTTTGCGCCGACCGAGCCATTCCTGGGACGCTTATCCGCCGGAGTTCAATTTCGGCTGCAACACCAAATGTCAACAAAAATCATCATTTCGTCGGGCCAACTATCCCGCACGCGCCGTGGGTCATGCGGCCGCACGATCATCAAGATGGCTCCAAATTGCTCCGATGCCCAAGGCATCGGCGAAGCGCTTGCTCTCCAAGGGTAAGGCCTTGACTCGACCAGTCGCCGATGACCCTATTTCAGGCATTGAGCGCGCATGGAAAGCCGACCCGTAGGAGACGGACGAATGGACATTCGATCGACACTGACGGAACTTTGCGAGGCCTTTAACGCACACGATCTTGATCGCATCATGGAGTTCTTTTCCGATGATTGCGTCCTTGAGATGCCGAGGGGAAGCAAGCCATGGGGGGCTCGTTTCGAAGGCAAACGAAATGTGCGAGAAGCGTTGTCGACGCGCTTTGAAGGCTTGCCTGATGTCCACTACGGCAATGCCGAGCATTTTGTAGACTCGTCGATCGAAACAGGCATCTCGAAATGGACCCTCACAGGCACTAACCGCGAGGGAACGAGAATGGAAGTGCGAGGCTGCGACTTTTACACGTTTCGAAGCGGCAAAGTGATCCGCAAGGACTCGTACTGGAAAATCGTGGAGTAAAGTCCCGATTTCGGGCACGAGCGCAATCTCGCTCATGATGTCCTCACGAGCCAAGGTTCGTACATCTCCGAACATATCAAAAAGTATCATCTCTCAGGAGTATTATTCCGCCAGTATCGCCGCTATGTGGCTGCACGATTGTAACGTGGCTCTGTATTACTCCGATGCCCAAGGCATCGGCAATGGGCGGTTGTCTAACAACATTGTTGAAAGTTGCCTTGCCGGGAGCGGCGATAGATGGTTTCTTGTGGCGAAGGGGGGCAGTCATGCCTAGTTTTGTTTGTATGACCCAGCCAGATGGGCTCTGGATGGTTTGGGACAACCGTAGAGACGAACCTGCGGCCATCGGGGACAGGCCCTTGGTCGGCTTGGAAAAGACACGGGCCGAAACGGTTTGCGACGTTCTTGAGCGCATCGAAACTGGAAAACTGACGCTTCGAAAAGGGCACTCGGGCTAGTCTGAGGGCAAGAACAGGAAGCCTGGCGATCAAAAATGAAGAAGCCGACGATAACCATCACACGAGCAGATCATGAGAAATTGTCCCAGCTCGCAAATGGATTGATAGAGCGCCTACCGGAACTGGCCGATGAACTCCTCAGCGAACTTGAGAGGGCGCGTGTCGAAGGGTCTGCTCCGTCGAACACAGTGCAGATGGGAGCGACGGTCGAATATGGATCCGACGACGGTCACCAGCGGCGGGTGACACTCGTTTATCCCGCGGATGCAGACATTGCACAGAACAAAATATCAATCCTTACGCCAATTGGCACAGCGCTGCTGGGGCTTGGTGTTGGACAGTCAATCCGATGGACTACCAATGATGGTCGCAACCGCACGCTGACCATACTGGCTGTTGACCAATCAGCGCCATAACTGATGGACTGCCTCAGTCGGTTATCCGGAAAAGCACACATGGCAGCCAGGCACAAGCTTCCAGACTCCTTAGCATCGCTGCCAAGAAATTTTTCCGTGATAGGTCGCGATCATTGTCAGGTTGGACAAGGTTGGCCGGCGCGGGTGCAATAGTCTGGTGAACTATCCGCGTCGGCCGAACGGCCAAAGTGCCTTGACCGCTCAAGTGCATTAACCCCGAATAGGTCCGCTATCAATGCCGGTCGGGGACCGCTGCATCGACTATTGCGACCCGGCCGCTGTTAGGGATGGTGGCGGGTGTCGCGGCCGAGTGGCCGCTAGAGGGCATTAGCGGCACTGGACATTACACTTCTTACACAGCGTACGCCATTGGTTCTGACGGACTAGTCCTTCCACAGCGCAACGCCCCGCTCACCTATGAATTCAATCCCTGCTGCCGCAAGCGCACCGACGATCTTCGTTTTGATCGGGGAGGTTCCTCCAAGTTCGCCATCGGGCCCTTCAAGCCGTTTCAAAGTGGTTGGCGAAATTCCTGCGCGGACGGCCAATGTTTCCTGGGACCACCGAAGCAAGGCCCTTGCTGCCTTTACCTGGCGTGTCGTGACTGGATGGATGATCATTTGTGACTTTCAGTTCCCTCCGCAGCGCTTCCAAGCGGCAAGTCGCATTTTCGCTATCATCCTCACCGACTCGCCTGACGTCGCATTAGCGGCTGGATGTCAAATACTGTCAAAAGTTGTCATTTCTCACGATTGAATGCTACCTCCCGCCATTGCGCGGACGTAGGCCTGTGAATGAAAATAATGCCTCCAATTGCTCCAATGCCCAAGGCATCTGCAAAGAACGCCCGTCGATGGTAGCCGCATGGGAGGTTGCTTTAGCTATTCTTGAAACCTGTATACGGGAGGCCCACATCGGAAGAGAGGTGCTGTCGTGCCAGCTTGCTTGCTCAGATGACACCTAAAAGGCGGGAGGAAGTGTTGAATGATGCCGTTTTTCATGACCCAGTTCGACTGAAATTCAAGACGACTGGCGTCCGCATGATCGCGAGCGCATGGGAAGCCATAGAAGTATTGCAGGGCGCATGGCCCCAACGGGCTAGAGGACGTACATACCGTTCGGCATATCGGGCCTGCCGGGATGCGCTTGACGGTCTGCGAAAACCTCATGAGGCTCGTCGTGCTCTCATAGTAGCTGCACGTAGGGCCGGCGTCCTGGCATTTAGTTGATGCTATTCACAGATGGTCGGTGACAACGAGGCCCGGACGAAACAGCGGGAGCCGGCTTGGTGCCGGAATTCGCGCTCAAATAGCGCAGAACGGCGACCCTGAAAGAATTCGACACTCCTCGGCTGACAGGCGAGAGCCCCACTACGAGGTAGGTGGCAATGCTGTTGGCAGAACCAATAGTCGCTAAGGTGTCTATGGGGCGAGTTATTGCGCGCCGGAACGCAGGATTATTGCCTTGATTTGCGCCAACCAGCAACTCTTGCTTCTGCCTCAGAGCAAAACACTGTTCGCCTTGCCATCCTGAGCGGCATAGGCCTCGCACAAAAATAAAGCCCCGCCGGAGCGGGGCTTTGCATCTCATCTGTGAAGCAGATTAGAACTTGTAGTTGAAGCCAATCTTGATCGCATGGACATCGAAATTGTCATCATACGTTCTGAACTCGGTACCACCGGGGTTCAGCAATGTCAGCTTCGGGGAGAACCGATAGAACTGATACTCGCCCTTGACGGTCCAGTTGTCATTGAGCGCGTATTCGACGCCCGCGCCAAGGGTCCAGCCTGCCACCGACTCCTTGCCGCTTGCGTTGTTGAAGCCACCAAGGGAGATATCCGTGATTTCCAGGCGCGTGAAGCCAACGCCGCCCTTGGCATAGAACAAAGCGCGGTCAACGGCATAACCCAAACGGCCGGTGATGCTGCCAAGATAGTCCATCTCGGCATGGGTGGTTGCGACAGGCACGACACCACCGGGGAAACTGAAAATATCGTCGTTTCCATCTGCATTGGAAAAGGCGAGGTCGCCTTCGATACCGGCGACAACGGAACCGAACTGCCAATTGTACCCGACTTGGCCACCAAGCATGAAGCCGTCTGCATTCAGGTTGGCCGTTTCGATGCGAACACCGCCTACCGTGTAGACGCCATCGCCGTCACCCCACGAATGGCCGGCATGAAGGCCGGCATAGGCACCTGACCAGTTATAGGTCGAAGCAACCGGAAGTTCCGCTGCGGGATCGGCTGCCAGTGCCGTGCTCGATGCCCCAAGAATAATTGCGAGCGCAATTGCAATCCGCATGAAAACCCCCTTAGTCAATTTTGAGCATATACCGTAACGGAAACTCTCATTTTGTGCTGTAACAGAAAACACACACCGCAAGCGGCGGCTACGCTGGGAGTGCCGGCGACAAGATTGCCGCTATCGAGGCGTGAGGCAATGCCCTTGCTCGCCTGTGCAATTGCCGTCGGCTTTGTTGCGGCGATGGCTTGGAGTTCGGATGGGTCGGCAATCATTTAACGATCAGTACTGGCACGGGGCTGTTAACCACCACCTCTGCAGCCTGACTTCCAAGGAGCAGCCGTTTTACACCTCGCCGGCCATGAGAAGCCATTACAATAAGATTGCACCCGGCTTCCTGCGCCGTTGCCAGTATGGCAGCCGCACCCCTAGCGTCAGGCACATGGACCGTGTCAGCGACGACCCCCATCCGTTCCGCAGTCGCTTTAATAGACGCGAGCATATCCTCGGCGGCTTTCTTGCAGTCCGCTTCGTAATGTTTGATTTCGCTGGGCGTTACTACCCAGGCAGCGGTGCCGGTAGGCGTTGGAAATGGTTCGGTGGCCGTAACGATCGTAACCTTGCTCCCAATTAGTTTTGCCAACGATAGACCGTGATCGACGCCGGCCTGCGCGAATTCCGAGCCGTCAGTCGGTATCAGGATATGTGTATACATGGATAGCCTCAGGAAACGAGTTAGGAACTGGGGCGGATGGAACCACAAGCAGTGTTGGACAGGCAAGCGGATCAAATCGTCGCGTTCTCAAGCGCAACATTGGCGATCTGTGCGGTACAGCGTCCTGCCGGTTGGTCTGATGACTAAAAAAAACCCGCCGAAGCGGGGGAGTTTTGGGGGATCGGTGAGGCCCGACCTTGCGAAGTTTGCAAGCTTAGACATAAACGGGCTGAGCCTCACGCTGTCGCACATAGCAACCAGCCCAGACTAGCACCACCCAGCGCAATAGCAACAAGAAGCCGCTATGCTCGCGCCCTACGCGAAGCAGTCGAACGACGACGAACTGATGAAGATGGCGACCCGCACTACTGTCTGTCCCGGTATTCGCGACGTGACGCACGAACCGGCTGATATTCTTCCGGATAGCGCACGTCGAGCGAGACCGCGACCATCGTTGCCATGACAGCGACAAACGCTGCGAAGGCGGCAAACAGAAGCATTTCGAACACGCCGACGGTCAAAGCAATAGCAATCAGCGCTGCAACGATAACAGAGGCGACGGTGAAAACGGCAGGCTTTGTTTGATTGTTCATGGCGCGCATCCTTCTTTTCGCTAGATATATGCACGCGGCGGTCTATGTGCACGTTGACACTGTGTTCATGCCTTGAAATGGAACAATCCACTGCGCCTTTGTTTAGCGGGATCGGCACGATCGCTACAAGCTGCGCCTCGGGTCCTCCATAGAACACCCCATCGCCAGCCAGCGTGCGCCCAAGGATCGGGCTTTCCCCTTGGTATCGACCCCAGCCAGCCTGATCCCTTCATACTGTGTCGTAGCGATTGGGTCGTCTTCTTTCCGCCCCTGCGTGACCAATCGTGACAACAGTTCTCCTATTGCTGCGATGCCCAACATATCAGTAAAGGATGTTGTCGCGATGCCGGCGGCATGGCAGGAGTTGATGATGCGCTTGAGCGCACTTGGCAATACCTCATTGCGACACGATAGGACCTAGCAATCAGGATTGATCAGGATGACGCCGATCGTTCCATTCATCGATGATGGTAGAGTCCGATGAAGTATACCCCAGAGCAGCACTTGGAGACGGCCCGTGCGCGCGAGAGGCAGGCCAAGATTGAAGCCAACCCGAACCGCAAGGTGGCGTTGGAGAAATCAGCACACCTGCACCGGCTGGCGGCGCGGGCGGGACGTCGGCAACAGGCCAAACAGCAGCCCAAGAAGGTGCTCGACCTCGCAGATGGCCGCCCACGGGACACTTTCGACATTGCCTTCGATAAAGCCTTAGATGAGGTTCGTTGCCAGCAGACCTTGCCCGTTACTGGAACGCCACGCGCGGGAACGTTTGAACGCGCCTGCTACTCGGTCTGGGTGCACGGCGATGGGACGGGTACAGTTGCCCTCGACTGGTACGAGATGTCCGATGGCCGCGATTTCTTTCATTCTGAGCATTTCATGCGCACAGAAATCGAAACAGCAAGGACAGTAGTAAAGCTCTTGAACGGGCAATTGCCGGAACGCGTTTTGTCTGCCCCCACCGAGATGGATTAGAGCGATCAGGCTGAGATGTAACTACAGTCGGCTTTTTTGATCGAGCGACGGGGCCATGCCTATGGCGGAGGAAATTGGGTATCAAACTCTCCACTGGTACTTCGGGCACTTCGCCGGCGTATCTGCATCATCACGGGGGAAGGTTATGTTGAAACTTGCAGCGGCATTCTATGCGTTGTTCGTTTGCGGGGCGGCGGCCTGCAACGCCTTTGTTGGGGAAGCCACCGAGTTCGTCCCGGCGGCCAAGCTGACGTTTCATCAGGACGAGGCGGCGCAGAAGGGAGATTTCACGCTCGTCGACCAAGGCGGCTTGGCCACCGATTACGTGTTCCGCTCCACCAGCACCACCGACCTTCCCTACAGTCTGGCCGTCTCGACTAAGGACGAAAGCAATTCCGTCCTCATCCGCGAACTCGACGGCGGGCGCTGGCTTGTCGATATGGTCATCTTCACCTGCGTCGCAACTGATTGACGTCTGGTTTCACATGGCCGCATATGCGCCTAAATTTTGCGTTGTCATGACGTGCACCCGCCGATCTACAGGCGCATTTAATGCATCGTGATATCCAGGCAGTTTACCCTGCCCTACCGTTGAGCCTCGATGCATCATTTGTCATCATTCTTCGTGCGGCTAACCCAAGGCCCACAGCGCGAGTAACCCTTCGCGGATACCCTCATGGATACCCTGACCACCGATTGGAAGGTCACTCTCAGCAGATCGAGAATAATTTTTATTCATTATTATCAATATGGTGCGGACGACGGGGATCGAACCCGTACGATCATGGATCGAGGGATTTTAAGTCCCTTGCGTCTACCAGTTCCGCCACGTCCGCTTGTCGGCCCTTTTCAATCGTGAGGCTTCGGGCGTCAAGCCCATGTTGTTGCCTCATCGACCCGGAAATTCACGCCGGGTGGCCCAACAGTTTTAGCAGGCCATTGGTGGCAGCCAACTTTCTCGCCCACTACATTGCGCCTCGACTTAGCAAACTTCGCATTCCGGAGATTTTTGATGACGACGCCGCTTTTCCAGCCGATCACGCTTGGCGATCTGACTTTCCCCAACCGCATCGCGGTTGCGCCGATGTGCCAGTATTCGGCCGACGACGGGTCGGCGAGTGACTGGCATCTCCATCACTGGATGAACCTTGCCATGTCGGGTGCCGGGATGGTTACCGTGGAGATGACAGATGTCGAGCGGCGCGGGCGCATCAGCCATGGCTGCCTCGGCCTTTATTCGGAAGCCAACGAGGCGGCCGCCAAGCGCGCGCTCGATGCAGCCAAGCGCGTTGCAATGCCTGGCACCAAATTCGGCACCCAGCTCGCCCATGCAGGCCGCAAGGCATCCAACCGACGTCCGTGGGAAGGCGGTGGCCCGCTGCAACCGCGTGAAGATCCTTGGCAGGTCGTCTCCGCCTCGGCCATCCCCTACGACAGCGGCTGGCAAACGCCGCACGCGCTTACGGACGATGAAGTACTTGAGACGATCCAGCACTTTGCCGATGCGGCAAAGCGTGCCGAACGAGCTGGTTTCGACTTCATCGAACTGCACGGCGCGCACGGGTACCTGATCTTCCAGTTCCTTTCTCCGCTTTCCAACCAGCGCAAGGACCGCTGGGGTGGTTCGCTCGAGAACCGCATGCGCTTTGCCGTGGAAGTTGCAAAGGCTGTGCGCAAGGCCGCCCCTACCCTCATGCTTGGAGCCCGGCTGTCGGTCAAGGAATGGGTGGATGGCGGTTTCGATGTCGAGGAGGCCATCGAGGTTGCCAAGGCGCTCAAGGCACAAGGCGTCGCGTATATCTGTTGCTCCAGCGGTGGCAACTCGCCACTGCAGAAGTTGCCTGCCGGAGCCGGTTACCAGGTGCATCTTGCTGATGCGATCCGCAAGGGCGCCGATATTCCGACGCGCGCGGTGGGCCTGATTGCCGATCCTCAATTCGCCAATACGATCATTGCCGAAGGCCGCGCCGACATGGTCGCACTGGCGCGCGCGTTCCTTGCTGACCCACGCTGGGGCTGGCGTGCCGCCGCCACTTTCGGCGAAGAAATCCATCCGGCACCGCAGTTGGCCCGCTCGGTGACAACGATGCAACATTGGATGAAGGCGTCCGACTGAACCGGTATCCGTTTTCCATACGGATTCCACTTGGGTTACCGTTGCAACCAACGGCCCCGCTTTGCGTTTGGCACCACACGAATGGAGACTTTTCATCCAGTCCGGAGGACCGAAATGGCGAAGCTTATTTACAAAATCGTCGAGCACGACGGGGGTTGGGCATACAAGGTGGGCGAAACTTACTCGGAAACTTTTCCTACCCACGAAGATGCTCTTCGTGCAGCGGAAATCGCCTCCGCCGAGCAACAGGTCGCCGGGTCGTCAGATGGCATCCAGTATGAGGATGCCGAGGGAAAATGGCACGACGAGCTGGCAGATGGCCGGGACCGCCCGCAAACCGAAATTTCGGATTGAGCGAGCCGTCCCGTTCATATCAAGCTCTTTCGATCGAACTTGAACTCAGTTTGCAGGAACGAACCGTAAGACGTCTTTACCGTCCTTGTCGGTCATCGTCAGCGTGCCGTCTACCAGCTCATACGACGCAACCTTGGCGAAGGCCTGGAACAGACCCTGTTCGGCTTTCATGAGATCGGGTGCACAGGCCATCATCGTCGCGCCTGCTTGTCCTATCGTCATCTTGGAACCATCGATCTTCGCGTTGGCGAAGTAGCCGTTGCAAGGCCCCTTTCCACCAATCCGACCGTTTTCTTCGACACGAAAGGTGGCGCGAGGCTCCGGCAACATGTCGATGCCATCAATGAAATCCACCTTCCAGTCCTTGCCGAACATCGCTTCCGAGACGGCACCGCCATCGCCGGATACTTTGCGAACCATGATGGTCTGCGAAGCATCTGAAAGCGGATCGACCTGGTGACGGGTATCCGTAATGAACCAGAGCTGGTTGTCGACCGAGATGCGCGCCTGCAACGCATAGGTCATGTTGGGTTGAATTACCGACGGGTCGAACTTGATTTCAAACTTGATCGGAACCTGACCGGCCGGCGAAATCGTCTGCTCACCGATGACCGCAGCCGGAGCGTCTGCCAGCGAGACATCGGCAAGTTGAACCGTAACCTGCGCATTGGGCGGCAGCGCGATGCGCTCGCGGTACATGATTTCGCCCTTCAGGATCTTGTCCGCAGCCACGGCGTGATCCGGTGTCACCATCATGCCGACCACAAGGGGCACCAGCCCGAAGACCATCAGTTCAGCCAGCTTTTCCAGCATATCCCGCCCTCGTTTGCACCGCCAAAAGACCGGCTGCAAAAGAACGGGCGAATGCGGAGAAACCAAGGCTGTTCCAAGGTATTCTCAGGTTACGGGAATTCGCGGTCAGCGCTTCCAGCGCGCGAGAGCGTCCTCGTCGGACTCCTTGGCATCGACCCAGCCGCCCTCCGAACCGTCCGCCTGATGTTCCTTTTTCCAGAACGGAGCCTTGGACTTGAGAAAGTCCATCACGAAGCTGGCTGCCTCGAAAGCGGCCTGCCGATGGGTCGAAGCGGCGACAACGAGGACAATGTTTTCGCCCGGGGAAATCTTGCCGTAGCGATGGATCGCGGCAAGTCCCTGCAAGGGCCAGCGTTCCGATGCTTCAATTGCAATTCGGGTGATTTCGGCCTGGGCCATGCCCGGATAATGCTCAAGTTCCAGCGCGGCAAGGCGGCCGGATTCATCGCGGCACAGTCCCGAGAAAGTGACGACGGCGCCGATATCCGTGCGGCCCGCTGTCAGCCTTGAAACTTCATCGGCAAGATCGAAATCTTCCGTCTGAATGCGGACCACGGGCTTGAAGGCTGGCACGCTGTTTACCCTCCCGTCATTGGAGGAAAGAGCGCAATCTCCCTTGCAGCACCCAGTTTCTCGCGGTGATCGACATGTTCCTGATCGATCGCCACGCGGATCACATCAGGGTACTGCAATGCGTTCTCATACTCTTCGCCGCGCGAACGCAGCCAGCGCAGAAGATCTGCAACCGTCTCGACGTCGCCCGGCAGTTCCACGTCTTCCTGCGGCTTCCCGATCCGTTCGCGTACCCAGGCGAAATAGATGAGCTTCATGGCGCTACTCGTCGACGATGTGCTTCAAGCCCGCGCGGAAGTAGTCGTACCCGGTGTAAAGGGTGACGATCGCGGCAATCCACAAAAGTACAAGGCCGGTCTGCGTCGTGTAAGGGAAAATCTTGTCGCCGGCAGGTCCGACCAGCAGAAAGGCGATGGACACCATCTGTATCGCGGTTTTCCACTTGGCAAGCTTGGTCACCGGCACGCTCACCTTCAGCGCGGCGAGATATTCGCGCAATCCGGACACGAGAATTTCACGGCACAGGATGATGATCGCCGCCCACAGCGACCAGCCGGCGATGCCGCCGCGCCAATCGGTGTCTGCAGCAAGCAGCAGCAGGCAGGTTGAAACCAGCAGCTTGTCGGCAATCGGGTCCAGCATCCGGCCAATGTTCGACGTCTGCTGCCAGGCGCGAGCCAGATACCCATCGAAGTAGTCGGTGATGCTGGCGGCAAGGAAAATTGCCAGCGCAGACCACCGCGCGAAATCGCTCGACTTGAGGTGCCCTTCCAGAAAGAAGCACAGGACCACCAGCGGCACCGCAATGATGCGGGCGTATGTCAACATGTTGGGCAGGTTGAATGCGCGTCTGGCCATGGTGTGCGGACTCTTGTTTTGCGTCTGACTACTCAAATCAGAAGGCGGTGTCAGGGGTCAACTGTCGAAAGCCGACTGGCCTAGGAAAGAGGCGCAAATCTGACATTCATCAGCGGTTCTCGTGGAAATGGTCATATACAATTTTGGCGACGCGCTCGGAAATGCCTTCCACGGTCATGAGATCCTCGACGGCAGCGCGACTGACGGCCTTGGCCGTGCCGAAATGCAAAAGCAGTGCTCGCTTGCGTCCCGGCCCGATGCCGCTGATCTCATCCAGCGGATTTTTGACCATTTCCTTCTTGCGGCGGGCGCGGTGCGAGCCGATGGCAAAACGGTGCGCCTCGTCTCTCATGCGCTGGATGAAATACAAAACCGGATCGCGCACGGGTAGCGTGAAAGAAGCTTTGTCCTTCACGAAGAAGCGCTCGCGGCCCGCTTCGCGATCCTGCCCCTTGGCAATGCCGATTGCGACCACCCGATCCTCGATACCAAGGTCTGACAGAATTTTGCGCACCGCCGTCATCTGCCCTTGACCACCGTCGATCAGGATGACGTCGGGCCAGGCCGGAAAACCATCCGAGGCCGGCCCTTCAATAGCTTCGCCTTGCTCGTCACCATGCTCCTTCAGCAATCTGGAGAACCGACGCTCCATCACTTCGCGCATCATGCCGAAGTCATCTCCCGGCGTAATGTCGGTCGAGCGGATATTGAACTTGCGATACTGGTTTTTGATGAAGCCTTCCTGCCCCGCGACGACCATTGCGCCAACGGCATTGGTGCCCATGATGTGGGAGTTGTCGTATATTTCGATGCGCTGTGGCGCGTTTTCCAAACCGAATGTTTCGGCAAATCCGGCCAGCAGCCGGGTCTGCGTGGACGTCTCGGCCAAGCGCCTGCCCAGCGCCTCGCGGGCATTTTGCAAAGCGCTGTCCGTCAGGTCCTTCTTCTCGCCCCGCTGCGGAACGGATAGCGAGACTTTGCGTCCCGCCCGCGTGGTCAGCGCCTCGGTCAGCAGATCCTGCTCTTCGACAGCGTGCGAAAGAAGAATGCTCCGCGGTGTCGGTTTGTCATCGTAAAACTGGGCCAGGAACGATCCCAACACTTCAGCGGCATCGAGAGCCGGATCGGCTTTCGGGAAATAGGCGCGGTTGCCCCAGTTCTGCCCGGTGCGGAAGAAGAATACCTGAATGCAGGTCTGGCCGCCCTCCTGATGGATGGCGAAAACGTCCGCTTCCTCGATGGATTGAGGATTTATGCCCTGATGGCTCTGGACATGCGACAGCGCTGCAAGCCGATCGCGGTAGATGGCCGCCCGTTCGAAATCGAGCTCGTCGGACGCGTGCTGCATGGCGATCGAGATTTCGGATTTCACCTTCTGGCTGCGACCGGACAGGAAATCTTTCGCCTCCGCCACAAGGGCTGCGTAGTCCGCATGCGAAATCTCGCCGGTGCACGGTGCTGCGCAGCGTTTGATCTGAAACAGAAGGCACGGGCGTGTCCGGTTCTCGAAAAACGAATCCGTACAACTCCGCAATAGAAACGCTCGCTGAAGCGAATTGATGGTGCGGCCAACAGCCTGCGCTGAAGCGAACGGGCCGAAATAGTCGCCTTTTCGCGAACGTGCGCCGCGATGCTTGTAGATGCCGGGTGACAGGTGGTCATCCGTGATCAAAATGTAAGGGAAGGACTTGTCGTCCCGCATCAGGACGTTAAAACGAGGCCGCAACCTCTTGATAAGATTAGCTTCAAGAAGCAGAGCTTCAATTTCGGTTCGCGTCACGACGAATTCCATCGTCGCGGTTTCACGAACCATCCGCCCGATGCGATTGGTGTGGAACCTGCCTTGCGCGTATTGGGTTACGCGCTTCTTCAGGCTGCGGGCCTTGCCGACATACAACACATCGCCAGTCGCGTTCATCATGCGATAAACGCCGGGTGCATTGGGCAAGCGCTTGACGAGTGTCTGGATGACTTCCGCACCAACCTTGCCGTCAGCGTCGCCGGCATGCGGGGTCCAATCTATGGCGGTGAACGCAACATCCGGGCCGGCAGGCGCGACAGTATCCTCTGCCGCGTCATCGTCGAGATCGGTATCCGGAAGATCGTCCACTGCGGCACGGCCACGGGCCTTGCCGTTGTCGCCTGTACTCATTCTACGATGCCTGCCACATCCGGCGTCTGCCACGCAAGATGCTGGCCGCCGTCAAGTGCGATCATCTGGCCGGTCACCGAGCGCGCCTGCCAAAGGTAGCGGATAGTTGCCCCGAATTCCGAAAGGTCGGGACTTTGCTTTAGCAGCAAGGCATCGACCTGCTGGCGGAAATCGCTGTCATCCTGCCGCGTGTTCCTAAGCGTTGGTCCCGGACCGATCGCGTTGACACGAATGCGCGGCGCAAGTGCTTGTGCCATGGTCTGGGTTGCGGTCCAAAGCGCAGACTTCGACAAGGTATAAGAAAAATACCGTGGCGAGAGACGCCACACGCGCTGGTCGATCACATTCACGACCAAGCCATCCATCGCTTCGGGCAAAGCCTTGGCGAATCTTTGAGCCAACAGTACCGGCGCCTTCAAGTGAATGTCGAAATGCCGATCCCATTCCGGCCAATCGAAATCGAGTACCGAATCGTCCTCGAACAAGGACGCATTGTTGACCAGAAGGGAGACCGGTCCCAATGCACGTTCCGCCTTTTCGACCACCTCGGCCACCGCCACCATATCGGTCAGGTCGGCAACGACAACTGATGCCTTGCCGCCCGTTTTCCTTATGCGTTCTGCAAGAGCGGAAGCTTCATCGGCAGAACTGTTGCTGTGAATGGCAACCGCGAACCCATTCGCGGCGAGATCCTCGACAATTGCGCGGCCAATCCGCCGCGCGCCACCCGTTATCAATGCCGTTCCAGCGATTCGTGTCATTTTTCACTTTCCATATCTGGTCGAACCGCGCCCCTGACGGCGCAGTCTTCCGACTAGATGCGTTCAGACACCGTTCGTTCCTGAGGCTGCAATGTGGCAAAAGCGGCCTTGCGGGATGCGATTCGGCTCATCACGGATGTTCGACGCCGCCAATATAGCGGTCGCAACGCCTTGCACCAAGCGCGGTGCAGCAATCGGGGGCACACACTGCTGACAGAGCTGTTGCCTCGATGCAACGTCAAGCTTCAGCCTCATTTGCGCCGGGGAATGACCCAAGTTCAGGTTCGGTTCCGCCGCATTTGATCACCAAATTCCGGAACCGATGAAAGGCGGGATCGTTATCTCCCAGTTCGACCGTCCTTTCAGGTCAAGGAAGCCAGTGTCTGTGGCTCAAGGAGTTAGAACCAATGACTACCAATCTCAAATTCGCAAGGCCGGCAGCCGTTGCCCTTGGGCTGATTGCCTTCGCTTCTGCGATCCCCGCATACGCCGCCGACGTTGTCATGGAAGAGCCGCCGGCACCCGTGGCGCCAGTTGCTGAACTTCCCGTCGCCTCCTGGGCTGGCCCATACGCCGGTGTGAACATCGGCTACGGCTTCAGCGGCCGCGTTGAAGAGCCCGGCAACACCATCAACACGGATGGTTTCCTCGGCGGCGCGTTCGTCGGCTACAACTATCAGATGGACAACTTCGTGCTCGGTGCCGAAGGCGATCTCGGATACAACGGCGTAAAGGGCGACAATGCCGGCGTTGAATCCGAAGGTGGCGTTGAAGGTTCGCTACGCGCGCGCCTCGGCTACGCTGTTAGCCCCGACATCCTGCTCTACGGCACGGCCGGTGGTGCAGGCCAGAGCGTCAAGATCACCGACGCCGTCGGTAGCGATCGCAACACCATGTTCGGCTGGACCGCTGGTGTCGGCACAGACATCAAGTTGACCGACAACGTGTTCGGCCGCGTCGAGTACCGCTACACCGACTACGGCAGCCAGGATTTCAACACTGGCGCCGGTGCACGTGACTTCGACGCCCGCGACAACCGCGTCACGTTCGGCGTTGGTATGAAGTTCTGATCTGACGATCGGACCAGAACGAAAAAGCCGGGGCTTTCGCTCCGGCTTTTTTGTTGCGTTAGTTCAGGAAGGGGTCAGGCCCTTCAACTCGGGGAACTTCTCGTCGAAGCGAGCAGCCCAACGCGTCAGCCGCCCGTGCCCCTTCTCCCACTTGCCTTCGAAACGCAGCGAGAGATAGCCCAGCGTAGCGCGCAACGCGATCTGACCGACCGTGATCTTCTTCGGCAGCTTGGGCGGGTTGGCGTTCAGGTGATCGAGCGAGCGGGTCACCTTTTCCCACTGCTTGTCGATCCAGGGTTGGAAAACGTGCTCTTCGGGCCGCATCCGGCGCTCATAGATGATTGAAAGAGCGCAATCGCAGATGCCGTCCGCCAACGCTTCGAGCACCTCCGCTTCAGTGCGCTTTTCTGGATTGCGCGGAAACAGCGCGTTCTTGGACAGACGGTTCAGATATTGCGTGATCGCGCGGCTGTCATAGACGACAGCGCCATCGTCAAGCAGCAGCGTCGGGATCTTGCCGAGCGGATTCGCCCCGACCAGAACCGTGGGCTGGTCGTCGGTCTTGGTCGGAACGGCCTCAATGGCAATGCCGGCATAGGCGGCGGCCATGCGAACCTTGGCGCTATAAGGCGATGCTGAGGCGTAGAGCAGTTTGGACATAGTCGTTTCCTGTTATTGGCTGCGGCACATTATTCCGCGCCTTGCTCAAAGCAACGGCCAATGACAGGAATTCAACCGAAGAGCGACCGAAACCGGTCAATCAAGGCATGAGGGGCGTTCAGCGCAGGACGCGGCAAGCGCCGTTATAGACCATCCAGCGGTCGAACCCGGAAACGCAGAACTCGACATTGTCGCCGACGGACGCGAAGCCCTGCCCTTCCTCGATCAGATACCAGATGTCGCGATCGCGGCCGTCCGACAAGGTGACGGTGGCGCCGCAATAGTGGCGCGCAATCGGCCACCTTTCGCTGGCAGGCAGACTGCGGTGTAAATGGATACGGCTGAAATCGGTGATCGCCACATCCGGAAGGTTCGGCACGTTGTGGACCTGATGGTCAAAGCGGCTGGTGATGCGGCTCAACACGGCGGGCGTGCTGCACACGCTCGCATCGCCTTCGTCGACATAGGTTGAAAGGTCGGCCGCGTGCGCCACCGAAGAAAGCGCCACGGGTGCGCAAAGGCAGGAGAATGCAAGGACTGCAGACTTGATGGCACGGATCATATCAGCCTCTCGAAGCGATTTGGCCGCACTGTGAGGATTTCGGCGGTCGCGGTCAAGCGTCACATTATCTGGCCGTCAGCCATCTCACAGACCAGGGCGCTCCGGGCTCCTCAGTCAACAATCCATGCAAGGCAGGAAGCGCGCCTCGCAGCTCCTCTTCCAGTGTGAAAGGCGGGTTGACTACCACCATCCCGCTGCCATCCAACCTCGGCTCCCTGCCCGGCAGCCGGGTATCGAAGCCGATATCGAGGATTTTGGGGATGCCGCTCTCGGCCAATCCCCGGCGAAACCCGGCAACTGCGTCACGGTCCTTGATCGGATACCACAAGGCGTAAATCCCGCCCGGCCATCGCTGGTGCGCCTTGCTCAGCCCATTCAACAGGCGATCGAATTCGCCGGCCTGTTCGAACGGCGGATCAACCAGCACAAGTCCGCGCTTTTCCTTTGGCGGCAGGTGCGCGCCAAGGGCAAGCCAGCCATCGAGCTCAATCACCCTCACCTGAATGTCGCCGGCGAACACAGACTTCAACCGCGCGGCATCCTGCGGATGCAGTTCGATGGCGGACAGGCGGTCCTGCTTGCGCAGCAAATGGCGCGCGACAAAGGGCGAACCTGGATAATGCGCCAGCCCGCCCTGCGGATTGGCCGCGCGCACCGCATCAAGGTACGGTGCCAGGAACGCCTCGAGCTTTGGATCGAGGTTCGCATCTGTTACCCGGCCAATGCCGCCGTGCCACTCGCCGGTCTTGCCAGCCTCAGACGACGAGAGGTCATACAGCCCGATGCCGGCATGGGTATCGATCACCCGGAACGCCTTGTCCTTCTGCTTCAGGTATTCGACGATCCGGGCCAGTACCGCGTGCTTGACGACATCGGCGAAATTTCCCGCGTGATAGGCGTGCCGGTAGTTCATTTCCCGTCGATGCCGCCACCCCTGCCCCAGCGCGGCGGCGGCGGTTGCGAATTGGGGTTCTGCGGATTGGCCGAACGCTTCCGGCGCAACGCCAGAACGAAGCCGATGAAGCCGACAGCCATCAGGGAAATGCCGATCGGCTGGAAGCGCGCATCGACCTCCCCCGAACCGGCACGCAAGACCAGATCGACAGCCTTGATCTGCGGACCTTCGGCATCGCCGCGACCGACGTTGAACCGGTACGTGCCGTCATGCACCTCTGCGATCACGCCGGCATCGTCGCGCGCGACCTTTTGCGCAACTTGCGGGCTCTTGTCCCGAATTTGCGATTCGCCGGCGAAGCGAAGCGTCTCGGCAAGAACCGTCTTGCCGCTCTCCGAGGCTGTAATGGTCAACACGGCCCCGACAGGTGCAAAGAGATCGTTGGCATCTGTCGTCAAGTCTACCAGAACGCGCACCGGGGCGTCCGTCGGGGCCAGACGAACATCGACCGGTTCAAAGCGGCCCTGGCGATAGACCGGCCAGGCTCCTATTTCCCGGCCTGAGAAATTGCTGATCGACCAGGGGTAGATGAAACCCATGCCAAGACCGGCCAACAGCACCAGCAAGAAAAAAAGACGCATCAGTCGTTCTCAGATCGTTTGGGAACAAAGGTGGGGGCTATCCGCCTCAACCAGCAAGACTTTTGCGAAAACCTTGCACCGGTTGGCCGCAATCACGCTTTCCGCTCCCATCTTTTATCCGCCGTTTGCTGCCAGTAAGTCACCGCGTGCCCGGCCGACTTCATTGTTTTCCAATGTTGTCGCGCAGATTCGACCTGCGCCGTATCGTGGCCGTCGAACAGGAAAACCGCGCGTTCATAGCTGCCAAGATCAGGCGGTTCGGCGCCATCGACCAGAAACCTGATCTGTGCATCATTCTGGTTGCCGTCTCCCGTGGTCAACAGGATTGGTTGCTCTGCCGGAAAGGCCTCACGGTCGCTCGCATGGGCCAGGAAGGAATCATCGCGAAACGTCCACAGATGTTGGTCGAGCGCATCGCGCCGATCTTCGCTACCGGTTTGCACGACCGCGCGCCAGCCACGACCGATACTGCGTTCCAGCAGGCCCGGAAGCGCATCCTCAAGCGTCGACTCCGTCAAATGGTAGAAAAGGATCTCGGTCATGACCGCCAATCAGCACAAAGCTACGGGCGTTCATAGTGGTCGCGGACAAGCCGGTCGAGCAGCCTGACGCCGAAACCGGAACCCCATGACGTATTGATCTCACTTGCGGGCGCGCCCATCGCCGTGCCGGCAATGTCGAGATGCGCCCACGGCGTATCCTTGACGAAACGCTGAAGGAACTGGGCCGCCGTAATCGCGCCGCCATAACGGCCGCCGATGTTCTTCATGTCGGCATTCTTCGATTCCAGCAATTTGTCGTACTCGCTGCCAAGCGGCATGCGCCATAGCCTCTCCTGCGTTGCCGACCCTGCCCCCACCAGCCGGCCTGCCAATTCGTCGTCGTTGGAAAACAGCCCCGCGTGATGTTGGCCGAGCGCAACCATGATAGCGCCCGTCAGCGTCGCGAGATTGACCATGAACCGCGGCTGGAAGCGGTCGTTGCAGTACCAAAGCGCGTCTGCCAGCACGAGACGCCCCTCGGCGTCGGTGTTGAGCACCTCTATGGTCTGCCCGGACATCGAGGTCACGATGTCGCCGGGCCTCTGCGCATGTCCATCGACAGAGTTTTCGACCAGCCCGACGATGCCAACGACATTGGCCTTGGCCTTGCGTGCGGCCAGGGCATGCATCAAGCCTGTGACAGCGGCCGCGCCGCCCATGTCGCCCTTCATTTCTTCCATGCCGGACGCGGTCTTCATCGAGTTGCCGCCGGTATCGAATGTGACGCCCTTGCCGACAAACGCCACCGGCTTGTCCTTGGCGCTGCCGCCATTCCATTGCATGACAGCAAGCCGCGCACCGCGCGGCGATCCCTGCGCCACGCCAAGCAGCGCACCCATTCCCAGCTTCTTCATTTCCTTTTCAGCCAGGATTTCGACCGTGACGCCGAGCGCCTCCAGTTCCTTGATGCGCGTGGCAAACTCGACCGGTCCAAGCATGTTGGCCGGCTCGTTGACGAGATCGCGCGCAAGCACCACGCCGTCCACAATTGCCTTGGCGGCGGAAAACGCCTTCTTCGCCGATGTCGGATCGGCGCACATGATCGTTACCTTGCTGCTTTTCTTCCTGGGCGCGTCTCCGTCACTGTCACCGTTCGACGAACGGGTCTTGTACTTGTCGAAGACATAGCTGCGAAGCAGGCTTCCCGCTGCGGCGTTGGCGGCATCGGCACCGCTCACTGTCGTATCGGGCAAATCGAGGATGATGGTCGCCTCAGAAGCTTTGCCGAGCGCACCGGCAATGATTCCGCCGAGCTTTATCCAGGCGTGTTCATCCAGGCCGGCAATATTTCCCACCCCAATCACGGTAACCTTGTCGAAGGCCGTGTCTTGAGGTGCGAGAATTTCCACCTGAGTGCCAAATTTTCCGGAGAAATCGGCGGCCGCAAGCGCGCGATCGACTGTTTTGGCCGGCACATATTTCAACGCTTCGGGCCCGATGCCCGCCTCCTCGGCCGACAAGACGTACACAACTCCCTTCTTGGGCGCTGCGAACCTGGAAAACGTCACGGAAGATATCGAAGCCATGAAGACCTGCTTGGCGGTTATTCTGAAGGGAAAGCGACATTTCGTCGTTTTCCGTCATTTGGCAACCCATGTTGGAGAATGGCGCGTGCAGACGATGCCAACGGGCGTTTCGCCGCAGGCCGACGCACGTTTTCGCCACAAGCCATCATTAACCATGAGCCTTCGCGCTTTCTTATCCATTGTTCGCGACATTGGCGCGGGCGAGAAAGCATGCTCCCGAGAGACCGGTTGGTGTGCCTGTTGTACAGGCACGGCCGGACGGATAGTCAGTTCTGAGGCGCGATGCCGGAAAGCCAGTTGAGAACTCCCTCTGCATGAAGGTGATTGAACGCTACATACTGCGGCGCGCGCTCGTGTTGTCGCTGGCCGCCCTGGTCTGGACGTTGGCAATCGTCTGGACGACGCAGGTGTTGGCGCGCATAGACCTCGTCACCGATAGCGGGCAATCGGCCTTCACCTTCTTCGAGGTGGCCACCCTCATCCTTCCAACGGTCATACCGATTGTCGTTCCGTTCGCGATTGCAGGCGCGGTCGCCCAAACCTTGAGCGCGATGAACGCCGATTCGGAACTCGTCGTGATAAATGCGTCAGGTGCGTCGAGGCTGACCGTCGTAAAGCCCGTTTTGATGGTCGCGCTCGCTGCCAGCATTTTCTGCTTCGTCGTTCAAAATGGCGTCGAGCCCTATGCGCGCCAGAAGAACCGCGACCTCGTCGCCAACGCCCGCGCCGATTTTCTGTCACTGGTGATCCAGGAAGGAACATTCCGGAAGGTCGAAAACGGCCTGTTCGTGCAGATCGGCGAGCGCCTCCCCGGAAACCAGCTAGGCGGTATCTTCGTCGCCGATACACGGCAGGAAGGGACCGATCTGGTCTACTACGCCAAGCGTGGCGCGGTGGTCGATCAAGGCGACGACAAGGCGCTGTTGATGAGCGACGGCGTCATTCATCGCAAAACGGTCGACGGTAGCGTGTCGCTCGTTCACTTCACGTCATATGCGTTCGATCTTTCCGCCTTCGGGTCGAACACGGGCGGTGTCGTGCGGCTGCCGAAAGATCAAACGACCCAATACCTTCTCAATCCAGATCCCAACGACGATGCCTACAAGAAGGAGCCAGGAAGCTACCGCAGCGAGATCAACAAGCGCTTTTCCGAATGGATGTTTCCGATCACTTTCGCGCTGATTGCGCTGGCAGTGGCAGGGGACGCCCGGTCGCATCGTGAAGCCCGCATCCATCCCCTGGTCACGACCATCTGCATCGCCCTGCTGGTTCGCTGGGTAGCGTTCTTCGCCGAAGGGCAGTCGAGAACCGAGCCGCTGTTTGGCTACCTAATGTACGCTGTTCCCATCGGGATGGGGCTCGTTTCGATCTGGTTCATCAGAACGCAACGCTCCATGGAACTTCCGATCGGACTGGTCGATTTGGTCGTCGGACTTGTGAGCCGGGTCCGCAACGCATTCGCTTCGCTTCGGTATCGTGGCGCCAATTCCAACCGAGGGTCGGCTTGATGGGCTGGACACTCGGGCGATATTTCCTCTTCCGATATGCCACGATTACGACGTGGTTCTTCCTCGGCATTTTTGCGCTGGTGTTCCTGATCGACTTTACGGAACTCACCAGCCGGACCTCACGCATACCGGGCTTCAGCTATCAGATCGGCGCACTCATTTCCGCGCTTCGCGTTCCCATGCTCGTACTCCAGACCGTCCCCTTCGTTGGCTTGTTTGCCGCGATGGCCACGCTGGTTTCGCTCAATCGCAAGTACGAACTGGTGGTCGCACGCGCAGCCGGCATCTCGGCATGGCAATTCCTGCTGCCGGTCTGCCTTGGTGCGCTCTTATTCGGTGTGCTTGCCGTAGGTGTGCTCAATCCCCTCGCCGCGCATGGCCTTTCCCGCTCGCAACACATCGAAAGCCTGCTCCGTTCGGGTACCTCCAATGCCGTGGACGAGGACTCAACTCCCTGGATTCGTCAAAAAACCAAGTCGGGTGACACGATCATCGGTGCCCGCGCCATCTTGAACCAGGGACTGGAGATGGCCGATGCGACCTTCTTCGTTCTCGACAAGAACGGCGAGATCATCGAGCGCAAGGACGCCAAGCGCGTCTTTCTGCGCGACGGATATTGGGAACTCCATGACGTCAGCTCCGTGACTGACGCAGGAACCAAGCAACTCCAGAAACTCGTCCAGATCCCTACTGATCTGAAGCCGGAGTTCGTGCAGGAGAGGCTGGCGCGGCCGGAAACCATTCCCTTCTACGACTTGCCGGGCAAGATTGAGGTTGCCCGCTCGTTTGGCCTCAGTGCAAATGCCTTCGCAATGCAGTTCGATTCGCTCGTGGCGCTGCCATTTCTTCTGGTGGCCATGACGCTTATCGCTGCGACGGTTTCGATGCGTTTTGCGCGTATGGGCCAATCGGCAACGATGATTCTAGGTGGCGTTGTCGCCGGGTTTCTGCTTTATGTCGTTTCGGTCCTCGTCAAAGCATTTGGCGTGGCTGGTTTTGTGCCGACTTTGATCGCGGCATGGTTTCCAGTTGTTGTGGCAATGTTTTTCGGGGTAACGTTCCTTTTGTACAAGGAAGACGGCTAGTGAGGGGGGCGGGTTTGCAGAACGGACGGTCGAGCCGTTTCGCGCTCCTGTGTGGAGTGAGCGGGCTTGCGTGCCTGCTCGCCGCGGGTGCCGTGACCGTTCCATCCTGGGCGCAAGAAGTACCTGATTTGTCCGCGGAAATTCCGGCCGGCGCTCAGATGCTTCTGGAGTCAGACACGCTCGTCTATGACAATGACGCGCAGACCGTAACCGCCGTCGGAGGAGTGCAGATCGACTACGGCGGCAACCGGCTGGTCGCACAGCGCGTGGAGTATAATCGCCAGACGCAACGCCTCGTGGCGAGCGGCAATGTGCAGATCGTCCAGAGCGACGGCACCAAGATCAATTCCGACCACATCGACATCACAGACGACTTTGCCGACGGATTCGTCAACGCATTGCGAGTCGAGACGGTCGACAAGACCTACTTCGCAGCCGAAAGCGCGGAGCGCATGGGCGGCGTTTTGACGACGTTCCACAACGGCGTCTACACCGCCTGCGAGCCTTGCGAAGACAAGCCCGACCAGGCGCCCATCTGGCGCGTGAAGGCGCGCAAGATCATCTGGAACGGCCAGAAGAAGACCGTTCGCTTTGAAGACTCCAACTTCGAGTTCTTCGGCTTCCCGATTGCCTATCTGCCGGCGTTCGAAATAGCGGACCCAACGGTCAAGCGCAAAAGCGGATTCCTCTTCCCCTCGGTCAGCTACAATACTGAACTCGGTGCTGGCGTCGGCATTCCCTACTATTTCGCGCTGTCACCGACCTACGACCTGACCGTCAAGGGCAACTACTTCACCAAGCAGGGTTTCCTTGGTGAAGCGGAGTGGCGTCAGCGTTTCAATAACGGCCAGTACAATTTGAAGATTGCTGGTATCCACCAGCAGGACCCCGGTTCATTTGACGCCAATACGGTCGACAGCGGCCCTGCAGGCGACCCGAACAAGCTTCGCGGCATGATGGGCACCAAAGGCCAGTTCGCCATCAATTCGAGATGGGATTTCGGCTGGGACATCATGCTCCAGTCGGACAAGAACTTTGCCCGCACTTACAAGATCGATGGCTTCAGCGACTACGTCCATCGCTCAGAAGTTTATCTCACCGGCCTGAACGACCGGAACTATTTCGACCTGAGGGGCATGAAGTTCCAGGTTCAGGAACGACTTCTGGACAGCGACCCGCGCGCCAGGAACGACGAGCAGCCTTGGGTCCTGCCCTCATTCGATTACGCCTATATTCCGGATACTCCGCTTGCGGGCGGCCAGCTTTCCGTGAATCTCAATGCGCGGGCACTGCATCGCAGCAATCTCGACACGGCGGACTCCCTGACCAACCCCGGCTTTTTCGAGCGCGTTCGCGGTATCGAAGGTGAGTCAGGTCGCCTGACTGCCGAAGCCGAATGGAAGCGTTCGTTCGTCACCGATGGCGGTATGGTGTTCACGCCGCTGCTGGCATTCCAGGCCGATGGCAACTTCGTAAATGCGTCGTCGGGATCGCTGGCCGCAATCAACGACATGGCCGCCAACCCGGACATCAACACCACTGCGGATGTGCGCTCGTCGTTCTTCCGCAGCATGGCCACGCTGGGCCTCGAATGGCGCTTCCCGATCCTGTTCTCCAGCGTCGGTTCTTCGCACGTCTTCGAACCGATGGCGCAGTTGTTCGTTCGCCCGAACGAGACCTACGTCGGCGGCCTCGCCGTTCCGAACGAAGACGCACAAAGCTTCGTGTTCGACGCCTCGACGCTGTTCGAGCGCGACAAGTTCTCCGGCTATGACCGCATCGAAGGCGGCACGCGCGCCAATTTGGGTGTGCGCTATTCCGGCAGCTTCGAGAATGGCTGGACGACCAACGGTCTGTTTGGCCAATCCTATCATTTGGATGGCCGCAATTCCTTTGCAGAACCGGACATGGTCAATGTCGGAGCGAATTCCGGCCTTGAAACCGACACGTCCGATTTCGTCGGTCTGGTCGGCGTAGCCAGCCCGAGCGGCCTGTCGGCGTCGCTCAGCGGACGCTTCGACGAGCAGACCCTGGAAGTCCGGCGCTCGGAAGTGAAGCTCGGCTTCACCGGGCAACCGATTTCCGTGTCGGCCAAGTATGCCTTCATCCAGAAGCAGCCGCTTTATGGATTTGCCGAAGACCGGCACGAAGTTATGGTTGGCGGTTCGGCGCAGCTTAGCGAAAACTGGCGCATCTTCGGCTCGGGCACCTATGACCTGCAAACGAATGTCCTGGTCAGGGACGGGATCGGCTTCGGTTACGCGGACGATTGCTTCACCTATCTGATGACGTTCTCCGAGACACGTGACCGGGACACGAAGGAAGTGTCGCAAAGCATTGGATTCAACATCTCGTTCCGCACATTGGGCGATTTTGGGTCGGCGACAAGTTCCTTTACTGAATAGTCAGCCACGGATGCCGACACGGTTTTGCCGCATAGAGCAGGCATGAGTTGGCATACCGCAAGAAACGAAGAACAACCCGGATTGCCTTGATGCGGAAGTACATCTTTTCAGCAAGCCTAGCCCTGCTCATTGCTGCCACGGCGGTTTCATTTACCGCGATGACGCCACCTGCGATGGCCAGCCAGATCAAATACATCGTCAATGACGTCCCGGTCACCACGGGCGACATTCAGCACAGGTCCGCGTTCCTGCGCCTGCAGCGCCGCAAGGGCGATGCGGCCAACGAAATGATCGAACAGACGATACGTTTGACCGAAGCCCGGCGGCTCGGAATTCGCATCACTGACCAGCAGGTCAACGATGCTTACGCCCGCTTCGCTTCCAACAACAAGATGCAGTTGAAGCAGCTCGACGGCGTCATGGCTCAGGGCGGCGTCACCAAGGAACATTTCAAGGAGTTCATCCGGGCCCAGTTGGCTTGGAACCAGGCTCTCAGCGCGCGTTATCGGGCTGAACAAGGCGGCGGCAACGGCCTCAGCCAGCAAGACGTCGTGCGAAAGATGCTGGACAATGGCGGCAGCAAGCCCACAGCCACGGAATACATGCTGCAGCAGGTTATTTTCGTCGTGCCCGCTTCCGAGCGCGGCGCCACGCTTGGCAAGCGCAAGCGTGAAGCCGAGGCGATGCGCGGACGCTTCAATGGCTGCGGCACGACGCACGAGTTCGCCAAGGGCCTGATTGACGTCACCGTCCGTGACCTTGGGCGCGTGCTTGCACCGCAACTTCCGCCGGACTGGGCAGAGCAGATCAAGAAGACCAAGACCGGCGCGGCTACGACCGTTCGCGAAACGGAGCGTGGCGTCGAGTTCATCGGCGTGTGCAGCGCGCGCGAGGTTTCCGATGACAAGGTCGCGCAGATGGTATTCCAGAGTGAAGGCGATGCCAGCGGCAAGACCGACGAGTTCAGCAAGAAATACATGGACGATCTGAAGAAGAAGGCACGCATCGTCCAGCGCTGAACAACATGGAAAAAGTTGGCGTCCCGCTTGCCGTCAGCATCGGCGATCCTTCGGGCATAGGTCCTGAAATTGCCATCGCCGCTTGGCAAAACCGGCAAGGCAACGCCACGCCTCCGTTTTATCTTCTCGCCGATCCAGCCGTGGTCGCCGCCCGCGCCCAAATGCTGGGTATCGATATCCCGCTTGCGGAAACCGAGCCTTCACGAGCCTGCGACCTGTTCCGGTCCAGCTTGCCAGTCGCGCCGCTTTCCTCCCGTCTCAGCAACCAGCCCGGCATTCCCGATAGTGCGAACGCCCAAGGGGTGATCGAGGCGATCGACCGGGCGGTTGACGATTGTTTTCGTGGCAAGGCGGCTGCGGTTGTCACCTGCCCCATTGCCAAAAAGCCGCTTTATGACGCCGGCTTTCGCTTTCCCGGCCATACCGAGTACCTCGCACACCTCGCTTCTCAGCGCACCGGCAAGCCGGTCATGCCCGTCATGATGCTGGCTGGTCCTGACCTGCGCACCATACCCGTGACAATCCATATCCCGCTTTCGCAAGTGCCTCAGGCACTGACGACCGAGCTAATCATATCTACCGCTCGCATAACCGCTGCGGATTTGCGCGACCGGTTTGGCCTCAAAAAGCCGCGCCTTGCCATCTCAGGGCTCAACCCTCATGCGGGTGAAGGCGGCTCGATGGGTACTGAAGACCGGGATATTGTTTTGCCTGCCGTCACAGCGTTACGTGCTGAGGGCATCGATGCCTTCGGGCCGCTACCGGCCGACACCATGTTTCATCCGCGCGCCCGTGCGGGCTATGATGCGGCGTTGTGCATGTATCACGATCAGGCACTCATCCCGGCAAAGGCGCTGGCGTTCGATGAAGCGGTCAACGTCACGCTTGGGCTTCCGTTCATTCGCACGTCGCCGGATCACGGCACTGCGTTCGATATCGCGGGCAAAGGCATTGCGAGGCCGGACAGCCTGATCGCTGCGCTGAAACTCGCGCGCCAACTCGCCGACACCATCAGCGCGAACGAACGCCAATGAGCCTGGATGGCCTGCCGCCTCTGCGTGAGGTCATCGACCGTCACGGCCTTCAGGCGAAGAAGGCGCTCGGGCAAAATTTCCTGCTCGACCTCAACCTGACCGGCAAGATCGCACGCGCCGCCGGCGATCTGATGCAAACGACGGTCGTCGAAGTCGGCCCCGGTCCCGGAGGCCTGACGCGAGCGCTGCTGGCAAACGGCGCACAGCGCGTCATCGCCATCGAACGTGACGAGCGCTGCCTGCCCGCCTTGGCAGAAGTATCGGCCCACTACCCCGGCCGGCTTGAAATTGTGTCCGGAGACGCGCTCAAGACGGACTTCGCCGAGTTGGCGCAGGGCAAGCCCATCAAGATCGTGGCAAACCTGCCCTACAATATCGGTACGGAACTGCTCGTGCGCTGGCTGACCGTTGCCGAATGGCCGCCGTTCTATACATCGATGACGCTGATGTTCCAGCGCGAGGTCGCGCAACGCATCGTTGCCACCCCCGGCAGCGATGCCTACGGCAGGCTAGGCGTCCTTGCCGGTTGGAGAACAGACGCCAGGATTTCGTTCGACGTTCCCCCGCAGGCCTTCACACCGCCGCCGAAAGTGACCTCGTCTGTCGTGCATCTCGTGCCGCGCGCGCAGCCGCTCGATGCCGATGTGAAGAAGCTCGGCCGTGTCACGGAAGCTGCCTTTGGCCAGCGCCGCAAAATGTTGCGGCAAAGCCTCAAAAGCCTTGGCGGTGAAGCCTTGCTGCAAGCCGTGGGTATAGATGCCACGCGAAGGGCCGAGACGCTGAGCGTCGAAGAATTCGTCAGGCTGACAAACGCGGTCTGAGCGCGTTTTAAAGCGAAAAGGTCAATCCGTACTCTCGTCCAGCAGTCCAGAGACGAAATCAAACAGTCCCGGCCGCCTGTCGCGACGCAACCGCTCCGCTGTCACGATGGATTTCACTTCGGAAAAAGCACGGTCGAGGTCGTCGTTGATGACGACGAAATCATACTCGGTCCAATGCTCGATTTCTGTGCGCGCATTTGTCAACCGCGTCTCGATGACGGCTTCCTGATCCTCTGCCCGCCGCTTCAATCGCGCCTTCAGTTCCTTCATCGAGGGCGGCAATATGAAGATCGAAACAATGTCGCCGCGCACCTTTTCCTTCAGTTGCTTGGCGCCTTGCCAGTCGATGTCGAACAGCATGTCGCGCCCTTCGGCCATCGCCTTTTCGGCGGGT
Source organism: Mesorhizobium sp. FG116 (assembly GCF_057809835.1). NCBI lineage: Bacteria > Pseudomonadati > Pseudomonadota > Alphaproteobacteria > Hyphomicrobiales > Phyllobacteriaceae > Mesorhizobium > Mesorhizobium sp. FG116. Next base: position 133,469 of record NZ_JBMDKS010000004.1, read on the forward strand.
TCGCGGGGCGTCGCGTAGAAATTGCCGTGCACTTCGGCCCATTCCAGCAACTCGTCATTATCGCGCAGGATTTCGAAATCCCGCCTGGATCTGAAGTGGTAGTGCTGGCCCTCGATCTCGCTGCCACGCCGCGGCCTGGTCGTCACGCTGACGGAAAGCTCGAATTCCGGATCGCTCTCGATCAGGTTGCGCGCGATGGTGGATTTGCCCGCGCCGGACGGCGACGACAATACGAGCATCAAGCCCCGACGGCGGATGCGGGAGCCGGCATCTTTGGCAGGCATCTGTTACTCCAGATTCTGGACCTGTTCGCGAAACTGATCGACGACCGCTTTCAGCTCCAGCCCAATGGCGGTAACCGCGGCCGCGTTCGATTTCGAGCACAGAGTATTCGATTCGCGGTTGAATTCCTGCGCCAGAAAATCAAGCTTTCGACCAATAGCACCGCCGGAACCGAGCAACGAGCGACCCGATACGACATGCGTCTTCAGCCGATCGATTTCCTCGCGAATGTCCGCCTTGGTCGCCAGGAATGCAGCCTCCTGGTAGAGTCGGGCCTCGTCAAGATTTGCACCGGGGTCCAGCAGCAGCTTGACCTGCTCTGCTATCCTTGACCGGATTGAAGCAGGCTCGCGAGAGGGGTCCGCTTCTGCCCGCAGCGTCAGCGCCTCGATCGCATCCAGATGGCCCGCCAGAAGCGCGCGAAGTGCTTCGCCTTCCGCCTGCCGGGCCTGCTGAAGATGGGTCAGCGCCACATCCAGCGTTGCGTGGATCACCGCGTCGAGAGCGGAGCGCATTTCTTCCGTCTCGGTAACTTCTGGAAGATCGAGAACACCGCGCAAGGAAAGCAAGCCGTCGGCGCTGGCCGGCGCGATGCCGAACTGCTCTTGCAGCCGCTTTGCCAAGCCGGCCACGTCCTTCAGGAAAGCCTCATTGACCACCGGTTGAGATTGCGTGCCGGCAGGCCGCGTAACCGTCAGGGTTGCCTGGAAGCTGCCGCGCGCAAACCGCCTCTGGATGGCTTGGCGTACCGATACCTCCAGCCGCTCGAAGCCCGGAGGCATTCGCAGCCGCACCTCGGCGCTCTTGCCGTTGACAGACTTGACCTCCCAAGCGACTGCATTGCCGTCATGTTCAGCAACGGCGCGTGCAAACCCGGTCATGCTTTGCAGATTCATTTCAGTCCCCCGGCCGCAAATGCCCTGCTATTGCGCGGGCGCGGCTCCATCAGTCCCAGGCGCGGGCTGCTGGGTACCGGCTTTAGCCGCTTCCTCCGCCTGCTTTTTCTGGAATGCACGATAGCGCGCAACATTCTCGTTGTGCTCGTCCAAAGTAGCGGCAAACACGTGACCGCCAGTGCCGTCAGCGACGAAATAAAGGTCATCGGTCTTCGACGGATTGGCTACCGCTTCGAGCGCGGCACGACCCGGATTTGCAATAGGAGTCGGCGGCAAGCCATTGATCGTATATGTATTATACGGCGTGGGCTTATCGATATCGGACTGATAGATCGGCCTATCGGCCGGTTTGCCCTTGCCGCCGAACAGACCGTAGATGATCGTCGGATCGGATTGCAGCCGCATGCCCTTGGCGAGCCGGTTCAGGAATACGCTGGCGATGCGCGAACGCTCGGTGCTCTTCGACGTTTCCTTCTCCACGATCGAAGCAAGGGTGACGAATTCCTGCTCGTTCGCGAGCGGCAGATCGGGAGAACGGCGCGCCCAGATTTCGGCCACCAATTCCTTCTGGTCGGCAAGCAATTTGTCGACCATCTGCTGGCGCGTCGCGCCACGCGTGAAGCGCAGGGTGTCAGCCGCAAGGCTGCCTTCTGTCGGCAACACAGATGGCATGTCACCAGTCAAAGCCTCCTGGGATGCCACCCGCTGGAAAGCTTGTTCGACCGTCATGCCTTCGGGGACAGTCAGCGAATACATGACCGACTTGCCGCTTTTCAGGAGATCCATGATCTCGTGCATCGAAGCCTGTGGCTTGATCTCGTATTCGCCAGCCTTCAGCGACTGGTCATTGTCGTAGGCGCGTACGCCGAGACGGAACACGCGCGCATCGCTGATCAGGCCACGTCGCTCGAGCTGATCGGCAATCTCCTGGACACCCGTATTCGGCTTGACGAGGAAGGTGTCCGCGTTCGCCGACGGACCCGGCTCGTTGAACGCCTGCTTGCCGAAATAAAGGGCAAGTCCTGCGCCCACGATCACCAGCAGCACCAGCGTCACGAGGAAATTCATGAAAACAACGACTTGGCTGCGCGATGCGCGCGAGCGCTTCGGTGGCGGCGTCCCGGCTTCCGGACGCAGCGCTTCGTTCGCGGTTTTGGGTACAATCAGCCCCGGCACTGGCGGCGGCCGCTGGCTAAACTCCCCGTTACCCCCAGGATTGGTGTTCATTGCACCCTACAATTTTATACCGCGACGAATCCCCTCCTGCACAGTAGGAGCGAATATGGCGAAATTGGCAACATTCCAGCATCACCAGCGGCAATGCCGGTGGCTTGTCAGCCATTATAGCGCTGGAAAACGAGCGACGCGTTGGTTCCGCCGAAGCCGAACGAGTTCGACAGCGCCACGTCGATCTGCCTGGCGCGCGGCTTGTTCGGCACCAGGTCGATTGCAGTCTCCCGTTCGGGGTTCTGCAAATTGATCGTGGCAGGCGCGATATTGTCCCTAATGGCGAGGATCGAGAAGATCGCCTCGGCAGCGCCCGCCGCTCCCAGCAAGTGCCCAATGGAGGACTTGGTGGACGACATCGAAATCTTGGACGCCGCGTCGCCTACGAGCCGCTCAACGGCTCCCAGTTCGATCGTATCGGCCATTGTCGAAGTGCCGTGCGCATTGATGTAGTCAATGTCGGCGGGCTTCAGATTGGCGCGCTTGAGTGCCGCCGTCATGCAGCGGAACGCGCCGTCGCCATCCTCGGACGGCGCCGTGATGTGGTAGGCGTCGCCCGTCAGGCCGTAGCCGGTCACTTCGGCATAAATCTTGGCGCCACGCGCCTTGGCATGCTCGAGCTCTTCGAGAACCACCACACCAGCGCCCTCGCCCATGACAAAGCCGTCACGGTCGCGGTCATAGGGTCGCGATGCGACCTCCGGCGTTTCATTGCGTTCGGTCGACAAGGCGCGGCAGGCCGCAAATCCGGCCAGCGACAAGCGCGTGACCGGCGCTTCCGCGCCGCCCGCCAGCATGACGTCGGCATCGCCCCACATGATCAGCCGGGCCGCATCGCCAATCGCGTGCGCTCCTGTGGAGCAAGCCGTTACGACTGCGTGGTTCGGGCCTTTCAAACCATGACGAATCGAAACCTGGCCTGACACAAGGTTGATGATCTGTCCCGGAATGAAGAAGGGGCTGATGCGGCGCGGGCCACGCTCCTTGAGCGTTATGGCATTTTCGGCGATGCCTTCGATGCCGCCGATGCCGGAACCGATCAACACGCCGCTGGCAAACTGCTCGTCCGGTGTCTTCGGTTCCCAGCCAGAGTCCTTCAACGCTTCGTCGGCGGCAGCGATCCCGTAGAGGATGAATTCGCCGATCTTGCGCAGTTCCTTCGGCTCAAGCACGGCCTCGGGATTGAATGTCCCGTTGGTGCCATCGCCGCGAGGAATAATGTGCGCGATCTTGCAAGGCAGATCGTCAACCTCGAACTCCGTCACCCGTCGAGCAGCGCTACGCCCGGTCAGAAGTTCCTTCCAACCGTGCTCGTAGCCCATGCCGAACGGAGAAAGCAGGCCGAGGCCTGTGACGACCACTCGCCTCATCGCAAAATCTTCCGGAATTTGATCGCTGGGAAGATCAGGCCGATGCCTTGTCGATGTACTTCACGGCGTCGCCGACCGTGAGGATCGTCTCGGCTGCGTCATCAGGAATCTCGACGCCGAATTCTTCTTCGAAAGCCATGACGAGTTCGACGGTATCAAGGCTGTCCGCGCCCAGGTCATCGATGAAGCTCGCCTGTTCCGTTACCTTGTCGGCGTCAACGCCGAGGTGCTCGATAACGATCTTCTTGACGCGCTCTGCGGTGTCACTCATTTGGGCATCCTCGTCTTCAAGTTTGTCTGTCTTCGTTAGCGGTCGGAATGACGCTAATCAAGCTGAAAGATGGTTCTGCTTAAAACTCAACACAAGCAAACCGGATATCACCCGGACCATCAAGATGCGGGGCAGTTACACGAAAAACCACGCAGGTCCAAGGTAAAACGCGAATCGATCCAGCGGCGCGGACCAATCCTAGATCATCGCCATGCCGCCATTCACATGGATGGTCTGGCCGGTGATGTAGGCCGCCTCATTCGAAGCGAGATAAGCCACCGCCGACGCCACTTCCGCGCCGGTTCCCATGCGCTTAGCGGGAATTGCGGCCATGATGGCCTCTTTCTGCTTGTCGTTCAGCTTGTCGGTCATGGCCGATTCTATGAAACCGGGCGCCACGCAGTTCACGGTGATATTGCGGGTGGCGATTTCCTGCGCCAGCGACTTCGAAAAGCCGATCATGCCAGCCTTCGAGGCACAGTAATTCGCCTGCCCCGGATTGCCGGTAACACCGACCACCGACGTGATGTTGATGATACGGCCATGGCGGCGGCGCATCATCGGGTGCGTCAACTCTCGGGTAAGCCGGAAAACCGCGGACAGATTGATGTCGATCACGCTGTCCCAATCCGCGTCGGACATACGCACGAACAGGCCGTCCTTGGTGATGCCGGCGTTGTTGACGAGGATATCGACGCCTTCCAACTCAGCCTCTGCCTTCTGGCCAAGCGCCTTGACCTCGTCGCGGTCGGCCAGATTGGCTGGAAAAAGCTTTACGCGCTCGCCAAGCTCCCCAGCCAGCGCTTCCAGCTTCTCAAGCCGCGTGCCATGCAGGCCGACTATAGCGCCCTGGGCATGCAGGATACGCGCAATTGCCTCGCCAATTCCGCCGGTTGCACCCGTCACCAGCGCTTTGCGGCCAGTCAGATCAAACATTCCCATCTCCTCAAGAGCGCACCCTTCACACGGGTGGGGTCGATTGGATTATCTCAGCCCAATGCTGCCAGGGCCGCATCGACATCGGCGGATGTGCCGACGGCACCCACTGCGATATCACGATTGATGCGCCGCGCCAGTCCGGACAGCACTTTTCCCGCGCCAACCTCATACAAGGTGGAAACGCCATTGCCCGCGAACCACTCGACGGTTTCGCGCCAGCGAACGCGACCGGTCACCTGTTCGACCAGCCGGGCGGTTATCACGTCTGTGTCGCTCGTTGGCACCACCGACACGTTGGACACCACCGGAACGACCGGAGCATGTCGCGCCACATTGGCCAGCGCCTCGCGCATCGCGCCCGCCGCCGGTGCCATGAGCGCCGAATGGAAAGGGGCGGAAACCTGCAGCATCAAGGCCCGCTTCGCGCCTTTTTCTGTGCAGATTTTCGCAGCGCGTTCAACGGCTTCCTTGGTTCCGGAGATCACGAACTGGCCACCGCCATTGTCGTTCGCGATCTGGCAGACCGAGCCGTTCGCGGCTTCGGAGCAAGCGGCTTCCACATCGGCCTGTTCAAGGCCGATGATCGCAGCCATTGCGCCCTCGCCCGGCGCAACGGCAGCCTGCATGGCGTTGCCACGTATGCGCAACAAGCGCGCAGCGTCAGCCACTGAGATAAAGCCTGCTGCGGCGAGCGCTGAATATTCGCCAAGCGAATGGCCCGCGACGTAGGCAACCTTGCCCTTCAGCGAAAAGCCGCGCGCCTCGAGTGCCCGGATTGCCGCGAGCGAAACGGCCATCAGCGCTGGCTGCGCATTGGCGGTCAGCGTCAATGTCTCTTCCGGTCCTTCCCACATCAGGGTCGAAAGCTTTTCGCCAAGTGCCTCGTCAACTTCTTCGAAAACGCGGCGCGCCTCTGGAAACGCATCGGCGAGATCCTTGCCCATGCCAACGGCCTGGCTTCCTTGCCCCGGAAACGTGAATGCGATTGCCATGATCTGCCTCTATCGCTGCTTTCTCTGCGTGTCGCCCATCCCGGCGGCCCAAGTCAAGCCTGCTCCGACGTGCCTGCGCCGGTCAAACGCATATAGAAACAAGGCTTTTTTGATCACGCATCGTTAAAATCAAACACGATTTGTTCGCCGGCTCTTCCCAATTTTGCCACAAGCTCTAGCTTTTCGTGACAATGACGTGACAGTTTCGTGACGCCGCGTGTGGCCGGGGAAGTTGAGTTGGCAAAGAGTGAACGATACGCCCTTGCGGCGAGAAGCGATGGCGGGCCTGGAATGGCCATGGCAGGCGCGCGTTATGGCGTCTTCACGCTCCTCGCTTCAGCCATCCTCGTATTCGCCATCGAATGGATATTCCGCGGCGACCTGTCCGGCACCATCGCTTTCTTCGCCCAACCGTTCAAGCCGGGTTGGACCACCATCATCCTCTTCGCGCTGATCCTGATTGGCCTCGATGCCCTGCTCGGGCGCATTTACCAGGGACTTCTGGTTGTAGCACCGCTGACCCTGACGCTTGCTTTCGTCGGCCATCAGAAATCGCTCTATCTCGGCGACCCACTCTATCCGACCGATTTCCTCTACGCCCGCCAGATTTTCGAGCTTATGCCGCTTCTGGTGCGTGAACGTCCGCTGACCGGCATCGCGATGGCCCTTGGCATCGTCGCCGGGCTCGCCTTGCTGGTCTATATCTGGCGTCAATGGCGCCGGCGCGTCTGGGCCATGAGCTACAAGGGCCGCGCTGCCCGCCTGCTGCTTACTCTGCCCCTGCTCGCTTTCTTCGTCTCGCTTATGGACTACGCGACATTTTCCTGGACGCGCGACAGGCTTCAGATCATCCCGATGATGTGGGACCAGAAGGAAAACTACGCCAGCAACGGCTTTGCGCTCGCTTTCGCCCTGAATGTTCCGATGGCGCATGTCACCGCGCCGAAGGATTATTCCGACAAGGCGATCGCGGCGATCCAGAAGCCGACCGTCGCGGCGTCTCTCCCCGAGGAAAAGCCCGACATCATCATCGTCATGAGCGAGTCCTTCTGGGACCCGACCAAGTTGCCCGGCGTCACCATCACCCCTGACCCGATCTCAAGCGTCCGCAAGCTGCAATCCGGTGAAGTGTTTTCGCCTGAGTTTGGTGGCATGACCGCCAACGTCGAATTCGAGGCCCTGACCGGCTTTTCAAATGCCTTCCTGCCGGCCGGCAGCATTCCATACCAGCAATACGTGCGCTCGCCCGTGCCTTCCATGGCCACGTTCCTGCGCAGCGAAGGCTATGAAACGCGCGCCATTCACCCGGGCACGAACTGGTTCTGGAACCGCACACCGGTCTACGCAGCCTTCGGTTTCGATGAGTTCAAGTCCGAAGAAAACCTCGCCTACATGAAGAAGCGGGGGCCGCTTGCGTCCGACGAGTCGATGACAGACGAGATCATGCGCGAGGCGGATACGACCGAAAATCCGTTCTTCTTCTTCGCGGTCAGCCTGCAGAACCACGGTCCTTATGAGCCGAACCGCTACAGCGACGCGACACATCAGGTGAAGGCGCAGACGAGCCAGTGGGCGCGCGATTCGCTGCAAAGCTATGCAGAAGGTGCGGCTGACGCCGACCGTAACCTGCAGCGGCTTGTCGACTGGGCGAGCAAGCGCGAACGCCCGACCGTCATCGCCTTCTTCGGCGACCACTTGCCGCCGCTCGGCCCGGTCTATGTTGAGACGGGCTTCCTCAAGGATAACGTGGCGCCGCGCAAGGAATCGGCCGAGAACATGCGCCTGCATCGTGGAACGCCGCTCGTCGTCTGGTCGAACCGTACCGGCCCGTCGGAAAACATCGGAACCGTCAGCCCGTCTTTCCTGCCGCTTCACGTGTTTGAGGCTGCGGGCATTACGCACCCCTATTACACGGGTTTCCTGAAGAACCTTGCCGAGCGGTATGATGTCGTCGACCGCAATCTGCTTCTGAGCGAAGATGGCCAGGCCACGCCCGACTGGGCAAGGCAAAAGGAAATTGATCCGGCAGTGCGCGATTATCGCTACCTGCAATATGACATGATGTTCGGCAAGCATCATGGCGCACCGGACTTCTTCCCCGAAACCGTGAACAAGCTGGTCGCCCATACGAGTTGAGGCATTGTGCCGAAGGCTTGACTTTTCAGGCGCAATCTTTATGTGTCGCGCCAAGTTTCCGCGTCGGGGCAAAGGCCCATGCAGTTGCGGCTCAACCCCAAGAATACCAACGGATAGAAATCATGGCTAAAGCCGCGAATATCAAGATCAAGCTCTTGTCGACCGCCGACACCGGTTTCTTCTATGTGACCAGCAAAAACAGCCGTACCAAGACGGACAAGCTTTCGTTCCGCAAGTACGACCCGGTTGCCAAGAAGCACGTCGAATTCAAGGAAACCAAGATCAAGTAATCACTGGTCTCAGTGGCACCTGACGTTTCCAAACCCCTGGCTCCGGCCGGGGGTTTTTGATTCTTGGGCGCTTGTTCTAGATCGGCTTTCCGCCAGCCTTCTTGCGGATGGTCTTGAGCACCACCTCAGCAGCCAGTTCGCCGGCCGGCCGGTCAGTGTGCATTCGCCGCCTGACCTCCTGAAATCCGTCGATCTGCCACCGCCGCATGCCGCTGTCGGACCACAACGCCTCGATGTAGCGGGCAAGCGACTGGGGGCGGACATATTCGTTGTACACTTCGGGAACAACCGGGCGGTCCGCGATCAGGTTGGGCAACAGCCCCGACCATATCGGCACGAATCGTTGCAGGATGCGCGCGCCAGCGTCCAATTTGTAGGTCGACATCATCGGAACGCCTGACAGGGCTAGTTCCAGCGATACGGTGCCCGACGCAATCAGCGCGGCGTCTGCACGTCCATAAGCCTGCCATTTGCGATCAGGCTCCAGCAATATCTCAGGCTGCTGGTCCCATGCGGCAACGCGCTGGCGCACCTGTTCTTGAACATGTGGAACGGTCGGCAGTACCAGTCGAAGGCGATGGCCCCGAGATTTCAGGATCGAGACCGCTTTGCCGAACGGCTCGATCAACCGACTTACCTCGCCGTTGCGCGAGCCCGGCAGCAACAGCAATGTCTTGACGCGGTCGTTCGACAGGTCTCGAGGCGCGGCTTGTGCTTCTGCTGCTTTCAAGACTCCAGCCTCGTGAGTGAGACGATGGCCGACATAGGTGCCGTTTGGCCCTTTGAGGCGTTTCAGCGCCTCGACTTCGAAGGGCAGGATGCACAAAATATGGTCGACGAACTGGGCCATTGTGACGGCTCTGCCGGGCCGCCATGCCCACACGCTGGGGCATACATAGTGGATGATGGGCAGATCGGGCTCTGCCGCCCGCACCTTTTTCGCCACGCGCAGCGAAAAATCAGGGCTGTCTATGGTGACAAGGCAGTCCGGTGCTTCCGCCACAATCGCCTTTGCCGCCTGCCCTATGCGCATAATCAGGCGCGGCAAACCGCGCAGCACCGCGCTCACGCCCATAAGCGCTATCTCATTGGCGTCGAAAAGCGAAGTGAGCCCAAGCTCCGCTAACTGCCGGCCGCCAACGCCGACCACGCGCACTTCGCGCCCCGTGGCCTTCGACAAGGCCCGCACCAGATCGGCACCAAGCAGATTTCCGGACTCTTCGCCCGCAATCACCGCAATCTTCAACGGGCGCTCAGTTGCCATCTTGCGGCTCCCCTGCGCGCAGGCCAATCACGAAGAGTCCAAGCTCGTTCGCCCGTCTAACCAGTTCCGGTCCATCGAGCACAAGCGAACGTCCTGCCTCTACCGCAATTCCGGCGAGACCGGCCGCGTGTGCGCCGTCTACGGTTTGCGGTCCGATTGAAGGGAGGTCCGTGCGCATCTCTTGGCCCGGCTTGGAACACTTGACGAGAACACCCCTCGTTTTGCCTGCCAGCCTCCCGTGACCACGCAGGCCCTTTACGCGTTCCAGCAGGCCATCGGTGCCTTCGATGCCTTCCAGCGCGATGGCACGCCCACCTATCGCGACAGCACCCTGGCCGATGTCCAGCGCGCCAATGGCCATCGCAGCCTCATAGGCGGCCTTGATGTCGCGCCAATCCGCCTTCTGCGGCACCGTCTTGGTAAAACACCCCTCGGAAGCAACCAGTTCCGGCACGAGTTCGTGCGCGCCCACGACCTTGGTGCCTTGCCCCTCAAGGTATCGTAGCGCCACCCGCAACAGCGCATCGTCGCCGCGCGCGAGGCCGAGCATGATTTGCGGCAACATCGCCAGAAGGCCGGCGTTCCACCGGATTGCCGACAGACGCGGCCTGCGCCTCACCTCGCCGGCCATCACCATGTGCGTGACATTGTTGCGCTTGAGCCGCGCAACGAGGCTACCGATCTCTTCCAGGCGCATCTGTTCATGCGGAAATTTGCCGAGCGGTCCCGCAGGATCCCCTTCGCCTTCCAACACTACGACGAACGGCTTGTGACCGTGCTCATCCAGATGAGCGGCTATGCTGACGGGAAGATTGCCGCCACCGGCTACGATACCGATGCGGGCACCGGGGCCAAGCTGAAGTCCCGGCGGACTATCAGTCCTCGTCATCGGGTCCGTCGCCGGCCCCGCCCTTGAGCGGCGGCACCGCATAGTGCCGCTTGCCGCGGCTGGTGATGAAGTCGATGATCTTCATGGCAATAGGTGAGGCCGAAAATTCAGCCTTGGCCGCTTCAATGTTTTCGCCGACAGGATGGGCGCGGTCGAAGATCGTGTTGTAGCACTTGCGAAGCAGGTGGATTTCCGAGCGCGGCAGGCCGGCCCGCTTCAAGCCGATGATGTTCAACCCGCGCAGCTTGGCACGGTTACCGACAGCGATCGCATACGGAATGACGTCGCCCACAACGGCCGAGCAACCACCGAGGAACGCGTTGTCGCCAACACGCACGAACTGGTGCACCGCCGTCAGTCCGCCGATGTTGACGTTGTCGCCGATCTCGCAGTGTCCGCCCAGGGTCGCACCATTGGCGAAGGTAGCGTTCTTTCCAACCACACAGTCATGAGCGATGTGGGCATAGGCAAGGAAATTGCCATTCTCCCCAACCACCGTCGTGCCGAGGCTGGTGTCGGTACCTGTGTGCATCGTCACGCCTTCGCGGATTGTGCAATTGGCGCCAATTATAAGCGTTGTGCGTCCACCCTTGTGCTTGGCGTTCTGCGGCGCTGCGCCGAGGATTGCCATCGGGAAAACCTTGCTCGAAGCACCGACCGTCGTCGCGCCCAGAACCGATACATGGCTAATCAGTTCAACGTTGTCGCCAAGGGTCGCATCGGCGTTGACGTAGCAGAACGGGCCAATGCGGACACCAGCGCCAAGCTGCGCGCCCGGTTCGACAACCGCCGAAGGATGAATGACTGTCTGGTTTTCCATAGGCACCTGAATTCTAACCGTTCTCGACCATCATGGCCGAGATTTCGGCTTCTGCGACCTTTGCGCCATCGACGAGGCCTTCGCAGGCAAACTTGAGAAGATTTCCCCGCTTCTTAATTTTCTTGACGTGAATACGCAACTGGTCGCCCGGAACAACGGGCTTGCGGAATTTCGCATTGTCGATGGTGAGGAAATACACCAATGACGGCTTCGACGCTCCGACAAGGCGAATGCAGATCGCACCCGCCGTCTGCGCCATCGCCTCCACGATCAGCACACCCGGCATCACCGGCTGATCCGGGAAATGGCCCTGGAAATGCGGCTCGTTGATGGTGACGTTCTTCACGCCGACGGCTGAATCGTCGCCGTCTATTTCGACGATCCTGTCGATCATGAGAAACGGATACCGATGCGGCAACAGCTTCATCAGTTCGAGGATTTCGACAGTCTCAAGTGTGGAGCCGGCGGCGTCAGCCATTCTTCTCCCCCTTCGAATGTTTGGTGAAAGCGCGGATCGCCGACAATTCCCGGAAGAAGTCGCGCATCGGCTGCGCCGGCATCCCCGCCCAGCGTTCACCCGCCGGAATGTCGTACATCAGGCCGGAAGACGCGGCGACCTGAACGCGGTCGCCGACCGTTATGTGATCGGCGATGCCCACGCGCCCGCCAAGCATGACGAAATCGCCCAGTGTAACCGATCCGGATATGCCGCACTGGCCGGCGATGACGCAACCCCGGCCGATCCGAACATTGTGCGCGATCTGGACCAGGTTATCGATCTTGGTGCCCTCGCCTATGATGGTGTCGGCCATGGCGCCGCGATCGACAGTGGTGTTCGAACCCACCTCGACATCGTCCTGGATCACGACACGGCCGATCTGCGGCATGCGCTCGGGACCTTTCGCGCCGGGAACGAAGCCGAACCCGTCCTGGCCTATGCTGGCTCCAGCGTGAATGATGACGCGGTTGCCGATCAAGGCATACTGGACGGCGACGCCGGGGCCAATATAGGAATCGCGTCCAATCCGGCACGATGTACCGATGACGGCATTGGGTGCAACAACGGTGCCTGAGCCGATGGCGACATTCGGCCCTACCACCGCACCAGCCTCAATGATGGCGCCGGCCTCGATCACGGAGCTTGGATCGACATGAGCCTGTGGCGACACTCCGCGCTCGGAGGTCAACGGGACCGGCGTTGCCGCTGCTGGAAAAAGCAGGCGGCCAATCATGGCAAACGCCTGCTGTGCGCGCGGATTGACGAGAACTGCAATCCCGGTCGGGGCTTGGTCGGCAAGCTCGATGGGACAAAGCACCGCTGCAGCCCGCAACGCCGGCATCAACGCTGCATTGCGCTTGCCTTCAACGAACACGAGCGCCTTGTCGCCACCTTCGGTGGCTGAGGCTATCGTTTCGATGGCCGTATCGGCATAGGCAGGATTGCTCAGCGTCGAACCGGTGAGAACAGCCACCTCACTCGCCGTATAGGGGCGTGACGGCACAAAAAACACCGGTTCGGTCATTCCAGATCACTATCCAGCTGGATCGGATCACTCCATTCCGGGCGCAATTGCCCGGAAGTGTCGTCACCCACTGTTTAGAAGCGGGTCGAGATGCCGAAGTTGAATTCCTGCACGTCGTCCGTCGCTTCCTTCACCACAGGCACAGCGTAGTCGATACGCAGCGGACCGAACGGCGACGCCCACATCAAGCCTACACCCACAGATGCACGCCAATGCATATCGGCCGAAGCCTGGTTTACGTTGCCAACGGCAACCTTGCTGCCGTAAAGAGTTGCTGCATCCGCAAATACCGCACCGCGCAAGCCGAAGCTCTCGGGAACGAGCGGCATCGGGAACTGCGCTTCAGCCGAAGCATTGAAATAGGTAGTACCGCCGAGATGGTCGCCGCTAGCATCAGAAGCTACCGGGCCGATCCCATTGTACTCAAAGCCACGGATCATGCGATCATTGCTGCGGAAGTGATCGAACACGCGAAGGCTGTCGTCGCCAAAGCCCTGGATATGGCCAGCTCCCGCCGAAACAAGCCCCACGATATCCATTTCTTCCGATAGCGTCTGGTAGACAGAGGTGCGAGCCGTGAACTTCACAAACTCCGCATCGCCGCCCAATCCTGCGACCTCGGTGCCAAAATTGGCGTAGATGCCAAAATGCGGGTTCTTCATGTCGTCGATGGTGTTGTAGATCAGGTTGCCGCTAACCGAGGATTTAACCCATGGGCTCTGCGCAATTCCGTCCTGAATCGCCACCGACAAACCGCAAGTCGGAGTGGTGCAATCCTCGTCATAGGAATACTTCTCTTGCGAGAGATTGTAGGCAATCTGCGTCGAGATATTTTCGGTAATCGGCAAGCCAAAACGCACCGTTCCGGCAGTGGTCTCGCTGTCGTACTTACCATCGAAATTGCGCGTAGACTTGGAGATATCAAAGCCCGCTGCGATACGGCGACCCAGGAAATAGGGCTCCGTGAACGAGAACGAGTAATCGCGCGAATGCTTGCCACCGCCAGCCGAGAAACGGATGAACTGGCCGCGACCGAGGAAGTTGCGCTCGGTAACCGAACCCTGCACCGACGCGCCGGGCGTGTCACCACCGGTCGAGTAACCGGCGCCAATCGAGAACTCACCGGTCGACTTCTCGACCACGTCAACGACCAGGATCACCTGATCCGGCTCGGATCCCGGCGCCGTCGAAATCTCGACGCGCTCAAAGTAATCCAAGGCTTCCAGACGCTTCTTGGCGCGCTGGATCAGCACCTGATTGAAGGCATCGCCTTCACTAACATCGAACTCACGACGAATAACGTAGTCGCGCGTGCGGGCGTTGCCGCGAATCTCGATGCGCTCGACATAGGCCTTGGTGCCCTGATCGATCGTGTAAACCACCGAAATGGTGTGGTTTTCGAAATTGCGGTCGCCGCGCGGCGTCACCTGCGCGAAGGCATAGCCTTGGCCGGCCACCCGCTCGGTCAGCGCGATAATGGTGTTTTCGACATCCTTGGCATTATAGGTGTCACCCGAATGGGTCTCGACCAGCGACTCCAGCGACTTGCTGTCAACTTCCGGAATCGAGCTGTCTACGCTGACGTCGCCGAACTTGTAGCGCGCGCCTTCCTCCACCGTGATGGTGACGGTGTACTGGTTGGTCGCGTCATCCAGTTCGCCAAAGGCGGAAACGACCTGGAAGTCAGCATAGCCGTGATTGTAATAGAAACGGCGCAGCAGTTCCTCGTCGGCCTTGAGCTTGTCTTCGTTAAACACGTCGTCGCGCATCACGAAAGACAGGAAGTTCGAACGCTTGGTGTTGATGACGTCGGAAAGCCGACGGCTGCTGTAGGCGCTGTTGCCGACAAAATTGATAGCGGCGATCTTGGTGCGGCCGCCTTCATTGATGTTGAAAACGACGTTCACGCGGTTGTCGCCAAGATCCATGATCTGGCTGGTCACCGTCGCGTCATCGCGACCGATATTGCCATAAGCCGCCTTGATGGCCTCGATGTCGGCATCGACCGCGGCCTGGGAATAGGAACTGCGCGGCTTCAGCTGCACAGTGTTGGCCAGCGCTACGTCCTTGAGCTTCTTGTTGCCCTGGAACAGCACCTGGTTCACGACCTGATATTCGGAAACCGTCACAACCAAGGCAGAGCCGGACTGCGTGATCTGAACGTCGGAGAACAAGCCCATGCCGAACAGGGCCTTCACGGCCTCGTCGATGTCGGCGCTGGAAAACGCCTTGCCTGGCTTGATCGAGATGTTGTTGCGGATCGTGTCGGCGTCGATACGCGAATTTCCGCGCACCTCGACTCGGCTGACAACAGCGGCCTCGGCAGCGGAGATGGATGCCATCTCCACGACAAGAGCCCCGGGCACAACGAGCGCCGCAGACAAAGCTGCCGCGGACGCGGCGCTCAGAAACTTGGATACTGCCTTCATCGGGCTATATAACCTTTTCTCGTAGTCCCCACGGCGAGAAAACCGGACGTGCGGTAAATTCCCATACCGTATTAACCGGATTTTCCCTACACGCAAGGCTTCTGGTTAATTAGTGTTTACTTCGCCTTCCGGCGTTGCTTTCGCGTCACGCATATCCCCAGCCATGGTAAACGACATCTCAATATGGGCGCCGAAGAGTTGGAATTCGTTCATGATTTCAGCACCCAAACAGGTCGTTCCAAAATACGAAGGCCATGAAGGCGAGAACCAGCAGCATGCCCGTTCTGTAGACTGCTTCCATCATCCGTTCCGAAACGGGACGCCTGATGACCGCTTCAATGCCATAAAACATCAGGTGCCCGCCATCGAGCGGCGGAATCGGCAGCAGATTTAAGATACCTATGCCGACGGACAGCAACGCGACCAATTGAACCAACCAGTCAAAACCCAGCTTTGCGGCCTGGGCGGACATGCCGGCAATTTTCACCGGACCGCCCAACTGGCACTTGTCCTCGCGCCCTACAGCGAATCGCGTCAGGAATTGCCCCGTGCGCTCTACGATGTGAACCGTTTCCTCGACCGCCGCCCCGAGCGCGCCTATCGGACTGTAGGTGATAAGCCTCGGTTGCCCCAGTTCCTGGTTGTTGACGACGCCAATCACAGCGACCTTGATCTTGTTGCCAAGCGCGTCTTCCTGTTCCATCGGTTGGGGCGTCGCCACCAGGCTGACCTCGGCGCCGTTGCGCAACATGACAAACGTCAACGGATCGCCTGCCCTGCCGGACACCAGGCGTTGTACGTCGGCAAAGGTCTCGACCTTTTCGCCATTGACGCTGACAAAACGGTCACCCGGTTCAATGCCTGCTGCCGCAGCCGGGCTATCCGGGTTCACCGAGGCCACCATCGGCTCGGCGACGTAGCGGCCGTGTATCGAAAACAGCACGGCGAAAACCGCTATCGTCAAAAGGAAATTGAACGCCGGGCCGGCAAACACTGTCGCCGCGCGTTTCCAGACTGGCTGGGTGTGGAAAGCCACTTTGCGCTGTGCTTCGCTCAAAGCCGCGATTTCGTCTGAACTTGGCTGGCTGGAACTGGCGTTCATGTCGCCGACGAACTTGACATAGCCGCCAAGCGGGATCGCACAAAGCTTCCAGCGCGTACCGCGCCTGTCGTTGAAGCCGATCAGTTCCGGTCCGAAGCCGATTGAAAAGGCGTTTACCCCGATGCCGCAGGCACGGCCGACGAGGTAGTGTCCCATTTCATGAACGAAGACGACAACGGTCAGCACGAAAAGGAACGGCACCAAAGTGCCGATCACAAAACCCTGAGTGCTGAACAGCGCATGCAAAAGCTCGTTCAAATTCCGTCCTCAACTCACCCGATAAGGCGGCGGCTGCCTGACTGTGGCTTGAAAACCGGCAAATCCGTGGCGGCTGTCGATGGCCCCGAACTTACTCAACCTGCAAACAATCCATGAGCCGGATTGTCGGCCGATGCCGCCAGACATCCGATCACGTACAGGGCAAACGCCGCTACAACAAGCCCGTCGACGCGATCCATCACACCTCCGTGCCCAGGAATGAGCTGGCTGGAATCCTTGCGGCCATGGCGGCGCTTGACCCAGGATTCGAAAAGGTCCCCTGCCTGCGACACAATCGACAACACCAGCGCGACTAAGGTCAGGAACATCAAGTTTCCCGCCCCCGCCGCCGCAGCGACAATAAGGCCCGCTGCAACACCGCCAACCGTACCACCAAGCGCGCCACTCTGCGTCTTGCCCGGCGAAATGGAGGGCGCCAGTTTCGGCCCACCCACGGCGCGGCCAACGAAATAGGCGGCGATATCGGTGGTCCACACCACTGCAAACAGGAACAGGATTGCGAGCAGGCCCGATTTGTCCCCGTCGCGCAGGTAGGCAAGCGAGAAGCCGGAAAGCGCCGCGTAGGCAAGTCCGGAGGCATCCCATTGCCCCGCCGCGCGTTGCGCCGATGAGGCGGCAGCGATGATCACAGCCAAGGCGATGCCGACCAGAAGCATCGGCGCCGATATTCCGACAACTAGGGCCAACAGCAAGATAACCATCAGCGCTTCTGGCAACAGACCGATACCGGATGCCGGCGAGCGGCGCGACATGCGGGTCCATTCATAAAATACTGCGCCGGCGATAAGCGCCGAAAGAAGCCTGAACGGCAGTCCGCCCAGCCACGTCAACACCAACACAGCGGCGGCCATGACGATGGCGGAAATGATCCTGAGTTGCAGGTTGCTCATGAAGCAGCTTCACGCGGCGCAAGGCCGCCGAACCGGCGTTCGCGTCCGGCAAAATCGCGCAGCGCGTCGGCAAGGTGATCCTGGCTGAAGTCCGGCCAGTAGCAAGGCAGGAAAACCAGTTCGCTGTAAGCAGCCTGCCAGAGCAGGAAGTTCGAAAGGCGCAATTCCCCGCTGGTGCGGATCACCAGTTCCGGATCGGGGATGCCAGCGGTGTCGAGCGATGCCGCAAAACTATCAGTCGAGATGGAATCGACGCTGATTTCGCCTCGAACCGCCGCCAAGGCGAGTTTCTGGGCTGTCCGCACGATCTCGTCGCGGCCGCCATAGTTGAAGGCGATCACCAGCGTAAGCGCATCATTGCCCGCGGTAAGTGTCTCTGCTTCCTCGAGAAGTCCGCGAATATCGGTTTGCAGGCTGGCCTTGTCGCCGATCACCTTCACCCGCACGCCGTTCTGGTGCAGTTCGGCAAGGTCGCGGCGAATGAACAGCTTCAGCAAGCCCATGAGATCGCTCACCTCAGATTTCGGCCGAGACCAATTTTCCGAAGAGAATGCGTAGACGGTCAGGTAGGAGATACCCAGTTGCGGAGCCGCGCGAACCGTCTTGCGCAGCGCCTCCACGCCGGCGCGGTGGCCGGCAACGCGCGGCAGACCTCGCGCCTTCGCCCAGCGTCCGTTTCCGTCCATAATGATCGCGACATGCGCCGGGCTTGTCATGCTTCCGCTTTCAGATCAGCCGCTCAGGTCCTGACCTCAGGTTAAACCTGCATGATTTCCGTTTCCTTTTCGGAGAGCAGGCTGTCGATCATGCTGATGGTTTCGTCAGTCAGTTTCTGGACCTGGTCGGAGCGCTTGCGGTGATCGTCTTCGCCGATCTCGCCGTCCTTTTCCGCCTTCTTCAGCCCGTCCATGCCGTCGCGGCGCACATGCCTTGCGGCAACACGCGCATTCTCGGCATAGGTGTGGGAAATCTTGACCAGTTCCTTGCGGCGCTGCTCGTTGAGTTCAGGCAGCGGAATCCTCAAATTGGTGCCGTCGACGATCGGGTTGAAGCCGAGATTGGCTTCACGAATGGCGCGGTCAACGGAACTCACCATCGACTTGTCCCAGACAGACACCGAGACCATGCGCGGTTCGGGCACCGAAATAGTCGCGACCTGGTTGATCGGCATGGCCGTGCCATAAGCCTGGACCTGGATGGCATCGAGAAGATTGCTGGACGCGCGCCCCGTACGCAGCGATGCGAGATCGTGCTTGAAGGCGGCAATTGCCCCATCCATGCGCCGTTTCAAGTCATCGAAATTGCCGTTCATCGTCTTCTCCTGGGCCGGTTTGTTCAGGGTAGTGCCGATACGCGCCGCCGTTCAGGCGCACATGCGGTTGCTGAAGCGAACCCCGATCAGTTGTCCGCGACGACCGTGCAACGCCCGCCGCCTTTCAGTATCTCGCCAAAACCACCCTTCTCATGAATGGAATAGACGATTATCGGAATGTTATTTTCACGCGCAAGCGCAATCGCGGCAGTATCCATTATGGAAAGCCCACGATTTATCACTTCGGCATGGCTGATGCGCTCGAAGCGCGTCGCCTTCGGGTCTTTCTTGGGGTCCGCCGAATAGACGCCATCGACCTGGGTGCCCTTGAAGAGAGCATCCGCGCCGATTTCGGCAGCGCGTAAGGCGGCGGCCGAATCAGTCGTGAAGAATGGATTTCCGGTGCCGCCGGCGAATATCACCACCTTGCCTTGATTCATGTAGGCGGTGGCCTGGCGCTGGGAAAAGCTTTCGCAGAGTTCGGGCATGGCGATTGCGGAGAGCACGACCGCTTCGACGCCGATCTTGTTCAACGACGTGCGCAAGGCCAGCGAGTTGATGACGGTTGCCAGCATGCCCATGTGGTCGCCGGTCACCCGGTCGCCACCCTTGGAAGCGACCGCTACGCCGCGAAATATGTTGCCGCCGCCGATGACGACGCCAACCTCGACACCGAGCGCACGGGCTTCGGCAATGTCGGAAGCGATGCGATCCACGACGGAAACATCGATGCCGAAATGCTGCTCACCCATCAACGCTTCGCCCGACGCTTTCAACAAGACACGTCGGTATAGGGGCTTAGCCGTCATCTGTTCCTCGGATTTGGCCAGACAGTCCCGGCGCCGCTGCCGGTTGCTCTGTACAGTGCCTTCAATTGATTGGCTGACCCGATACACGAAGGGCGTCGCGATGTCACGCGACGCCCTTCGTATGATTTGATGGTGCGGTTAAGAGCCGTCAGTTCTTCACGGCGGCTGCGACTTCCGCCGCAAAGTCGGTCTCTTCCTTCTCGATGCCCTCGCCCAGCGCAAAGCGCAGATAGGCGCTGATCTTGGCCGGCGCACCGATTTCCTTTTCCGCGTCCTTCAATGCCTGCTCCACCGTTACGTCGGGGTTCAGCACGAAAGCCTGCTTCACCAGCACGACTTCCTCGTAGAACTTACGCAGGCGGCCTTCGACCATCTTTTCGATGATGTTTTCCGGCTTGCCGGACTGGCGGGCCTGGTCGGCGAAGATAGCCTTCTCGCGCTCAACTGCTGCCGGATCGAGAGCCGCCGTGTCGAGCGAAAGCGGGTTCGTCGCGGCGACATGCATGGCGACCTGGCGGGCAAAGGCGGCTGCCTTGTGCGCATCGCCGGTGGTCTCGATTGCGACCAGCACGCCAAGCTTGCCGAGATTGTCGGCGACGGCGTTGTGGACGTAGGTCGCAACGGCGCCATGCTCAACCTTGAGCTTGGCCGAACGGCGGAAGCCGAGGTTCTCGCCGAT
Organism: Mesorhizobium sp. FG116; assembly: GCF_057809835.1. Classification (NCBI taxonomy): domain Bacteria; kingdom Pseudomonadati; phylum Pseudomonadota; class Alphaproteobacteria; order Hyphomicrobiales; family Phyllobacteriaceae; genus Mesorhizobium; species Mesorhizobium sp. FG116. The sequence continues at coordinate 153,868 of NZ_JBMDKS010000004.1, forward strand.
GGTGCCGACGGCGTCCTTGACGGTGTCGGTAACAGACTTGTCGGAACCCGGATACTTGGCGGCAGCCACGGCATCCGTCGCACCGAAAGCCAGCGAGACCTTGGCGATGTTCGAAACGATTTCCTGGAAGGCTGCGTTGCGCGCCACGAAATCGGTCTCGGAATTCACTTCGACGATAGACGCCTCGCGCAGGCCCTGCTCGACGCCGATCAGGCCTTCGGCCGCCGTGCGGCCCGCCTTCTTGTCGGCCTTGGAGATGCCCTTCTTGCGGAGCCAATCGACTGCGGCTTCCATGTCGCCATTGGTCTCGGCAAGGGCTGCCTTGCAATCCATCATGCCTGCGCCAGTCAAGTCGCGGAGCTCTTTGACCTGTGCTGCTGAAATGCTCATTTTTTGCCTCTTTGTTCAAATGGCATACGCATCACCGGGGAACGGTGGTGCGCCAATGCCAGACGCATAGCGCGTCAATATAGTGGGAATGCGAAGGCCAGAGCCGGCCTTTGCAGATTACGCTTCGGAAGCGTCGCTGGCGGGCGTCTCGTTGAGAGCCGGCTCGACAGGAGCTTCAGCCGAAGCGCCGACGTCGACACCCAGCGCACCCTGCTGGCGAGCGATGCCGTCAAGGGCAGCCTTGGCGATCAGGTCGCAATAGAGCTGGATGGCGCGGGCCGCGTCGTCGTTGCCGGGGATCGGGAAATCGATCTTGTCCGGATCGCAGTTCGAATCGATGATGGCCACGACCGGAATGCCGAGGCGCTTGGCCTCGAGGATGGCGATCGCTTCCTTGTTGGTGTCGATCACGAACATCAGGTCCGGGGTCGAGCCCATGTCCTTGATGCCGCCGAGCGCCTTGTTCAGCTTCTCGCGCTCGCGGTCGAGGTTCAGGCGTTCCTTCTTGGTCAGGCCCTGAGCCTCACCCGCCAGAAGCTCGTCCAGCTTGCGCAGGCGCTGGATCGAATTGGAGATCGTCTTCCAGTTGGTCAGCATGCCGCCAAGCCAGCGGGAGTTGACATAGTACTGGGCCGAACGCTGTGCGGCATCGGCAACGATGTCGGCAGCCTGGCGCTTGGTGCCGACGAACAGCACGCGGCCGCCACGGGCAACGGTGTCGGAAACCTGCTTCAGGGCCTGGTGCAGCAGCGGAACCGTCTGCGACAGGTCGATGATGTGGATGTTGTTGCGGGCGCCGTAGATGTAGGACGCCATCTTCGGGTTCCAGCGGTGGGTCTGGTGGCCGAAGTGTGAACCAGCCTCGAGAAGCTGGCGCATGCTGAAATCTGGCAATGCCATTCTTTAGTTCCTTTCCGGTTGACCTCCACGGACACTTGACGGTTTCGGATTCGCCGGATCGAAAGGCTTGCGCATTTCGGAGCTTGTCTTGACCGCCACCGGAGGTTTCAGCCGGATTTCTCCCGGGCAGACACCAAAGTCCGTGTGTGGAATGTGCGCGCATATAGATGCTTGTGCCGAGAAACGCAAGCAGCGCGCCCGCGCGAGGTGGCAAGGACTACCGCGGCTTTTTGCCGTTGGGTACTTTCACCCGCCTGAATATGGCGACGATCTCTTCGCGGCTGCACTCGATGGCGCCAAGCCGCACCGCCCGGTCACGCTCGAAGCCCGTAATGTCGTAGTGCGGCGCCGAGGTCTTGGGCGGCCCCTGGTAAGACGAGCGCTTGATGGCGAGTTGGCCTGCGAAACGGTGCAGTTCATCCGTCTCGTCTGCCAGAAGATGGCACCAGCGCCGGCCGGCCCAGTTCCAGATCGCGGCATCGACATAGACCGCCATGGGCGACCGAGGCTGCTACTGGTTGCAGGTTTTCTGCGGGGCCGGATCGAAAAGCGACAGGTTCACCAGCTTGCCGGTCATGGAGAAATCCCCGTAGTCCATCATCAGGTCGCGCGTCAGGCCGTTTTCGTGCAACTTGAAGCTGATGCGGTACTGCGGCATCTCCTCGCCGCCGTCCTTCGCGGATTCGTCGAAATAGGCGATGTCGACCGGCCAGTATTTGTCGCTGCCAAGCTTGGCCAGTGCCGGAAGCTCCGGATCGTCCTTGTTTGCAACCTCGGGCTTGCCCACGATCACGGTCGTCGTCATCACCTTGTCGGCATCTTCGGAACCGTCAAAGAGGCTGGTTTCGTAAAAGTTTTCGCCTTTTTCGGCCTTGCCGATCAGTTCCACCAGGTGCTGTGTGGGAAACTGTGTTGCCGAGAGCTCGACGGTGTTGCGCTCGGGCTTGTCCAGTTCCACCTTCAGCCCGCCGGCCTCCTTGTGAGCCGTACCCTTGACCTCCTTGTCGAGATCCTGATCGACGAAGGATTTGGTGACGAACGAGAAGGTCTTGCCTTCCGCATCCTCGAACGTCGTCGTCTGCTGGTCAGTGATCCGTGTGCTGTCATTGGCCGCGATCTGGGTCACGAAGCGGAACTTTACCGTGTAGCCGTCGCAGGGCGAGCCGTTGAACTCATAGACCATGCGGCCGGAAATCCCGGTGATGCCGGAACGGTCGGAAGCCTTGTCGAGCGACAGATCGTAGACCGCGCGATGCGGTTGCAGCACCGGCACCGCTAAAGCGGGCACGGTGGATAAGGTGATCGGCAGCAGCACGGCAGTGTATGCAAGGCGCGTTGCGCGCATATAAAAGCTCCGATCGTGGCCGCTGATGCAGGCCGTATGTAAGAGTGGTCCAGCTTAAAAAAAGTCGTGGCGGAAGCGAGGCAAAAATAGCAATTTCAGCCCGTCCCCCACAGCGACATCAAGCAATAAGGAATTACCATGGGCGAAACAATCGAAAAGCGGCTAAGCGAAATGGGCGTCACGCTGCCCGCAGCAGCCGCACCCGCTGCCAACTATGTTCCATTCGTGAGAAGCGGCAATCTGTTGTTTCCCTCAGGGCAGTTGCCGATGAAGGATGGCAAGCTCGCGGTAACCGGCCTGCTCGGGCGTGATCTCGACGTCGCAGCCGGAAAAGAGGCTGCCAGGCTTTGCGCGATCAACATTCTTGCACAGGCCAAGGCTGCGCTCGGCGACCTAGAAAAGATCCGGCGGCTGGTGAAGATCAATATCTACGTGGCGTCTTCGCCAGATTTCACCGAACAGCATCTGGTCGGCAACGGCGCGTCCGATTTCTTCGCCGAAGTGCTCGGTGAACGCGGCAAGCATGCGCGCGTTGCCGTCGGCATGGCCGCGCTGCCGCTCAACGCTGCTGTCGAAATCGAATCCATCCTCGAAGTCGATTGAGCATCTCGACTATGAGCAACCTCTCCTGGCTGACCGCACGGCCGATCGCGCACCGCGGTTTTCATGACCTCAACAAAGCGCGTTGGGAAAACACGCTGTCGGCATTCGCTGCCGCCGCCGACCGCGGCTACGCAATCGAGTGCGACGTACACCTGACAGCAGACGGCGTTCCGGTCGTCATCCATGACGGCGACCTGAAACGACTGACCGGACAAGACGGCTTCGTCTGGCAGCGCACGTCAGCGGAGATTGCCACGCTCAGGGTCGGCGGAACCCAGGACCATCCGCCGACGCTCGGGGAATTGCTCAAGCTGGTCGATGGCCGCGTGCCATTGGTCATCGAGGTCAAAGGTACCCCCGGCCGCGACGAGGGTCTCGTCGCGGCTGTCGGCCGTCATTTGAAGAACTATGACGGCAAGGCCGCGATCATGTCGTTCGATCATTGGCTGATCCGCGACTTTTCGAAGGACGCGCCGGGCATTCCTGGCGGGCTCACGGCCTACGGCACGCGCGATCACGAAATCGAAGCTCACTTCACCATGCTGGCGCATGACATCGCCTTCACCTCTTACGCTGCCGGAGACCTGCCGAACCGGTTCGTCAGTTTCGTGCGCAAGAAGCTTGGCATGCCGGTCATCACATGGACGGTGCGTGATCAGCCCGCTGTGGATTTGACCTTCAAATATGCCGACCAGATGACTTTCGAGGGGTTCGAACCGAGCAGCGCCGTGGCCTGAGCCGGCCGCGCGCCGCCCCTTGTGCCAATCTCGGCATGTCATAAGTAAATGGCCATGGATCAAGGCGACAACGAAGCGGAAACGGGCGCGGCAGACTATGCCGTGCGCGTGGCCACAAGCATCGGTGCGTTTACCGCTGAGGAGTGGAGCAGGCTTCGCGGGACGACAAGCACATCGGAAGACGGCTATAACCCTTTCCTTTCATTTGCTTTCTTGAGTTCGCTTGAGGAGTCCGGCTGTGCCGTGCCGCGCAATGGGTGGCAAGGAAACCATTTGCGGCTGGAGAGAGCGGACGGCACGCTTCTGGGTGCCGTTCCTTGTTATCTGAAATCACACAGTCAGGGCGAATACGTGTTCGATCACGGCTGGGCCGACGCGTTCGAGCGCGCCGGCGGGCAATATTATCCGAAACTGCAATGCTCGGTTCCGTTCACGCCGGTGACCGGCCCTCGCCTTCTGGTCGAAGCCAGGGAAAACAGTGCCGCCATCAAGGCGGGATTGGCAGCCGCCGTGACGGCGGTAACCGAAAAATACGGCGTATCGTCAGCCCACCTCACCTTCGTGCAAGATGACGATCTTGAGGTGCTGCGCGCGGCCGGCTTCCTGCACCGTACCGACCAGCAATTCCATTTCTTCAATGAGAACTTTTGCTCCTACGACGACTTTCTCGGAACGCTTGCTTCGCGCAAGCGCAAAGCGTTGAAGAAGGAACGGCGCGAGGCGCTGTCCTCCGGCATTTCAATCGAGCGGTTGACCGGCAAGGACATTACCGAGCGTGCGTGGGACGATTTCTACGCCTTCTACATGGATACGGGTGGCCGCAAGTGGGGGCGACCCTACCTCAACCGCACCTTCTTTTCCCTGATAGGCGAGCGCATGGCCGACGACATCCTGCTCGTAATGGCCAAGCGCAACGGGCGCTACATTGCCGGCGCGATCAATTTCATCGGCTCGGACACGCTTTACGGGCGCAATTGGGGCTGCATCGAAGATCACCCCTTCCTGCATTTCGAAGTCTGCTACCATCAGGCCATCGACTTCGCGATCGAGCGCAAGCTGAAAGTCGTCGAGGCCGGAGCGCAAGGTGAACACAAGCTGGCGCGTGGCTACCGGCCCGTGACGACGCATTCAGCCCACTATATCGCGCATCCTGGCCTCAGACGCGCAATCGCCGACTATCTTGAGCGCGAGCGGCGCGAGGTAGCGATGACCAGCGACTACCTTGAGGACCACACCCCGTTTCGCAAGGGCGAATTGCAGCTCAGTGAACGAGGGTCTTCGAAAACAGATTGATGACGATGACGCCGGCCATGATCAGGCCCATGCCGATCAACGCCGGTGCGTCGAGCGCCTGTCGGAACCACAGCCAGCCGATGGCGGTGATCAGGATGATGCCGGCGCCGCACCAGATCGCGTAGACAACGCCGACGGGCATGGTGCGCAAGGGCAACGACAGGAAATAGAATGCGAACGCGTAGCCCGCCACCGCGACAAGCGACGGCATCAGCCGGGTAAAGCCCTGCGTCTCCTTCAACGCGGTTGTCGCCACAACCTCGAACATGATTGCGACCAGCAGGTAGATATAATTCCAGAGTATCACCGCGCCCTCTTGATTCATGCGCCCGCGAATTGAATATGCCTACGCAATTACCGCGTGAGAGACAAACGATGGCCTATGACACCAACAATATTTTCGCCAGGATCCTGCGCGGCGAACTGCCTTCGCACCGCGTCTATGAAGACGATGATACCGTGGCGTTCATGGATGTGATGCCGCAAGCAACCGGCCATGCGCTGGTGTTGCCCAAGGCCCCCTCGCGCAACCTGCTCGATGCCGATCCGGCCGTATTTGCCTCGCTGCTTTCAACTGTCCAGAAAGTTGCACGCGCCGCGAAGGAAGCTTTCGACGCCGATGGCGTACTGGTGTCCCAATTCAACGAAGCAGCGGCCGGCCAATCGGTCTACCACCTGCATGTCCATATCATCCCATGCTTCGACGGCGTGCCGCTGAAGCCGCATACGGGCGAGATGGAAAAGCCGGAGGTGCTGGCCGCCAACGCAGAGAAACTGCGCGCGGCGTTGCAGCGCTGACTTTTGCGCCTATTGACGGCCAATCTGGCCCGCTGACGCGGCAACGCGCCTTGCAGGCTCTAAAAGAGCATCACGAATAGTCAAAGAAAAAGCCCCGTTTCCGGGGCTTTTTCTTTACGCGGCGCGGCTGTCAGCCTTTGCGCGGCAATTGCGGCACAAGGCTGCGCTTGCCGCCGTCCTTGGACTTCGGCGTCGGCTTTTGCGCGACCACCTTCTTGGCGGCGGCCTTCTTCGCAGGCGCCTTGCGCGGCTTCACCGTCTCTTCCGGTTCCTTCTTGGGCTTGATCTTGCCCTCGTCGGCAACCGATTCCAGCTTGAGGCCGGTTTCGCCGGTGTCCTTCTTCTCCACCGTCACCTTGACGATGCCGCCCTTCTTCAACTTGCCGAACAGAACTTCCTCGGCGAGCGGCTTCTTGATGTACTCCTGGATGACGCGACCCAGCGGACGCGCGCCCATGCGCTCGTCGTAGCCCTTGTCGGCCAGCCAGGCGATGGCTTCCGGCGCAAGGTCGAAGGTCACGCCACGCTCGGACAACTGCGCCTCGAGCTGCATCACGAACTTCTGCACCACCTGATGGATGACCGGCACCGGCAGCGAACCGAACGGAATGATCGCATCGAGACGATTGCGGAACTCCGGCGTGAACAGCCGGTTGATCGCCTCGACGTCGTCGCCTTCGCGCTTGGTCGAACCGAAGCCGATCGCCGCACGTTGGGCATCGGATGCACCGGCGTTGGTGGTCATGATCAGGATCACGTTGCGGAAATCGATCTGCTTGCCGTTGTGATCCGTCAGCTTGCCGTGGTCCATCACCTGCAACAGGATGTTGAACAGGTCCGGATGCGCCTTCTCGACCTCGTCAAGCAGCAGCACGCAATGCGGATGCTGGTCTACGCCGTCTGTCAAAAGGCCGCCCTGGTCGAAGCCGACATAGCCGGGAGGTGCGCCGATCAACCGCGAGACGGTGTGACGTTCCATATATTCCGACATGTCGAAGCGGATCAGTTCGACACCGAGCGACGCCGCCAGTTGCCGCGCTACTTCTGTCTTGCCGACACCCGTCGGGCCGGAGAACAGGTAGGAGCCGATCGGCTTTTCCGGTTCACGCAGGCCCGCCCGCGCCAGCTTGATCGCCGACGTCAGCGCGGTGATGGCCGTATCCTGACCGTAGACAACCCGCTTCAGCTCGGTCTCCAGACCGGCCAGAACCTTCTCGTCGTCGGCCGAAACCGTCTTCGGCGGAATGCGCGCCATCGTGGCGATGGTCGCCTCGATCTCCTTGATGCCGATGGTCTTCTTGCGCTTGCCTTCGGGCACCAGCATCTGCGAAGCGCCCGTCTCGTCGATCACGTCGATCGCCTTGTCCGGCAGCTTGCGGTCGTTGATGTACCGCGCCGAAAGCTCCACCGAAGCCTTGATCGCCTCAGTCGTGTACTTGACCTTGTGGAAGTCCTCGAAATAGGGCTTCAGGCCCTTCATGATCTCGATAGCATCCTCGACGGTCGGCTCGTTGACGTCGATCTTCTGGAAGCGGCGCACAAGCGCCCTATCCTTTTCGAAAAACTGCCGGAACTCTTTGTAAGTCGTTGATCCAATGCAACGAATTGCGCCAGACGACAGCGCCGGCTTGAGCAGGTTCGACGCATCCATCGCGCCGCCGGAGGTAGCGCCGGCACCGATCACCGTGTGGATCTCGTCGATGAACAGCACCGCGCCCGGATAATCCTCGAGTTCCTTGACCACCTGCTTCAGGCGTTCCTCGAAGTCGCCGCGATAACGGGTGCCGGCCAGAAGCGTGCCCATGTCGAGCGCGAAGATGGTGGCGTCCGCCAGCACTTCCGGCACGTCGCCTTCAACGATGCGCTTGGCCAGGCCCTCGGCAATCGCCGTCTTGCCGACGCCCGGATCTCCCACGTAAAGCGGGTTGTTCTTGGAGCGGCGGCACAGAACCTGGATGGTGCGGTTGATCTCCGACGAGCGCCCGATCAGCGGATCGATCTTGCCGGCACGCGCCTTAGTGTTGAGGTTGACGCAATAGGCCGTCAGCGCGTCCTGCTGCTTCTTCTTGCCGCCATCGTCCTGCTGGTCCCCGCTCACGCCGGACTGCTCGTCCTCGGCACCCCGCGGCGGACGGCTTTCGGAAGTGCCCGGGCGCTTGGCAATGCCATGCGAGATGTAGTTGACCGCGTCGTAGCGCGTCATCTGCTGTTCCTGCAGGAAGTAGGCGGCGTGGCTCTCGCGCTCGGCGAAGATCGCCACCAGCACGTTGGCGCCCGAGACTTCCTCGCGACCGGACGACTGCACGTGGATCACCGCGCGCTGGATGACGCGCTGGAAACCGGCAGTCGGCTTGGAATCCTCGTCATAGCCGGTAACGAGATTATCCAGTTCGGTATCGATATAGGTAAGCACGGTCTGCTTCAGATCATCGAGATCGACGTTGCAGGCGCGCATCACGGCCGCCGCCTCGGCGTCGTCGATGAGCGCCAGAAGCAGGTGTTCAAGAGTTGCATATTCATGGTGGCGCTCGTTGGCGAGCGTCAGTGCCTGGTGAAGTGCCTTTTCCAAGCCTTGGGAGAAAGCCGGCATATTACCTCACTTCTTCTCCATCACGCATTGCAGCGGATGCTGATTCTGTCGGGCGAAATCCATGACCTGAGACACTTTGGTCTCGGCCACCTCGAAAGTATAGACCCCACACTCTCCCACTCCGTGATTGTGAACATGGAGCATGATGCGTGTGGCCGCTTCGCGGTCCTTCTGGAAAAACCGTTCCAGCACGTGAACGACGAATTCCATGGGGGTGTAGTCGTCGTTCAGGATAAGGACACGATAAAGGCTGGGCTTCTTCGTCTTGGTTTGGGTGCGCGTGATGACAGTTGTTCCGCGACCGGCCCCATTGCCGTCGCCGCCATTTTGCATGCGCGCTACCTTAGTCGTGGCAACCAGACTGCTAGTCACTTAACCCTGCCTCTCGTCCAGCCCCCATGCGAAACGACATGTAGGTGTTCCGGATCAGATTTTAAGCCCTTCTGCCTAGGTGACAATATGGCCATGCGGCCAATGTTGCGTGAAGTCGCAAAATCCCTAACAGCTTGACTCTGGAAAGCACGAAAAACCCGGCTGCGCGGGCGCAACCGGGTTCCCTTGCCGGCAAAAAGCCGGCGTCAACGTTTTTCGCGGAGGCTTACCTGGCCTTGGCGACGACCGATTCGAACGGCTTGTAGGCGTCCTTGGCCAGTTCGGCGTAAAGGTCGCTGATCTTGGTGACCTCGGCCACCAACGATTCGTAGGACTGCTTGGCGAAATCGCTCTGGATTTCGATGACCTTCTCGAACGACTTTGCCGAAAGCAGCTTCTCGACTGCGGCGCTGCCAGCTTCGAAGCTCCTCTTCGTGTAGTCCGTAGCCTCGACTGCGATTGCCTGCGCGCCCTTGGAGAGCGAGGCGAAGCTCTTGAGGCCGGAATCGGCGAATTCCTTGCCGTATTTGCTGAAATCTTCGTAGGTCTGTTCGGACATCGGTCATGCTCCTGTAGACGATGGGAGAAATTGTGCGATGCCAGATATGTATTGTGCAACGCACAAAAAGTCAACGATCCCGACCGGCCTTGGCCCTGTCGCCTACCCGTAAAACTCGAATAAACATCGTTTCAATGCCGATAAAAATGGTGAACGCGCCGGTTACCATAAACGGATTGGTAACGGTGCCTCCGTAGTTTGGCAAAAAATGAGGGCGGACCTTTGCCGCCTCGACCGCAACAAAAATCCAAAGGAAAAATCAGTGCGTCAGGCGTTGTCAGGCATCGTTTCCAAATCCGCATGGTCATTTCGAACCTTGGCGACGGTCACCATGGCCGTCTCTTTCGTGCTGGCTGCAGCCAGTGCCTCGCACGCCGCGCGTGATGCGGCCATCGTTATCGATGCCAATACCGGCAAGACGCTGTACGCGTCGAACGCCAACGCCCGTCGCTATCCGGCTTCGCTCACCAAGATGATGACGCTCTACATGACCTTCGAGGCGCTTTCGAAGGGCAAGATCACCAAGTCGACCCAGGTTCCGTTTTCGGCCAACGCCGCTGCCGAGCCGCCAACCAAGCTTGGCGTGCGCAAGGGCAGTTCCGTTTCCGTCGAGACTGCAATCCTGTCCATGGTGACGAAGTCCGCCAACGATTCCTCTACGGCCCTGGCTGAATTGCTGGGCGGCAGCGAATCGAACTTCGCGCAGATGATGACCGCAAAGGCGCGTTCGCTCGGCATGAACGGCACTGTATTCCGCAATGCGAACGGCCTGCCCAATCCGGGCCAATTCACCACCGCTCGCGACATGGCCACGCTCGGCATCGCGCTGAGAGAGCACTACCCTCAATATTACGGCTACTTCTCGCAGCGCTCGTTCATGTATGGGCGCCAGCGCATCAATGGCCATAACCGCCTGCTTGGCCGCATCAAGGGCGTGGATGGCATCAAGACCGGCTATACGCGCATGTCCGGATTCAACCTCGTCTCGTCGGTTGCGGTCGATGGCCGCCGCATGGTCGCGGTGGTCATGGGCGGCACCTCCGGCGCCAGCCGCGACAACCAGATGGCCAAGCTCATCACCTCCTATCTGCCCAAGGCGTCGCGGCGCGGCGGTGGCGACCTGATTGCCAAGTCGGACAATGGCTCACCCGTGCAGGCTCTTGCCAAGGTGATACTGCCCAAGCACGACGCACCGACACCGGACAACCGCCCGCAGGCAGAGGAAGTTGTCGTCGCGAGTGCTGCTCCGGCCTTGGTCGCAGCCCCTACTCCCAAGAAGTCCGTCAAGGTCGTGGCAGCCGCGCCTGCCGAGGTTCCCTTTGAACAGGCCTATGCCGAGCCGGAACCGGCTCATGTCGACCCGGTGAACACGGCTTCCCTGCCGTCGGGCTGGGTCGTGCAGATCGCATCGTCGCCAAGCAAGTCGGAAGCCGAAGCCGTCCTCGACAAGACATCCAGGCAGGCCAGCGCTGTGCTGGCGGATGCATCGGGTTTCACAATGCCCTTCAGCAAGGGCGGCGTGACTTATTTCCGTGCGCGGTTCAGCGGCTTCGACAACCAGACTGCAGCACAGAAGGCCTGCAAGGCCCTCAAGAAAAAGCGCATCGAGTGCTTCGCCATCGAACAGTAGGCGACGCGTGGACAATCTCCCGGACAAGTTTCGGATCGAAGGAGAGTCAGTCGTGATTGGAGAGCAGGACGTCCTTGGCTTCGTTAAGCCTCGCCGCCAAGACAGACGTGCCGTCACCGACATCGGAGCCCAGGCTCTGCATCAGGCGGCGGTGCGCCTCAAGGATATCCGCCGCGGCGGCTCCCGCTTCAAGACCAAGGATCTTGTAGGCCTGCTGCTTAGTCATGGCGCGCGGACCTGGCGCAATACGCAGCCGCTTACCACTGTTCGCCTGCGTGTCTTCGCGCCAGATGGGAAATCTGCCATCAAGATACGCCTCAAGTAGGTTCTGGCTTTCTGTGTCGGCAGCCAGTTCCGCATAGAGCCGCCTCAACTCTTCCAGATCCAATGAGCTGAGCGTTCTGCCTTCCTGACGGCCGGCGAGCACAAGACCCTCGACCTTCCCTGTCTTGTGTTCGGTTTCCACTTCAAGCGCCGCGGTCCGCACAAGCGCCCTGCTGGCAGGTTCTTCCCGGCGTTTTCTTGCCGAGAAGCTGTACCAGGCGATCGCCACGAAAAGGATCAGCCCACCCCAAAGCGGCTGCCTTGCAAAAAGCAGGGCCGTTCCTGCCAGGCCCGCGAACACCGGTCCGCTCAGTTTGATGTTGCGGGCCAATGCCTGAGGATCGGCGCGAAGGAACCCGCCGAGCGCGACCAGCAGAACCAAAACCACGGCAACAACTGCAGCCAGCAAAGCCATATCTTCCGACCATCCTGAATACCGCACGCGATCACGCGCACTGGCGCGTTCGCTGCGAGAACGATGATACTATGCCTGTTTCGAGCGAAACTACAGAAGGCCGAGTTCAGCCAATTCCTGGCGCAGCTTCGGCGGCATTTCGGCAAAGCCGCCCTTGCCCTTGCCAAGGTCTGCCGGTGCATCGGTCTGCTTCAGATAGCGCCACCCCTGGAAGGCCCTGCGCGGTTGCCAGTCCGTGCGCACGATTTCGGGGTCGAGCATCAACTGGCAGCGGCCAATGCCTTCGCCATCGGTGAACGGCCTGATCTCGGTGATCAGTTGCCGGCATTGCACGTTGCCCTTGATGACCCAGTAGAGCGACCCGCCGTCGGTGATTTCCGAACCGCGTGAAGGCACCATGCGGGTCGTGTGCCAATGTTCTACCGGTTGATTGTTGCGACGACGCTCAGCGAGGCAGGATTCGACCCATTCTTCGAGGTCTTCGACGCTGTCGCAGCCGACACACAATTTCAGGATGTTCAGTGCCATGGCCGAAATCTAGACCCGGCGCGGCCGTCATTCAATGTCACGACCGGGCGCCAGGACCTCTATGCACAAGCAGAATCAGCACTCCACGACATTGACGGCCAAGCCGCCGAGGCTGGTTTCCTTGTAGCGCTCGCTCATGTCGAGACCGGTCTGGCGCATCGTTTCGATCGCAGCGTCCAACGGTACGAAATGCTTGCCATCGCCCTTGATGGCCAGCGATGCAGCCGTCACCGCCTTCACCGCACCGAGCGCGTTGCGCTCGATGCAAGGCACCTGCACCAGTCCGCCGACCGGATCGCACGTCATTCCCAGATGATGCTCCAGGGCGATCTCAGCCGCGTTTTCGACCTGCTCGGGCGTGCCGCCCATGACCGCACAAAGCCCGGCAGCAGCCATGGCGGATGCGGACCCCACTTCACCCTGGCATCCGACTTCCGCGCCCGAGATCGATGCGTTGCTCTTGATGATGCCGCCGACCGCCGCAGCCGTGAGCAGGAAGTCGCGGATGCTTTGCTGATCGGCCTCTGGATGAAAATGCATCCAGTAGCGCAATACGGCAGGCAGAGTGCCGGCCGCGCCATTGGTCGGCGCCGTCACCACCCGGCCACCGGCCGCATTTTCCTCGTTCACCGCCATTGCATAAATCGACAGCCAATCATTGGCGAGCAGTGGATTGGGCCGGTTCTGGCTCCACTGCTCCTGCAGCTTGTCGTGCAACTGCCGCGCCCTGCGGCGCACTTTCAGGCCTCCGGGCATGATGCCGTCCTGCGAGAGGCCACGGTCGATGCAGCCGCTCATCGCACCCCATATGCTGTCCAAGCCGTCATCCAGCTTCTCGCGACCCATCTGGGTTTCTTCATTGGCGCGCTTCATTTCGGCGATGCTGAGCCCACTCTTGGCGGCCATGGCCAGCATCTCGACGGCGTTCCTGAATGGATGCGGCACCTTCTTGGCTTCGGTGGTCGCCGAACCGCGCGCCTTCATGCGCTGCAATTCTTCTTCCGACACGACGAACCCGCCGCCGATCGAGTAGTAGATGCGCTTGAGCAGCAGCCGGCCGCCGGCATCGTAGGCATAGAAAGCCATGCCGTTGGCGTGGCCGGTCAACGGCGTCTTCTTGTCCAATACGAGATCGGTAGCCGGGTCGAAGCGGTAAGCCGGGTGTCCGGGCGGCGAAATGCGCTTCTTCGCATTGATTTCCGCAATGATCCCTTCGACCTGGTCGGGATCGACGGTGGTTGGGACAAGGCCGGTCAGGCCCAGAATCACCGCTCTGTCGCTGCCATGGCCGAGGCCGGTATAGGCCAGCGACCCGTGTAGGCTTGCCCCCAGGCGATCCACCTGCGCTCCGGTCGGGCGTGGCCAGTCGTCGGAGATGACTTCGGCCAGGAAGCGCGCAGCAGCCGTCATCGGCCCCATCGTATGGGAGCTCGATGGCCCGATACCAATCTTGAACAGATCGAAAACCGAAAGGAACAAGGTACCTAGATCTCCCAAACCCAAGGCAGGCGCACACCAGATACGTACATATAGCCTGCTTTATTGCTTTTCTGCTCTTTTCGATTCGGCCACATCATTCAAGTCGACCTTTGCTGCTCCCGACGCGACATTGAAGCAGCAGCTTTGGCAGGCAACCGCGCCAACCGCCGAATTTCAGGAAACGCTGACCGGTTCAGACCGCAAATTCGTTCCGCCGACCCGTCCAGTGACAAAGCATTAACCAATCTTGTTCATGGTTCGACGGAGTTCTTCCTCAGTCTTTCCGTTGCCGGGTGCCATCGATGAAAAGTGTGATCGCGTCTTTCGTTCTGCCTTTGGCAATGGCTGCAACGGCGAGCACAATCTTGACTATGCCGGCGTCCGCCGGCGGTCGCGACAAGGATTTCTTCCAGTCCGTCGAAGGCAAATGGGTCGGCCCCGGCGAAATCATCGCCGGCAAGTACAAGGGCACGAAATTCACCTGCAATTTCACAGGCTCGTCGCCCGCTGAAAAAGTCGGAATGACGCTTGATGGCGCCTGCCGCGTTGGCGTCTTCACTCAGCAGATGTCGGCCACGGTCGAGAACAAGGGCCGCAACGGCTATAAGGGCACCTTCATGGGTGGCTCAGCCGGTGCCGGCCTCGACATCATCTCCGGCAGCGTGGTCGATGCCCGCAAGGTCGTCTTCAACATCAACCGCAATCAGCTGAACGGCCTGATGCAGGCCCGCATCCCGGACGACAACTCGATGGTCGTCACCGTTTCGGTACGCGTCGACAAGCAGGTCGTTCCGGTCATCGGCATGAACCTGAAGCGCGTGGACGCGGTTTCAGTCGGCTCGATCGCCAAGAACTAGCGGAAAATCGCGCGGCCTCAGGCCGCGCTCGCTCCCGATTCCTTGTCCAGCACCATGTAGTCCAGCGGCAGCTCGGACGTGTACTTGATCTGCTCCATCGCGAAGGTCGATGACACGTCGCGGATTTCGATCTTAGAGATAAGTCGCTTGTAGAACGCGTCATAGGCCGCGATGTCGGGCACGACGACCCGCAGCAGGTAATCGACATCGCCGCTCATGCGGTAGAATTCCACCACCTCGGGGAACTCCTGGATCACCTCGGAAAAGCGCCGCAGCCATTCGTGGCTGTGCGAATTGGTGCGGATCGAGACGAACACGTTGACGCGCACATTGATCTTCTCGGGGTTGAGCACCGCCACGCGCCGCTGAATGACGCCCTCCTCCTCCAGCTTCTGGATGCGCCGCCAGCAAGGCGTGGTCGAGAGGCCAACCTTCTTGGCAACGTCAGCAACCGCCAGCGTCGCATCTTCTTGCAAAAGGCGGAGAATTTTTCTGTCGAGGCGGTCCATAGGATCTCCTGAGGAAAGATGATCTATAATCCTCTGGATCAGGCCGCCTCACAAGAAAAAAATTCCGCAAAATGTGGCATATACGGGTGATATCTTGCTGCAATATCACCCGATCCGACTGCGGATTTCTGTTCTCAGAAAAGGCAGCAATTCCATTTCGAACCAGAGATTGCGCTTCAGCCAGCCCGTATTGCGCCACGAGGGGTGCGGCAGCGGCAACACCTTGGTTGCCGTCGGTGCCTGCCAGATCGCCCGCCAGTTCATCACCGTCTCGGTCAGCGACGGATGCCGCGTCGAGCCCATGTGCCATGATTGCGCATAGATGCCGATGGTCAGCACGAGGTCGATCTGCGGCATCGACGCTATCAGCTTTTCGCGCCACGCCGGCGCGCATTCGCGGCGCGGCGGCAGGTCGCCGCCCTTGGCGTCCTGCCCCGGAAAGCAGAACCCCATCGGCACGATGGCGAATTTTTCCGCATCGTAGAACTCGTCGCCGGTCACGCCCAGCCAACTGCGCAGCCGATCGCCCGAAGCATCGGTAAACGGCACGCCGCTCAGATGCACCTTGGTGCCCGGAGCCTGGCTGGCGATCAGGATGCGCGCCGTGGACGACGGCACGACCACCGGGCGCGGTTCGTGTGGCAGCGGCTTGCCCAGCGGCTGCTCGACGCAGATGCGGCAGGCGCGGACCTCCGCCGTCAGGCGGGAAAGCTCAGGGCTCATGCTGGAGAACCCGCATTGCGGCTTGCATCACGCGGCAGCACTCGGCCGACTGGACACAGCCTGATACCAGCGCAGCACATTTACGCAGTCGTCCGGCACCTTGATGCGCGCCGGCTTCATGAAATCGACGGCAATCAAGCCCGTGATATCGGCAATCGAATAGGCATCCCCGGCAACGAATTCGCGCCCGGACAGTTCCGTGTCGAGAAAGCGCAGGAACTCGACAGCCTTCGGCTTGTTCGCTTCCCCCCATTCCGGGATCTGCGGCACTTCCCAGTCCTTCATCGCCGGATGCACATGGCGAAACGCATGCGCCACGCTTGCCATGAAATTCAGTTCCATGCGCCGCTGCCACATCTCCACTTGCGCCTTGCCGAGCGCACCTTGCCCGAACAGGGCAGGTTCTGGGTGGAGTTCCTCGAAATAGCGGCAGATGGCGACGGACTCTGTCAAGATCGTGCCGTCGTCCAGCTCAAGCACCGGTAGGCGCTGCAAGGGGTTGCGCGCGCGCACTGCCTCGCCGCGATGCTCCATGGCACCCATGTCCACCGGCACCAGCGGCACGCTGATGCCCTTTTCCGCCAGGAATACGCGCACGCGGCGCGGGTTGGGTGCCCGCCCGCCGTCGAAAAGTTTCATTCCAATCTCCCCGGGAGTGCATGTCGCCGCGAACTATAGGCAGTTGATATAGGGTGTGGAATAAGCCTCATGGAGCATTTCCAGCAAAAGTGCGAAGCGGTTTTGCGTCCGGAAATGCGGCTCAAACAAGGAGCTGGAGCGGCTCTACTGCCAGAGCCGCTCCAGCCAATCCCAAATCGCAGCCAGTAGATCATGCTTCGGCTCGACGCGTCCGTTGCTTGCGGCACGCCAATCCTGCGGCCAGTCAAATGTTCCGGCCCAGATGCCGGCCTTGGCGGCGCGGGCGCGTGCTTCCTCGCCCTCGAAATCGCCATAGGCGACAGCCCATCCGGCGGCGACCTGCGCGCTGTTGAGGTCGATCCCGCCAGCCTTGCAGTCGGCCAGCAAGCGGCCGTAGCGGTCGTTGCGCCAGCCGCTGCACGTCACTGCCCGGCCGGCAGTCAGTTGCACCAAGGCCTCGCGCGCAGCGCGTCCACACGGATATTCCGAGCCGTTCCTGCTGCAAGTCTGGCGATACTCCGGCGCATCGATGCCGCGCAGGCGGATGCGCTGCCCGCCAAGTTCGATGGAATCGCCGTCTACGATCACCGCCCTGCCCTCGGCGGTGCGCGTGTCCATCTCGTTCAACCGTGCGGTGAGAACGATCAGGGTCCCGAGCAGCACGATCGTCACGGCATAGTCGAGCAGGCGGCGCGGCAAACTGCGCTTTTGTTGCAGAAAATAGCGGCGCCGGGGCCTTTGCGACCACTGACCCCTCATATGGCAAACAAGTTCTTAAGCATTCGATCGTAGCGTTAGCAATTGAATAGGCTACCCGCATAAGCTGAAGTTTTTAATGCCCTTGCAACGCTCAAATACGGCGGACAAGTTCATTGTGGATCGGCGCAGACCACATCGCAACAGCGATGTGGCGCGAGCCGTCCGCAAGACGCGCGACCGTCTTGCGCAGCAATCCGGCAGCCCCGATTTCGACCGTGAAATGCTGAAACTGCATGCGCATGCCATGATTGGCAGCGTCGCTGTCATTCCATTGCTTGTCGCGGCAATCGCCGCTGCCGGCGTGCTGGCCGGCATGGGCAGCCAGATGCTGGTCTGGGCCGCGCTTACCGTGGTTTTCCACGCCGGTCTCGCCTTGGTTGCCAGGCACACGAGCAAGACCGAGGCGTCGGACATCAAACCCAAGCTGACGCAACGCTCCTTCCTCGGCGCGCACTTCATCAGCGGGCTCGGCTGGGCCTACTTCGCTTCGCTGACTTGCGGCGCCTGCGGCATCGACCAGTTTCCGGTCATCAAGGCCGTGGTGCTGCTCTTGGCCATGGCGGCCACCGCCATCATGACCTCCTCGCTAAGCGGTGCGCTGGTCGCGACCTTCGCGGTCCCCCTTCTCGTCTACGCCTATGTCATCACCAAGCCGATGATGCCGATCGAAATGGTCATGCTTGGTCTGCTTGCGGTGGCTCTGCCGTTTTTTTCCTATGTGGCGCATCACCTCAATCGGTCGTCGGTCATGCTGATGTCGTTCCGCTCCGAAAAGGATTCCCTGATCGCCGAACTCGAGACGGCCAACGCGATGTCCGACGAGGCGCGCCGGCGCGCGGAGGAAGCAAACCTGGCGAAATCGCGGTTCCTCGCCTCGATGAGCCACGAACTACGCACACCGCTTAACGCAATCCTCGGATTTTCCGAAGTGATGGCCAACGAAGTGCTGGGACCGATGGGCAATCCTACCTATCGGGACTATGCGGGCGACGTTCACGACTCGGGCCAGCACCTGCTCAACCTCATCAACGAAATCCTAGACCTGTCGCGCATCGAGGCCGGCCGCTACCAGCTCAATGAAGAGCCGGTGACGCTTCTGGCGCTGGCTGAAGACAGTTGCCACATGATGGAGCTGAGGGCCCGCAACAAGGACATCAAGATCATCCAGGAGTTCGAGCCGACGCTGCCGCGCCTGTT
This sequence comes from Mesorhizobium sp. FG116, assembly GCF_057809835.1. Classification (NCBI taxonomy): domain Bacteria; kingdom Pseudomonadati; phylum Pseudomonadota; class Alphaproteobacteria; order Hyphomicrobiales; family Phyllobacteriaceae; genus Mesorhizobium; species Mesorhizobium sp. FG116. Next base: position 172,515 of record NZ_JBMDKS010000004.1, read on the forward strand.
TGCGGATGAGCGCGCCGTGCGGCAGATCCTGCTCAACCTACTGTCCAACGCCATCAAGTTCACGCCATCGGAAGGCGAAGTGCGCGTCCGTGTCGGCTGGACCGCCGGCGGCGGGCAGTATGTTTCCGTCAAGGACAACGGACCGGGTATCCCGGCGGACGAAATTCCCGTGGTGCTGTCTGCCTTCGGCCAGGGCTCGATCGCCATCAAGAGCGCCGAACAAGGCACCGGGCTTGGCTTGCCCATCGTTCAGGGCCTGATTGCCATGCATGGCGGCGATTTCCAGCTTCATTCCAAGCTGCGTGAAGGAACCGAGGCAATCGTCATCTTCCCGCCCACGCGCGTGATGGAAGAATTGCCCGCGTTGCCAACGAAGGAAGTCGTCAACGCAAGGCGGCGGTGACCTGCCCGCCTATATACCGGAAGCTGTCCCCTCTCCTCTCCTACACCTGAAGTTGGGGCGCAATCTCCCCGCTTCGTCATCCCGGAATTCGCTTTCGAGCGGAGCGAGGAAGGAATATCCGGGATCATTCTCGGCGGCTGGAAATTGGCGCATCCACTCATTGCAGGGCGCGCTTACATTTGCGCTGTTTTCCACCTCGCCTGAGCATTGCCGCACTGTCACGGAATGGATCCCGGACAGCTTCGCCTACACTACGTTCGGCTCGCTTCCGGGATGACGTGGTGTGTAAGTCTCTCCTCATTGGGTGCAAGACCGGCTAGTCAGACGTGATCCCAAAGCGCGTTGGGGTGCACCCTCTCCGCTTCGTCATCTCTGCTGGGGAGTGCAACCTCTCCGCTTGGTCACCTGAAATGGGAGCGCAAACCCTCCGCTTCGTCATCCCGGAATTCACTTGCGAGCGAAGCGAGGAAGGAATATCCGGGATCCATTCCGTGACATCGCGGCAGGGTGTAGGCGGCTCAGAACTGTGGATCAATTCATCCACACTCGTCGCCCAACCCCTTGTTCCCACTCACTTCCGCAAAAATCTTCCACCCCACTTATCCACGTCCTCTCCATCTCCCCCCATAATCCGTCCCATCGCCCTTGCGGGAGACCTGGTGCGCACCGGGTATCAGGGAAGGGCGTCGGTGCCGGATTGGTCGCATAACGGTGTGCGGCTGGGTGATGAGCCCCCAAGTCCGGGCCTTGATCGGGGCCTTCGGCGTGAGTGCTGCCCCCGGTGAGGCAAGACCACCGGACGGGCGGCCGCAAGGCCGCATTACTATACTAAACGAGCGACCGAACGGCCGCCCGTCCTCCCGACCTCTCAGATGAGGTCAGTTCTTTGACAATGGCCAGACGGCTTTAGCCGGGCGTGGCGATGAATAAGCATATCCATCTCTTCGTCATCCTAGGGCGGAGCAGGCCTCTGGCCGTGCGGAGACCCTAGGATCCATGCCGTGACCAAACGGCAGCGCACAAAGGGCGCAAAGGAAGGCTCCTCATTCTGAGCCACCTCACACCCTCAATCCTCACGGCATGGATCCCCGGGTCGCGCCTTTCGCTGCGCTCAGGCTTGCCCGAGGATGACGAAGGGAAAGGTCCCTTCACGCGAAGAAGCAATTCCTACCCATCGCGTCATCCCGGAAGCGAGCCGAGCAAAGCGATGGCGAGGCTGTCCGGGATCCATTCCGTGACTTTCAGGCAGCACAAAAGCGATGCAGAAGGCCCCCGGACGTGAAAGGCAGCGTCGCGATGAACAAGCGTACCTTGCTACTTCAAGGCCAGCGCCATGCCGGAAGCAGTCTGTGCCGCAGCCTTTACCAGCCCGGCGGCAAGCGCGGCCCCTACCCCTTCGCCGTGGCTGACTCCGAGGTCCAGCAACGGCTTCATGCCCAGCAGTTCGGCAGCACGCCGATGCGCCGGTTCCGCTGAGAGGCTGGCAAGCAGGCAATGATCGAGCGAAGCGGGATTGGCCTTGTAAAGCACGGCGGCGGCGGCGGTGGCGGCAAAGCCGTCGATCAGGACGGGAATGCGCTGGGTGCGGGCGGCAAGTATCGCGCCGACGATTGCCGCGAATTCGCGTCCGCCCACGCGCGCCAACGCTTCCAGCGGGTCTTTGAGATGAGAGCCGTGAAATGCCAAGGCAGCATCGACGGCGTCGGCCTTGCGCGTCACCATGGCCTCATCCGCGCCCGATCCGGGACCAACCCAATCGGCCCCCTTGCCGCCGAAAAGCGCGGCGAACAAGGCAGCCGCCACGGTCGAATTACCCACGCCGAGATCGCCAAGGCACAAAAGATCAGAGCCGCCCGCGATGGCCTCCATGCCGAATGCCATGGTGGCGACGCATCCGCGCTCGTCCAGCGCAGCCTCTGTGGTGATGTCGCCGGTTGGGATATGCAAAGCGAGGTCAAATGCCTTGAGGCCAAGATCGAAGGTAAGACAAACCTGATTGATCGCCGCACCACCGGCCGCGCACATTTCAACCGCACTCGCGGTGGCGCTGACTGGGCGCGGCGAAATATTGTGGCGCGCGACGCCGTGATTGCCGGCAAATATCGCGACCAGCGGGCGATTGACCGATGTGCGGGCACGGCCGGTCCACGCAGCTAACCATGCAGCAATGTGCTCGATGCGTCCCAACGAGCCTTCGGGCTTGTCCGCTTTGGCGAAAACCTCCCGCACCGTCGCTGCGGCGTTGCCGTCGGCGGCGGGCAGCGCGGCGAGGAGGTTGCGGAAATCGTCGAAAGGCAATGCGCTGGTCATGGGGCGTCCCTGGGTTTGCCTGCGGCATAAACCCCGGGAAATCCCGAGACAATGAAGAATGGCGCGAAAACGGCGACATGCGACGAAATAGGAAGGACTTGCATCGTCCCTTCCGTTGCACCATGTGGAGAATAGTTCTGGATCCAATCATGACCGCAATTGAATCGCCCTGCATTCTGGTCTGCTCGATAGACATGAAGACCGGATATTGCTTCGGCTGCGGGCGCACGCGCGACGAAATATCCGGCTGGATCAGCATGACGTCCGAAACGCGGCGCGAGATCATGGGCGAGTTGCCGGCAAGGCTGGAAACGGTGGAGCGCAAGCCGCGCCGCGAAACCCGACGCTCACGCATGGCGCGCGAACGCAGCGAAACATCCTGACCGACATGAGCCGCGGCCTCTGGATCATCCTTGGCATCATTGGCGTGGCGCTTGCCATGCTCATCTACAACCATTCCTCTGGCAGCACGCTGGGGTTCGCAAATGACGATTTTGGCCAGTTGATCTGGCTTGGCGTGTTGGGTGCGGTCATCGGTGCAGGCCTTTTGCGCTCGGGCCGCCGTTTCGGCGAGATGTTTGGAACGCTGGGCCTCTGGGCGGTCATCGTGCTCGGGCTGATCGCCGGCTACCAGTATCGCTACGAACTGCAGGATTTCGCCAGCCGCGTCACCGCCGGCCTCGTTCCCGGCAGCCCGCTGATGCTCAGCGTCGAGGACGGCCGCGCCACCGTCACCTTGGACAAGGCGCGCAGCGGCCATTTCGAAACGCTGATGACGATCAACGGCAAGCAGATAAGCGCCGTGGTCGATACCGGCGCAACATCCACGGTTCTGACCGCGGACGACGCCCGCGCCGTCGGCTACGATCCGGAAGCGCTGCGCTACACTGTGCAGGTCTCTACAGCCAACGGCACGGCGAGCGCCTCGGCGGTGCGCGCCGACGAAATTTCAATCGGCAACATCGTGCGCCACGACATGCCGGTGCTGGTCGCCGCACCGGGTGCGCTCCAGCAGAGCCTGCTCGGCATGAACTTCATCGGCTCGCTGTCGGGTTTCGATGTGCGCGGCGACCGCATGACGCTCAGGGATTGATGCTCAGCTAGCGGGTCCCGGAAACGGCGTGTCGATCCTGCCCGACAGCCAATAGGCGACCAGACCGATCCATTCGCGAATTGCCAGCGTGGTGTTTTGCAGGGAATCCGCCGTGTTGTCGGTAAAGAAGCCCACGCCCTCCCTGCCCGATGTACGATAGTCCACCGGCCAAGGGATAACCGCAAAGCCGGCCTTCTCGAACAGAGCCATCGAGCGCGGCATATGGAAGGCGGAAGTAACGAGCAGCCATCTTTCGCCGGACTTCGGCGCCACCAGTTCCTTGGTGAAGAGCGCGTTCTCGTAGGTATCCCGGGATTTGCCCTCGAGGATCAAAGGCTCCGGGGCAACGCCAAGCGCCGTCAGCAGACGCGAAGCTGTGGTGGCGTCTTCCTCGCCATCAAGCAACACCGAGCCCAGCCCACCGGATATTACGATCTTTGCATCCGGATAGCGCCGCGCCAGCACTGCGGCTTCGACAAAGCGATCGCCGGCCTTGTTCAATTCATAGCCGCCGCGCGCCAGATTGATCGCGCCCTCGAAGCCGCCGCCAAGTACGATGATGCCGTCGATTGCGGCAGGCGGCTGCGGACGCTGGAAACGCTCCTCCAGCGGGTTCAGCATCAGCGCACCCGCCGACGTCCAGGCGGATATTGCCAGGACGAGAAAGGCCAGTGTGGTGCCAGCTACCGAAAGCCGCCTCCACCCGATGAAGGCGGCCAAGAGCGCCGCCAGCAAGAGGATGATGGCAAGGTTGAGCGGTTGAGCGACGGCCCAGAAGAATTTGGAGAGGTAGAAGAACATGCCCCAACCTCACCCGATCAAGAAACTTACCACCACTTCTGCGGCTGGAAGGTTCCCGCCGCCTGCTCGATGACGTGCGCGGTCTGGAACAGCGTTTCTTCCTCGAACGGCCGGCCGATGAGCTGCAAGCCAAGCGGCAATCCCTTGGGATCGAGGCCGGCCGGAACGGAAATGCCCGGCAGGCCGGCCATGTTCACGGTAACGGTGAAGATGTCGTTGAGGTACATCTTGACCGGATCGGAAGCCATATCCTCATCCGCGATACCGAAGGCCGCAGATGGCGTCGCCGGGGTCAGGATGACATCGACGCCGGCAGCGAAGGCATTCTCGAAATCGCGCTTGATGAGGGTGCGCACCTTCTGAGCCCGCAGATAGTAGGCGTCGTAATAGCCAGCCGACAGCACATAAGTGCCGATCATGATACGGCGCTTGACCTCGTTGCCGAAGCCCGCGGCGCGCGTCTTCTCGTACATGTCGACGATGTCCTTGCCCGGCACGCGCAGGCCGTAGCGGACACCGTCATAGCGCGCGAGGTTGGACGAGGCTTCAGCAGGCGCCACGATGTAGTAGGCGGGCAAGGCGTATTTGGTGTGCGGCAGGGAGATATCGACGATCTCGGCACCGGCCTCCTTCAGCCAGGCAATACCCTTCTGCCACAGCGCCTCGATTTCCTGTGGCATGCCATCGACGCGGTATTCCTTCGGAATGCCGACCTTCATGCCCTTGATCGTCCGTCCGATCGCCGCTTCGTAGTCCGGCACAGGTCTATCGACCGAGGTGGTGTCCTTGGCATCGACCGACGCCATCGATTTCAACAGGATCGCGGCATCGCGCACGTCACGGGCAATCGGACCGGCCTGATCGAGCGAGGAGGCGAAAGCTGCAATGCCCCAGCGCGAGCAGCGGCCGTAGGTTGGCTTGATGCCGACCGTGCCGGTGAAAGCAGCAGGCTGGCGGATCGATCCGCCCGTATCGGTTGCGGTGGCACCGGCACAGAGGAACGCCGAGACGGCAGACGCCGAACCGCCAGAGGAGCCGCCCGGTACGAGCTGTGCATTGTCCAGCGCGCGTTCAGTCTTGATGCCGCTGGGAGACGTGAACCCGCCATCGCCGTGATGCGTGGTCGGCGTTACCGATGTTTCGATACGTGAGCGCCGCCACGGGTTGATGACCGGCCCGTAATAGGACGTCTCGTTGGACGAGCCCATGGCGAACTCGTCCATGTTGAGCTTGCCAAGCATGACGGCACCGTCTGCCCACAGGTTCGCCGTTACCGTCGATTCGTAGCGCGGCTTGAAACCGTCGAGCACGTGGCTGCACGCCTGGGTGTGGATGCCCTCGGTGGCAAAGAGGTCCTTGATGCCAAGCGGTATACCTTCAAGGGCACCGCCCTCACCCTTGCCCAGCTGCGCATCCGAGGCCTTGGCCATGTCGCGAGCCTTGTCATGTGTGACAGTGATGTAGGCATTCAGAACGGGATTGGCTTGCTCAATCGCAGCAAGATACGCGTCGGTGATTTCCGCCGCCTTGATTTCCTTGCTACGCAGCTTTGCCCGGGCCTCGGCTATCGTCAGTCTGGTCAGATCGGTCATCAGGAAAGCTTCTTTTCGTAAAATCGGGAATGGCCGGAATCGGGGTAGTCGAGCACCGCGCCGCATTTCTCGAAGCCGCCGCGTTCGTACACACGGTAGGCGGGTTCAAAGCCTGGCGCCTCTCCGGTTTCGAGTACGAGACGGCCAATGCCCTTCTCGCGGGCCAGCGCCTCGATGCGTTGCAGCAGAAGTGAGCCAACCCGCTGGCCGCGCACTTCCGGCAGAGTGAACATGCGCTTCACTTCGCCCTGACCGGTACCGTGATCTTTGAGCGCGCCCATGCCGACTGCGCGGCCAGATTGCTCGCGCGCGACAAACAGAGTCACCGACGGCTCGGCCATCTGCTCGACGGTCAATTGAAACTGATATTCGCGAGGCGTCAGCGGGATAAGATAGGCGTTCAACGCCGCGACAAGCGCACGCACGTCGTCCTGCAAAGGCGTCTCGACGGTGATCCCGACAGCCAAGGCCTACTCCACCACCTTCGGCACAAGGAAGAAATTCTCTTCGGTTGCCGGCGCGTTGGCAACGATGTCGGTGGCCTTGTTGCCATCGGTGACGGCGTCCTGACGCTTGCGCATCTCCATCGGCGTGACCGAGGTCATCGGTTCGACACCCGAAACATCCACCTCGCTCAATTGTTCGACGAAGCCAAGGATCGTGTTGAGTTCCCCGGTCATGCGCGAAGCCTCTTCATCGCTAACCGCGATGCGGGCAAGGCGCGCTACGCGCTTTACTGTCTGAAGATCAACGGACATCGGAAGCCTGCTTCAAGCCTTGGAAAAACCTGCTTGGGCTATAGCCGCGCGGCGGGCACTGCGCAACCTTGCATGTCCCGCTCGCGCACCGACGATCCGTCGATAGATCAAATTTCGATCGTCTGTCCGATCTTCGGCAAGGCAACCTTGACCCCGGATCCCTCCATGCCGGCAACAAACTTGTCCGCCGTCTGGTCGATCATCGGGAAAGTGCCGAAATGGCAAGGCACCGTGGTTTCAAACTTGAAGAAACGCCGGCAGGCAAGAGCTGCCACCGCTCCGCCCATGGTGAAGCGGTCGCCAATCGGCACGATGCCGATCTTCGGTTCATGCAGTTCGTTGATGAGCGCCATATCGGAAAAGATGTCGGTATCACCCATGTGATAGAGCGTCTCTTCATCGGGAAAATGCAGCACCAGTCCGCCAGGGTTGCCGAGATAGGTGTTCAAACCGCCCTCGCCCAGTGATGACGAGGAATGCACCGCCTGAACGAAGGTCGTGGTAAACGCACCGCAATCGACGGTTCCGCCGATGTTGCCGGGATTGATCTTGTCGCCGTTGACACCCTTGCCGACCAGGAACATGCATATTTCGAAATTCGCGACCAGCATTGCGCCGGACTTCTTTAGGACCTCCGCCGCGCCGCTGATGTGATCGTCATGGCCATGGGTAAGCAGCACATGGGTAATGTCTTCAGCTGGCCCTTCCCACCCATCCGACCACGAAGGGTTGCCGATAAGATAAGGGTCTATAAGGATCCTGGCGTCCTTCGTTTCAATGCGGAAGGCGGAGTGTCCATACCAGGTCAGTTTCATAACAAGCGTCCTCGATTTTCTTTATTGTGAAGGATAGAAGTCTGGCCACCCATGTCAAAGGAAGGCCCGCAGGTCTTGAACGTAATTGAAGTCGAAGACCTTCCAGCGCATCTTGAATCGGGAAAGACCGTGGCCGGTCTCGATCTTGGTGACAAGACGATCGGCGTCGCGGTGTCCGACCAGCGATTCTCCTTCGCACACCCGCGTCCAGTCATCATGCGCAAGAAGTTTTCGCTTGATGCGGCAGCGCTTCTCCAGATGCTTCAAAGAGATAACGTTGGCGCAATCGTGATCGGCTTGCCGATCAATATGGATGGCTCCGAAGGGCCACGCGCACAGAAATCACGGGCATTCGTGCGCAACATGGCACAATTGACCGACCTGTCATTTGCGTTCTGGGATGAACGTTTATCGACCGTGGCTGCCGAGCGCACCCTGATCGAGATGGACTTTTCGCGGCGCAAAAGATCCGGGAAGATCGATTCGGCTGCTGCTGCCTTTATCCTGCAAGGCGTTCTCGACAGGCTCCGCCAACTGGGCGTCGGGCGCTGAAGGTTCGACGCCGTCACGCTTTGCCTTGACCCAGGCCCAAATCAGCTTACGGCGGCGAAATGCCCAAAAAGCCACGAGCAGCAACGTATCCACGATACACGCCTTGGCGACCATGCCAGGGATGATGGCGGGATCAAGACCGAGGATGTTGCCATAGACCTGGAACAGAAGGTCGTGGAACTGCCTGCTCAACATGACATAGCCGAAGTTCATGTCGTTGAACGAAACGAAAAACCATCCCCAAAACAGAAGGAGCGGCGCAGCCCAAAGTGCGAATACGTAGCGCATCAGACCGGCCCCTCCGCCCGAGTGCATGCGTCCGGATCGAACGGCAGATGCCCGCAACCGATATGATCGAGCAGTGAGATCGGCAATGAATCGTGTTCGGTCCGCATGGCCATTTCCGTTCAGGTATCGTTAACAGTGGGCCTTGCCGGCGAGCACCGCAAATGAAACCATTTATTAAGGTTAACGGATATGCAGAGGGCGGCCGCGAGTGGCCTCGCATTGGCTGAAGTCAGTTGGCCTGCGGATAAAGCGTGTCGATGATGAGACGAGAATCGTGGCGCGAATCTAGCATTCCATAGGTGGTCCGCCACTGTCCGGCGAGCCGCGTCTCGACGAAGGCATCTGCGATTCGCCCTGCCCCCAACCTTCGCAACTCGGCGGCTGCAGAAGCTAGAGCCAACTGCTCGGTGAGCAACCTGGCCGACCCTTCATCCGTCGAAGCGACCTGCATGGCTGCCTTCAGCACACTTATCGTGCCCCTTCCGCTTGCTCCTAGATCGCGGTCAATGCCGGAAAGCACATCTTCAAACAGGCCAGGCGCACGGTCGAGCACTCGCAACACATCCAATGCCATGACGTTGCCGGACCCTTCCCAGATCGCATTGACCGGCGCCTCGCGATAGTAGCGAGCCAACGGGGCCTCTTCGACATAACCATTGCCGCCTAGGCACTCCATGGCCTCATACAGCAGTGCAGGAGCGATCTTGCAGACCCAATATTTGACCACTGGGGTCATTGCGCGGGCAAAGGCCGCCTCGCCGCGATCGCCTGCAGCCTCATCGAACGAGCGGGCCAACCGGAACGACAGCGCGGTGGCCGCTGCAACGTCGAGCGCCATGTCGGCAAGGACGCGCTGCATCAATGACTGGTCAATGAGCTTTGCGCCGAACACCTGCCGATGGCGCGCGTGATGAACCGCCTCGGCCAATCCGGCGCGCATGAGTGCGGATGAAGCGACTGCGCAATCGAGCCGGGTGAGCGTGACCATATCCATGATCGTCTTGACGCCAGCGCCGGGCTCTCCAACCATCTCGCCGATAGCGCCGTCGAACTCCACCTCAGAAGAGGCGTTGGAGCGGTTGCCGAGCTTGTCCTTCAATCGCTGGAAGCGGAAGCCGTTGCCGGTTCCGTCGCCAAGTATACGCGGTACTAGAAAGCAGGATAGGCCTTCGGCTGCCTGCGCCAACACCAGAAAGGCATCCGACATCGGAGCCGACATGAACCATTTGTGCCCGCTCAAACGATAGAATCCGGTGGATCCGGCACGTTCCGCACGCGTAAGGTTCGCACGCACATCTGTGCCGCCCTGCTTTTCGGTCATGCCCATGCCAAGCGTAAGCCCGGTTTTTTCGACCGGCGGCTTCTGGCCCTGGTCATATTTGCGGGTGGTGACGCGTGGCGCCCATTCGCGGAACAGCTTGGTATTGCCCATCAGCGCGGCAAGCGAGGCGCTGGTCATGGTGATAGGGCATAGATGGCCGGTCTCGAGCTGTGCGGTCAGGAAAAAGCGTGCCGCACGCACCTGATGACGCCGGCCGATTTCAGCGTCGCCATTTTCCCAGATAGAGGAGTGCAGACCGCTGGCCACCGAGCGGCGCATCAATGCGTGGTATGCCGGGTGGTATTCAACCTGATCGATGCGGCGACCTTGCCGATCATGCGTGCGCAACTTCGGCAAATCCGTGTTGGCCAGCCGCGCCAACTCCTGCGCTTCATGGGTCAGGACAAAACGGCCCAGACCGTCGAGATCCTTGCGTACCGGCTCGGAGAATTGCTCTGCCAATTGAATGAGCAAGGGATCGCCCCGCCAGGCATTGGTGCCGGTCAGCGGCGGCGGCTGGTTCGTCACGTCGTCGGTCACGCGCGGTCCTTGTGATCTGCCCGCCACGGTCGAATCCGCAGCAACAGCGGCTTTATAGACGATTGTCGCACGGGAGCGCGACGAAAATACCGGGGAGAATGGGCTCTGTCCAAAGGCAGCGCTTGCGGGGCCAGTGCGCGCGCCCTATAGCACCGGCCAGAGATGGTCCAGCCGATGACAGACAGCTCCCTGCCAATCTACCCTCACCGCCATTTGCTTGGCATAAGGGACCTTTCCCCAACTGACATCGAGACACTGCTGGAGCGCGCAGACCGCGCGGTAGCGATTTCGCGACAATCGGAGAAGAAAACGTCGACACTGCGCGGCCGCACGCAGATCAACCTGTTCTACGAGGCATCAACCCGCACCCAGTCTTCTTTCGAGCTTGCCGGCAAACGCCTCGGCGCCGATGTCATGAACATGTCGGTGGCAAGCTCTTCGGTAAAGAAGGGTGAGACGCTGATCGACACGGCGATGACCTTGAACGCCATGCGCCCCGACATCCTGATCATTCGCCATCAGTCCGCAGGCGCAGCGGCCTTGTTGGCCCAAAAGGTCGGTTGCTCGGTGGTCAACGCCGGAGACGGCACGCACGAACACCCGACGCAGGCCTTGCTCGACGCGCTGACCATCCGCCGCGCCAAGGGTCCATTATCGAAACTCATAGTGGCGATATGTGGAGACATCCTGCATTCGCGCGTGGCGCGCTCCAACATCATCTTGCTGAACGCACTTGGCGCACAGGTGCGGGTCGTTGCTCCCTCCACTCTGTTGCCTTCCGGCATCGAACGCATGGGCGTGATCGTGGCCCGTTCGATGGCCGAAGGCCTGAAGGATGCCGATGTGGTGATGATGCTGCGCCTGCAGCGTGAGCGCATGGCCGGAAGCTTCGTACCATCGGTGCGCGAATATTTCCGCTACTTCGGCCTAGACGCTGAAAAGCTGAAAGCGGCGAAGGACGATGCGCTGGTGATGCATCCGGGGCCGATGAACAGGGGCGTTGAAATCGCTTCGGAAATCGCCGACGGACCGCAAAGCGTGATCCAGGAACAGGTCGAAATGGGTGTTGCCGTGCGCATGGCGGTGATGGAAGCGCTGCTCGACCCGCGCCGCAACCCGGAGGGGCGCGGCTGATGGCCACGACAGTTTTCAGCCGGGCCCGCATCATCGACCCGTCGCGGGGGATCGACGAGATCGGCTCGGTCATTGTCGATGGCAAGAAGATCGCTGCCGCCGGCAAGGCTGCTTTGAACCAGGGCACTCCGGAAGGCGCTACGGTGATCGACTGCGCTGGTAAGTCGATCATCCCGGGGCTGGTCGACAGCCGCGTTTTCATCGGAGAACCCGGCGGTGAGCACCGCGAAACGATCGCGTCAGCCAGTACGGCGGCGGCAGCGGGTGGCGTAACCTCAATCGTGATGATGCCCGACACCGACCCGGTGATCGACAATGTCGCCCTAGTGGAATTCGTGCTGCGCACTGCCAAGGATACGGCGAGCGTCAACATCTTTCCCGCGGCGGCGATAACCAAGGGCCTGGAAGGCCGCGAGTTGACGGAGTTCGGCTTGCTGCGCGAGGCCGGCGCCGTCGCATTCACCGACGGCCGACATACCATTTCCAACTCACTGGTGATGCGCAGGGCGCTGACCTATGCGCGCGATTTCGGAGCCGTGATCGCGCATGAGATACAAGACGCCGATCTCGCCTCGGCAGGCGTCATGAATGAAGGACTTTACGCAAGCTGGCTGGGCCTTGCCGGCATCCCGCGCGAAGCGGAAACGATCCCGCTCGAACGCGACCTAGCCTTGGCGCGCCTCACACGCGGCAACTATCATGCCGCCAAGATCTCAACGGCCATGGCAGCCGATGCGGTCAAGCGGGCGAAGAGCGATGGTGCGAATGTGACGGCAGGTGTCGCCATCCACAATCTGTCGCTGAACGAGAACGATGTCGGCGAGTACCGCACCTTCTTCCGTCTCGCACCTCCGTTGCGAGCAGAGGAAGACAGGCTGGCGATGATCGAGGCGATCAAGGAGGGCACGGTTGATCTGATCGTCTCCTCGCACGACCCGCAGGACGTCGATACCAAACGCCTGCCTTTCGCCGATGCCGCAGCCGGCGCGGTAGGATTGGAGACACTTCTGGCGGTGGCGTTGCGCCTTCACCACAACGACGAGGTGCCGTTGATGCGCGTAGTAGAAGCGCTGTCCACAGCCCCTGCCCGGTTGTTTGACCTGCCGGGTGGTTCTTTGAAGCCCGGAGCGACGGCCGACCTCGCTGTGGTTGACCTCGAAGAACCCTGGATCGTGAGTGAAAGCGCCATTCGCTCGCGCTCCAAGAATACCTGTTTCGAAGGCGCGCGGCTGCAAGGCAAGGTCTTGCAAACGATGGTTGCGGGCCGCACAGTATTTTCGGCCTAGACCGGCACTTCGAACCGGTCAGCCGAGGGGGAAACATGACCTACGCTGCTATCGCGGCCCTGATCTTCGGTTACCTGCTTGGCTCGATTCCATTCGGCTTGCTTTTGACCCGTGCCGCTGGTCTTGGCGATGTGCGTTCCATCGGCTCGGGCAATATTGGCGCGACCAACGTGCTACGCACCGGCAACAAGAAGCTTGCTGCCGCCACGCTTATCCTGGACATGCTGAAGGGTACCGCTGCGGTTCTGATCGCCGGACACTATGGGATGGAATTTGGGCTTTTCGCCGGCTTTGGAGCCTTCCTTGGACATCTTTTTCCGGCGTGGCTGGGGTTCAAAGGCGGCAAGGGTGTCGCAACCTATCTCGGCGTGCTGATCGGACTGGTCTGGCAAGCGGCACTGATCTTCGCGGCTGTATGGCTGCTGATGGCAATATTGTTCCGCTATTCATCGCTTGCGGCACTGAGTGCGGCGGTCATAGTTCCGATCGCATTGTGGTTTCTAGCAACGCCGGTCATTGCTGGGCTGTTTGCGGTGATGAGTATCATCCTGATCTACAAGCATCGCACCAACATCTCACGCCTGATGGCGGGCACCGAAGGTCGGATCGGCGCCAAGGGGTGACACAGGTGCAGCCAGGACCAAGGTTGAGCGACCGGCAACGGATCGCCTGGCTCAGGTTGATCCGCACCTCGAATGTCGGGCCTGCGTCATTCCGGGATCTGATCAACCGATTCGGATCGGCTGAGACAGCGCTTGAGATGCTGCCGGAACTGATGGCGGCTACCGGTTCCAGAAGAACAGTCCACATTCCAAGCCTTTCGGATGCCGAAGCCGAGATGGATAAGGCAAACCGGCATGGGGCAAGGTTTGTATGCGTCGGCGAGCCTGACTACCCGCCGCTGCTCAAGGTGATCGACCACCCGCCGCCGTTGCTGGCTATCATTGGCAAAGGAGAGGTTTTCAACCTGCCGTCAATCGCCATTGTGGGTGCGCGTAACGCCTCGCTTGCCGGCATCAAGATGGCAAGAACGCTGGCCGGTGAAATTGGACGTGACGGGTACAGCATCGTGTCGGGCCTTGCTCGGGGGATCGATACGGCAGCGCATCAAGGGAGCCTAGAGAGCGGTACGATCGGCGTTCTTGCCGGAGGATTGGATGTGCCCTACCCGCCGGAAAACGCGAACCTTTGCCGCGAGATTGCCGATCGTGGCGGTGCGGTCGTATCGGAGATGCCGTTCGGGTGGCAACCGCGAGCCCAGGATTTTCCGCGACGCAACCGCCTAGTGGCCGGAATGGCTCTCGGCTTGGTCGTGATCGAGGCGGCGAAACGGTCCGGCTCCCTGATCAGTGCAAGATTGGCTGGTGAAATGGGACGATTGGTCTTCGCCGTTCCCGGTTCGCCACTTGATCCGCGTGCCGGCGGCACCAATGGGTTGCTAAAGGACGGCGCGACCCTTGTGACCGAAGCAGCGGACGTGCTGAGCGCAGTTGCCCCACTTTCCGCCCGGTCAAGCACGCCCAACCTTGCGCTCGAGGAACCGCCCGACCTGTCACGCAGCCCGTCTCACGGCGAAGACGAGCGTAGTCTCATCATGGAAGCCCTCGGGCCAACGCCGATAGAAATCGACGAGATCATCGCACACACCCGCCTGCACCCCGCCCAGGTCTCGATGGTGCTTCTGGAATTGGATCTGGCCGGACGCCTCGAACGTCATACCGGCGGCAGCGTTTCACTGGTGTTTAGAGATACTTAGTTCGGAATACGCCGAACACGTGCAAATTCCAGCAAAGCCCCTTACCGCGCAAACTAAGCCGCCAAGTCATGGATAGGCAGCTGGCCAGTTGCTGTCAGGCCGATCGGCGTGATGCCACGATGCCATATGCGGCAAAAGCTACAGCAGCTCCGACTGCATAACGAAGCCACGCGTAGCCGAAGTCAATTTCGCTACCTACAACAGCATAGGCTCCCGCTACGATGAAGCTTGCGGCGAGTAGACCGAGGCCAAACCCCTCACCCAACGACAGATTACCGCAAAGCCACGCAACTCTCGGACTGGTGACGCGGCGACTGATAAATCGCAGCGCTTCCCCAACGATCGCGCCTGCCACGCCCACAACGACGGCGGCGCCTACAACCCAAGCCAAAATTGCAAGACCCTGTTGAAGCATTACATCACCCGATACCACCAGCCTTTATTAGTGCCAGATATGGGCAGACAGTCAAGCAAGGCCGATGCGCGTCCGCGAAGCCATCAGCAGGAAAAAGCAGTTGATTTATTCATTTGAGATGGTGAGCCGGGAGGGGATCGAACCCTCGACCACATGATTAAAAGTCACGTGCTCTACCGCTGAGCTACCGGCCCATCCAAACCGTCCAGACCTTGGTCGGGACGACCTGCCCTTCGGGTCTTTCCAAAGGAAACTTGCTTCGCGCTGCCCAGGACAAAGCCGCAGCATTTCCAAGGCGCGATCAACCCCGGAATTGCGCGGAACATAGGGAGGGAGTTCTTACCGGTCAACCGGAAAAAACGCGGCGTTTTCGGTCTTACTCACATTCGCACCGCACATCATCGGCACCCCCGATTTCCAGATGTGGTTGAACGATTCGTATGCACTCTCAAAACAACGCTAACGGACCGTCATATTTATATTATCAATATTAAATATAATAACTCATGGGAACTATTTCTGGAAAATCACGTTGCCACGACTAAGGGACGTTGTTTTGCGTTGTCAGGAGAAGATCATGAAACGCCTTGTCACAGCTCTGCTGGCTTCCGTTCTTTCGGCTTCGTTTCTTGCCGCAAGTCCAAGCGCCGTGAGCGCAGCACCAGCTTATGCGCCGTACACACAACCTGCTTCATCATCATTGAATGCACAGCCGGTCGACTATCGTCCGTGGCAAAGGCGTGGATTCAACCGGGACCGGAACAATGCATATTACAACGGTCACCGTGGTTATCGCGAATATCACCGGGGATACCGCCGTCACGGTGATTTCTGGTTCCCGCTGGCTGCTTTTGCCACGGGCGCGATAATCGCCGGAGCCATCGCGAACGACGCGCCGCCCGCCTATATCGGCGGCAATGCCCACGCTCGTTGGTGTTACGACCGCTACCGCAGTTACCGAGCTTACGACAATACGTTCCAACCTTACAACGGCCCACGCCGGCAGTGCTATTCACCCTATCGCTGAACCGTAACGGCAACGCCCAAAGAAAAACCCGCGGGATCGCTCCCGCGGGTTTTTGCATCTAGAGACGTCTGACTTAGCTGTGAGCGAGAACCGCAAGCAGCAGCAGCGCCACGATGTTGGTGATCTTGATCGCCGGGTTGACGGCGGGACCAGCGGTATCCTTGTAGGGATCGCCGACGGTATCACCCGTGACCGAAGCCTTGTGTGCTTCAGAGCCCTTGAGGTGCTTGACGCCATCCTTGTCCGTGAAGCCATCCTCGAACGACTTCTTGGCATTGTCCCATGCGCCACCGCCAGAGGTCATCGAAATGGCCACAAATAGGCCATTGACGATAACGCCGAGCAGCGAGGCGCCGAGCGCGGCAAAGGCGGAAGCCTTCGAACCCGAGATCAGCAGAACGCCGAAGTAGACGACAAGCGGAGCCAAAACAGGCAGCAACGACGGAATGATCATTTCCTTGATCGCTGCCTTGGTCAAAAGATCGACCGCACGCGCATAGTTAGGCTTGGAAGTTCCCTGCATGATGCCCGGATCCTCGCGGAACTGCTTGCGCACCTCCTCGACGATTGAGCCGGCAGCGCGGCCCACTGCGGTCATGGCGATGCCACCGAACAGGTACGGGATCAGGCCGCCGAAGATCAGGCCGGCGACAACGTACGGATTCGAAAGATCGAACGACACACTGCCCATATCAGCGAAGTACGGGTACTGCGCACCATTGGCGGCAAAGAACTGCAGATCGTTGGAATATGCAGCAAACAGCACGAGCGCGCCGAGGCCGGCCGAACCGATGGCATAGCCCTTGGTGACCGCCTTGGTGGTGTTTCCAACTGCGTCGAGCGCGTCCGTCGAATGACGCACTTCCTTGGGCAGGCCAGACATTTCGGCAATGCCGCCGGCATTGTCAGTCACCGGACCGAAAGCGTCGAGCGCCACAATCATGCCGGCCAGGCCGAGCATGGTGGTGACGGCAATCGCCGTACCGAACAAGCCTGCGAGCTGGAAGGTGGCAATGATGCCGCCGACAATGACGATGGCCGGCAGCGCCGTCGATTCCAGTGAAACCGCGAGGCCCTGGATGACATTGGTGCCGTGGCCGGTCACTGAAGCCTGAGCGATCGAGTTGACCGGGCGCTTGTTGGTGCCGGTGTAGTACTCGGTGATCACCACGATCAACGCCGTCACCAGAAGGCCGATCAGTCCGCACACAAACAGGCTGGTACCCGTCAAGGCGATGCCGTTGGCTGTTCCAACGTCGCCCCAGCCGATCGTCAACTGGTTGGCAACGGCAAGACCGCCAACCGACAGAATACCGGTGACGATGAGGCCCTTATAAAGCGCGCCCATAATCGAGCCGTTCGAGCCGAGCTTTACGAAGAATGTGCCGATGATCGATGTAACGATGCAGACGCCGCAGATGACCAGCGGATAGAGCATCATATCGGCGAGGTTCGGAGCCGCGCCAAAGAAGATGGCAGCCAGAACCATCGTCGCAACAACCGTCACGGCATAGGTCTCGAACAGGTCGGCAGCCATGCCTGCGCAGTCGCCGACATTGTCGCCAACGTTATCGGCGATGGTAGCCGGGTTGCGCGGATCATCTTCCGGAATGCCTGCTTCAACCTTACCGACGAGATCGCCGCCGACGTCCGCACCCTTGGTGAAGATGCCGCCGCCGAGACGGGCGAAGATGGAGATGAGCGATGCGCCGAAGCCGAGCGCGACAAGCGCGTCGACAACCTCACGGCTGGCGGGCGCATGGCCGAGCGGACCAGTCAGAAACCAATAATAGACCGACACGCCAAGCAGCGCGAGGCCGGCAACCAGCATGCCGGTGATAGCACCCGACTTGAATGCAATGTCCAGGCCGGCAGCGAGGCTGTTGGAAGCAGCCTGCGCGGTGCGCACATTGGCGCGAACCGAGACATGCATGCCGATGAAGCCGGCAGCGCCCGACAAGACCGCACCAATCAGGAAACCGAATGCAGCGGTTGCAGAAAGCAGCCACCAGGCCAGAATGAATACAACGATGCCAACGATGGCGATGGTGGTGTACTGGCGCGCCAGGTAGGCCTGGGCGCCTTCGCGGATGGCCGCGGAGATTTCCTGCATGCGTGCATTGCCCTGGTCGGACGCTAGTACCGACTGTGTCGCCCAGATGGCGTATAGGACAGAGAGCAGACCGCAGGCGATGACGACGTAAAGCATGGTCATGCCGGATTTTCCTCGAGTGATGGCCCGAAAGAACCCCCCTCCGGGCCGATGGAGACGAAACCGGACCCGGTTGCGGAATCCGATCGTTCGCAGCGGCTTATGCGAAACAGGTGAACGAACGTCAAGATATTGTTCGGTTTTTGCCCCGTTTTCGCCCTAAAGGATAAGACATCGGCGGTGCATTTCGCACCGCCGACTGGTTTTATCGATTGAAACTGGCGAGTTCTGCGGCGACCACCGCAGAGCCTTGGTCAGGCGGGCTGCCTGCGGATGCTGACCTGCAGCATGCCGAGCAAGACAAGGCAGAGAACAGCTATCGGCAAGACAATCCAGGCAAGCATATTCCAGCCCCAGGCATTGTAGACCGCACCGGACATCAGTGAAGCGAAGGCCACGCTGGAGAACAGAACGAAATCGTGGAAGCCCTGCGCCTTGCCCTTTTCTTCGGGTCGGTAGCAATCGGCCACCATCGCCGTCGAGCCAATGAAGCCAAAATTCCAACCCAGTCCGAGCAGGATCAAAGCCACCCAGAACTGCCAGAGCTGAATGCCCGACAATGCCACCAAACCACAGCCGATCAGCAAGGCGAAGCCCACGGCAACGATGGTTGGAGCGCCGAACCGATGGATCAGCCGCCCGGTAAAGAAGCTTGGCGCAAACATCGCCATGACGTGCCACGAGATGCCGAGCGTGGCTTCGTCTGAGGTAAAGCCACAGCCCACCATCGCAAGTGGTGCGCCGGTCATGACGAAGGTCATCAACGCATAGGAACCTACCGCGCATAGCAACGCCACCGCAAAGCGCGGCTGGGTGACGATCTCGCCCAGCGACCGGCCAGTTCCAGCGGCCGCCTTTGCGGTTTTTGCAGACGACTCGGTGCGCAGAAATGCAAGGACAATACCACCAACACCAGAGAGCACGATCAGTGCGGCGAACGCTCCGGCGAACATGACCGGCGCAAGAAGGTCCTTGGTGAAAATTACGACCTGTGGGCCGAGCACAGCAGTGAAAACGCCGCCAGCCAGAACGAAGGAAATGGCTCGCGCCTTGAATTCTGGTGGCGCGTTGTCTGCCGCCGCAAAGCGGAACTGCTGGACGAATGCTCCACCGGTACCAATAAGCAGCAAGCCGAACGCAAAACCCCAAAAACTGGATTGGAACAACGCAATCGTCGCCGCCAGTGCGCCGAGCGCGGTGATGCCCGTGCCGGTCAAAAAGCCGTCACGCTGGCCGAGCCGGCGGATAATCGCCGCTGCCGGCAGCGCGCCCAGAGCCACGCCTACATTGTACCCGGTCAAGGGAGCGGTCGCCAAAGACTTGTCCGTCCCAAGCATATAATGTCCGGCAAGCGCACCGAGCGCGAAACAGATCGGACCTGCAGATCCGATGATTGCCTGTGCTGCTGCAAGAATGATGGCTGTACGCCGAGCTTCGCGCTCGGCATCAGCATGCCCAATTGTCATGAAATTTCCTTACCTTTGCCCCGTCCCTCGCCGCGCACCCGGCGCGACACGCGATCCAATACCGCGTTGACGAGCTTTGGCTCGTCCTCATCATAGAACGCTTTGGCAATATCAATATATTCCGAGACAATCACGGCGACCGGAACTTCTTCGCGTCGCATCAACTCGTAAGTGCCCGCACGCAGGATAGCGCGTAGCGTGGAATCGAGGCGCGACAGCGGCCAGTCTTCGGTCAAGGCCTGTCGGATGATCGGGTCAAGGGTCTTCTGGTTTTCCACAACACCGGCCAAAATGCCGCGAAACCACTGCGCATCCGCCTCGCGATAGAGCGCACCGTCAACCTCTTTGCCGAGCCGGAATGCTTCATATTCCGCAGTGATTTCCAGGAGACCACTACCGGCGACATCCATCTGGTAAAGCGCCTGCACAGCCGCAAGGCGCGCGGCGCCGCGCTTGTTGGCCTGTCGTACCGGCGGCTGGCCGCTGCCCGTTGGATCAGTCACGTCGTTCAGGCTCCGAGTTTCGTGCGAAGGGAAATCATCGTCAGGGCAGCACGCGCTGCAAAACCACCCTTGTCGCCTTCGCTGCGCTTTGCGCGGGTCCAGGCCTGTTCCTCGTTTTCCGTCGTCAGGATGCCGTTGCCGACACAAATCGCTTCCTGCACCGAGAGATCCATCAGTGCACGTGCCGATTCGTTGGCAACGATATCAAAGTGGTGTGTCTCGCCGCGGATCACCGTGCCCAGCGCCACATAGCCGTCATAGCCCTTACCGCCCGATGCCTCAGCATCAAGGGCAAACGAGATTACGGCCGGGATTTCCAGCGCACCGGGAACGGTGACAACATCATACTTGGCGCCGGCATCCTCAAGGGCAGCCTTTGCGCCATCCAGCAACGCATCCGCGAGGTCGTCGTAAAAGCGCGCCTCGATTATCAGAAGCTTGAGTTTCTTGTCCTTGGCCATGTCTTTGCGTCTCCGGAGGAGCCGGTCAATTAGGCCGAAGCGCGACCGTCCGCAAGCCTTGGAAACGTTCTATCGGGTAATCACGCCAAGTTGCAGTTACAGGCCTTGGGTGGATGCTTCCGCAAGGCGCGCTGCATAGCGGGCCATGGTGTCAATCTCCAGGTTGACGCGGTCACCAACCTTGCGCTCACCCCAAGTGGTGACCGCCAGCGAATGATGGATCAGAAGTACATCGAAACGTGTGCCTTCCACCTTGTTCACAGTGAGCGATGTGCCGTCCAATGCAACCGACCCTTTCGGCGCGATAAACTTGGCCAAGTCACGCGGCGCGTCCAGCGTGAAGCGTACCGCATCGCCCTCGTCTTCACGCGCCACGATCTCAGCCATTCCGTCGACATGCCCGGACACGATGTGGCCGCCCAGCTCGTCGCCAATCTTGAGCGCGCGCTCAAGATTGATGCGGCTACCAGCTTGCCAAGCAGACGCCGTCGTCAGCCGCAGCGCCTCCTCCCACGCCTCGACCTCGAACCAACGCGCGTTTGTCTTTTTCGCAGGCAAGGCAGTAACGGTAAGGCAGACGCCCGAACATGCAATCGAGGCTCCGATGGCAATGGTTTCGGGATCGTAGGTCGTTTCGATACGCAGACCGACGCCCTGCTTCAAAGGGTTAATCGCCGCGACCGTGCCCACATCAGTGACGATACCCGTAAACATCAGTAATCCCTCACCCACTCCGCATAGCTGTCATCACCGAGGCGCATCTCGCGCACTTTGTGAAAACCTGGCGGTATATGGTCAGGATCGATCGGCGCTGCAATCCCGGCCGGTCCAATCTCGCGAGGCCCATGGAACAACACGATGCGATCGACCAATCCCTCCGCAAGAAAAGACCGTGCAACTGCAGCACCGCCTTCGACGAGGACACTGGCCATGCCGAGAGCGGCCAGATCTTCCATTAGTTCCGGTAGTGCAATCTGACCATCATGCAGTTCGGTGCCCACGAAGCGCACGCCTCGGCGCTCAAGCGTTGCCTTACGATGCGGATCTGCCGACGCGTCGGAGGCAATGTAGAGCGGCACTCGGTCCGCATCCGCCACCAGCTTCGAAGTTTCCGGCAATCGGATTTCGCGATCAAGCACGATGCGAGCCGGCGAACGGTTCTCAAGACCAGGCAGGCGAACCGTCAGCGCCGGGTCGTCCTCTAGCGCCGTGCCTATACCGATCAGAACTGCATCGGCCTCGGCGCGCATCAGATGTACTTCGCGCCTCGCCATATCCCCGGTAATTGCAAATTGCCCCTGACCGTTGGCGCCAATCTTTCCGTCAGATGAAACAGCAATCTTTAGAATGACTTCAGGCCTCTTCCTCAATGAGCGTGTCAGATACCCAGCCATCTGATCGGAAGCATCTGCCGAGAGCAACCGCTCGACAACTTCGATGCCAGCCTCCCTCAAGATCGCGTATCCCTTGCCGGAAACACGTGTGTCCGGATCACTTGCCGCCCCGACTACACGCGAAACACCGGCATTGACCAACGCATTCGCACATGGCGGCGTGCGACCATGATGGGCGCACGGCTCAAGCGTCACATAGGCCGTGGCTCCGCGCGCCAGTTCGCCGGCCTGTACCAGCGCCTCTGCCTCAGCATGAGGACGTCCGCCAATTGCGGTAACGCCTGTACCGACAATCATGGCGCCTGCGCCATCATTGCGCACGAGAATGGTGCCGACGGCCGGGTTGGTTGACGTGCGGCCGGCATTGCGCCGCGACAAGCGGAGTGCGGCCGCCATATAGCGGCGATCAAGCCTCTCCTGCGCGGTTACTGCCGCCTCGCCCGCCACTTAACCGCCCTCCTCGTCACCCTTCAATTCGCCAAGAACCTCGTGAAAGTCCTTCGCCTCGCGGAAGTTGCGATAGACGGATGCGAAGCGGACATAGGCGACGTCGTCGAGCGACTTGAGCGCCTCCATGACTAGCCTGCCTACCTCTGCTGACGGGATCTCGGTTTCCCCGGAGCTTTCAAGCTGGCGCACGATACCGGTCACGGCACGATCGATGCGTTCAGGATCGACGTTGCGCTTGCGAACCGCGATCTCTACCGAGCGCAAAAGCTTGTCGCGGTCGAAAGCCGCTTTGCGGCCGGATTTCTTGACAACGACAAGGTCGCGCAACTGGACCCGTTCAAAGGTCGTGAAGCGGCCGCCGCAGTCAGGGCAAACGCGCCGCCTACGGATGGCCGAACCATCCTCAGCGGGCCGGGAATCCTTCACCTGCGTATCTTCGGACTGGCAATAAGGACAGCGCATATGAAGCCTTTGCTACGCGATTCTTAACTGCGCGAAAGGCTAGAGTGTTTTGCCCAAATGGCAAAGACAACGCAGCCCCGCTCCCCACAGATAGCGAGGCTGTGCCCGATTTTCTATTCCCGTGGATTATCCAAGATACGGATAGAGCGGGAAGCGCTCGGTCAAAGCCACGACCTTCTTCTGGACAGCAGCCTCGACGGCGGCATTGCCTTCATCGGAATTGGCGGCCTTCAATCCGTCGAGAACCTCGGCAATGAGCTTGCCGATTTCGCGGAATTCGGCTTGGCCGAAGCCGCGCGTGGTGCCGGCTGGTGTACCAAGACGAACGCCGGAGGTAACAAACGGCTTTTCCGGGTCGAAAGGAATACCATTCTTGTTGCAGGTGATATTGGCGCGCCCCAAGGCCGCCTCGGCGCGTTTGCCAGTGGCGTTCTTCGGGCGCAGGTCCACCAGCATCAAATGGTTGTCCGTACCGCCAGAGACAATATCGAGACCGGTTTCCTTGAGGCTCGATGCCAGAACCTTAGCGTTGTCGGCGACATTCTGGGCATAGACCTTGAAGCTCGGCTTCAGCGCTTCGCCAAGCGCCACCGCCTTGGCTGCGATGACGTGCATCAGCGGGCCACCTTGCAGACCCGGAAACACCGCAGAATTCATCTTCTTGGCGATGTCCTCGTCATTGGTGAGGATCATTCCGCCGCGAGGGCCGCGGAGCGATTTGTGGGTGGTAGTCGTCACCACATGCGCATGCGGCAAGGGCGAAGGATGCACGCCGGCAGCGACCAAGCCGGCGATGTGCGCCATGTCGACCATCAGGTAAGCGCCAATAGAATCAGCTATTTCGCGGAACCTCTTCCAGTCCCAGATGCGCGAATAGGCGGTGCCGCCGGCCAGGATCAGCTTCGGCTTGTGTTCGTGGGCTTTCTTTTCGATTTCGTCCATGTCCAGCAGGTGATCGTCCTTGCGCACACCGTAGGAGACGACCTTGAACCACTTGCCGCTCATGTTCACCGGCGAACCGTGGGTCAGGTGCCCGCCCGAATTGAGGTCGAGGCCCATGAAGGTGTCGCCCGGCTGCAATAGCGCCAGGAAAACGGCCTGATTCATCTGGCTGCCGGAATTCGGCTGCACGTTGGCAAAGTTGCAGCCGAACAGCTTCTTGGCGCGCTCGATGGCAAGCTCTTCGGCAACGTCTACGAACTGGCAACCACCATAGTAGCGCTTGCCCGGATAACCCTCGGCATACTTGTTGGTCATGATCGAGCCTTGCGCTTCCAGAACGGCGCGCGAGACGATGTTTTCAGAGGCAATCAACTCTATTTCGTGGCGCTGGCGGCCAAGCTCATTGCGGATCGAGCCGAAGATTTCCGGATCGACTTCCGAGAGCGGCGTTTCGAAGAAGGAATTGAGTTGGCTGGAGGCGGCCGACTGTGTTGCCATGGCGTGAAACATCCTTGCTGCAAAGGTCTGCGCGCCATTAACATACTTGCCTTGCGGTCGCCACGTGCGCGGGGCGAAATTCGCTGGTCCGATTGCGGCAATGCGTCGCCGCCAACGAAAAAAGGCCGCCCTGAGGACGGCCTTTCCAAATTCATAGCAGCCAAGTGCTAGAGCGACGATGTGATCTGCAACTCGTCCACGCCGTCCCAACCGTAGACGTCGTCACGGAACTGGGCGACGCCATCGCCGGTAGACCAAGCCGAAACGTAGAGGAAGTGGACCGGAACAGGATTGGTGACGGCAACCGGCTGGGATTCCCCGGTCTTGATCGCCGCCTCGAAATGCTGACGATCCCAGCCGGGGGTGTCGCGCAGGATCCAGGTTACAAGGTCGCGTACGTTCTGGACGCGCACGCAGCCCGAAGAATCGAAGCGAATCAGCTTGTTGAACAAACTCTGCTGCGGCGTATCGTGCATGTAGACGCCGTCCGGGCTCGGGAAATTGATCTTGACCGAGGCCATTGCGTTGCCAGCGCCCGGGTCCTGGCGGAAACGGTACTTGGCCGCCTCTTCCGTCGACCAATCCACGGTCATCGGATCGACTTCGCTGCCATCGGGCGCAAACAGCCTGATCTTGCTGTTCTTCAGATAGTCCGGATCCTTGCGCATCAGCGGAATGATGTCCTTGCGCACGATGGAAACCGGGGCGTTCCAATACGGATTGACGATGATTTCGTTGATCTTGGAATTTACGATTGGCGTCTGGCGGTCGATCTTTCCAACGATTGCCGTGTGCCGAAGCACGACGCGACCATTCTCCACCGCCTCGATCTGGGCTGCCGGGATATTGACCAGGACGTAGCGGTCGCCGAGCGTGCCAGCTTTTTCACGCAAACGACCAAGATTGGTTTCCAACTGGCCGAGGCGGGTCTGCGCCGCAACATTCATCGCCAGATAGGAATATTTGCCGAGGACGCCATCTTCCGGCAGGCCATGGCGGGCCTGGAAGCGCTTCACCGCAGCATCCACGTAAGAGTCGAACGATTCCGAAAAACCCGCGCTTTGCGGCAGATCGCCCGACACCATCAGGCGCTTGCGCAGCGGAACCACGTCAGGATCAATGACGCCAAGCTTCAGCTTCTTGGTCGCAGGTACCTGCTCCCAACCACCGCGTGCAACGATGTCCTGATACTGGGCAATCGCCTGCTCGGTGTAGGAAATCGTCTGCGGGCTGAAGATGGGCAGCGTCGAGGCCACCTTGCCGCGTCCGGTGGCGCGAGCATCGAAAGTGTCATCCCAGTTGCCGCGACCGGCGGCCTTCAGGATATCGTCAACGACGTTCTGTGCGCTGGCTCCACCTGCGATCACAGAAGCTGCGATCGCAGAGGCTCCGGACAAAAACATACGGCGGCTGGTTTTCATGGGCGTTCCAGACATTCTTCCAGTCTATGTTCAGGCGATACGGGCCGGCACTCTAGGCTGGCCGAACTTAACAATTCGCCAACCATACCGGCATCACATCGGCGTAAAAAACGCACCGCGCCGAAACAAGGTTCCAGACAGGTAGGAGCATTCCTACCGCTACCTTACTCGTCTTTCGCTTTCATTTGAATATGGCGGCAACGTGGCGCATTGGCCAATCATGCCAACCTCAGTGACACAAAAGACAAGGCCAGTGCCTTTTGGGCACCGGCCTTGCTTGGCTCTCAAACTCGCGCCAGTCGGCGCAGCGATCACTTACATGCGGTAAGCGATGGTATCGTTCCAGAACCTGTCCAAGCGCTGCAACGCGCGGTTCATCTGCTTGAATTCGTCGGTATTGATGCCGCCAACCTGCTCAATCGAGCCAACGTGACGTTCGTAAAGGCCGGCCACGACTTCCGCGACGTCGGAGCCCTTGTCCGTCAGGCTGACCCGCACCGAACGGCGGTCAATGCGCGAGCGCTGGTGATTGATGAAGCCTAGATCGACCAGCTTCTTCAGATTGTAGGAAACGTTGGAGCCGAGGTAGTAACCACGCGAGCGCAATTCGCCGGCCGTCAATTCAGCGTTGCCGATGTTGAAAAGCAGCAGTGCCTGAATGGCGTTGATGTCGGAACGGCCGTTGCGGTCGAACTCATCCTTGATGACGTCAAGAAGACGGCGGTGCAACCGCTCGACGAGCTGGAGCGATTCCATGTACAGCGAGCGGATCGCCTCACGGCGGTCGTCGGATACGTTTGCGGACTTCGCCGCAGGACGCGGGTTGTTCATTGTCTTTGCCTCTCGTTTGTCGCCCGGTGATTTTTTGTTTTTCTCACCTTGGGACCGACACTATCGAATACTCATAAAATTCGACTTAAACGCCAAGGCTAACAAGAGCTTACCGGTAACAGGTCGCTGAGAGGCTTAATGAATGGTCACGTCCATTCTGAAAGTTAACCTAAATATTTACTGAACACGCAGAGCCTGAACTACCGCGCTTCCTTCCGCTTTTGCATATGCATCAGCAGCCTTAGCGCAATGTAGATCAACGCAACGGCGGCATGGATAAATGCAATCGGCCAGCGCTCGCCAAAATACTGCGGGAAGCCGACATACATGGCGGTTTCGGCGGAAGCGCATAAAAACCAGATAACCGGCGCCCAAGGCGCAAGCATCCAAAGGCCCGCAGCCGCGAATGGAAAAAGCACCGCAAGCGCAGACGCGGCAATCTGCCAATGAACAGGCATCAGGTCGAAACGGAACAACGTCCCGGGGTAAAACCCGATCAACCTGATCCAGTACAGCACGCCAAACAGAAGACAGTAGGCCGCAACGATGCGCATGAACCAAGCGAATATGGTTTCGGTGGCGGTCGGCTGAAGTGCTGGCCGTCTCGAAACACTGTCGCTCACAGGACCAATTCCCGTGCGCCCAGAGAGGCGAAATAGGCTTCAACCTGTTCTTCACTGACGGCATCAAGGCTGGCCGGCTGCCACACAGGCACTGAGCCCTTGTCGATAAGGGCAGCACGGATGCCTTCGTAAAAATCCTTGCCGGCCAGCATGCGGTTGAGGATGCGGAACTCCATGCGCATGCAATCGTCCATAGAAAGTTGGGCCCCTGCCTTGATCTGACGCCACGCAACTTTCAGGCTTGTCGGCGACCGCGACAGCATCGTCGTCAATGTCTTCGCGGCGAATTCGTCGGACGCGGCTGCCTGCCTCAGGCTTGCCAGGATGTCGCCCAACGAGCCGGCGGAGAAGTGCCGGTGGACGGACGCAAGAGTTGCTGCGTCGGTCTCAGCGGCTGCAGGTGCGTGGAAACGGGCCAACACCTGATCGGGTTCGCCACTCTTGACCAGTGTGTCGAAAAACTCCGCCTGTTCCGCAGCCTTGATCGTATGCGTGGCCAATCCAGATGCCAGCGCGTCACCGTATCTGATGCGGTTTCCCGTGAGGCCGAGATACAGGCCGAAACTGTCGGCAAGGCGCGGCAGGATGTGGCTGCCCCCGACGTCCGGGAAGAAGCCAATACCCACTTCCGGCATGGCAAATACCGCGTTTTCAGTCAGGACGCGGTGCGAACCATGAAACGACACGCCGAAGCCTCCACCCATCACGATACCATCAATGAGCGCGACATATGGCTTGCCGAAACGGGCAATCAGGGCATTCAGCCTGTATTCGTCTGCGAAGAACTCGACTGGAAGCTGTCCGGCCTTGCCGGCCTCGTAGACCTGAAGAATGTCGCCGCCTGCCGAGAACGCCCTGCCCTCGCCCCGGATCACGACAAGCTGAACGCCATCATCCTCGTGCCATGCCTCCAAGGCCTCGGTGAGCGCACGGACCATCTTGTGCGTGACGGCATTTAGGGCCTTCGGGCGATTCAACGTGACGACGCCTGCCCGCCCCTCGACGTCAAAACGGATTTCATCGCCGCCGCCAAAATCCATACGCCGAGAATCCCCTTCCGGTGAAAGTACGGCTGAAAGTGCTAAGGGCGGCACATGGATGCGTCAATGCCGACACAACGATGTCGCATTGGTCGAAGGCCTTCCCTCATGCTAAAAGCTCCTGCGGAGCGCAGTTCGGGAATAGATACGATCCCATTCTCGTTTTTGCGGCATGTAGAGCAGACCCGGGCGCAGCAGTGGCCGCTCGAGCGGAGTTTGGAAATGAACAGGTTCGCACCCACCAAAGCGGCAGGCGCGCTGAGCGTAGACGAAGTCACCAACTCCAGACGGCTGAGGCGCATGCGCAAGGCGGCGTGGTCGAGGCGCCTCGTTCAGGAAAACCATCTCACCGTCGACGACCTGATCTGGCCGATGTTCGTCGTTGAGGGCACCAACGTGCGCCAGCCCGTCGAAGCGATGCCCGGCGTTTTTCGTTATTCAGTCGATATCGCCGTCAAGGAAGCCGAACGCGCCGCCAAGCTCGGCATTCCGGCCATCGCGACTTTCCCGAAGGTGGACCTCAGCCTGCGCGACGAAACGGGTTCGCATATTCTCGACCCGGACAATCTCATCAACCGCACCACCCGCGCCATCAAGGCAGCGGTACCGGAAATCGGCATCATCACCGATGCGGCGCTCGATCCGTTCACCAGCCATGGCCACGACGGCATCCTGCGCGACGGCATTATCGCCAACGATGAAAGTGTGGAGCAGATTACGGCGGCAGCGGTGCTGCAGGCGGCAGCCGGCTCCGACATCATCGCGCCATCGGACATGATGGACGGCCGCATTGGCGTTATCCGGTCGGCGCTCGACGCCAACGGTTTTCAGGACGTGGCCATTATGTCCTACGCGACGAAATTCGATTCCGCCTTCTACGGTCCCTACCGCGATGCGATCGGCACTGCGGGCCTGCTTAAGGGCGACAAGAAAACCTACTACATCAACAACGCCAATTCCGCCGAGGCGCTGCGCGAGGCCGAGCAGGATATCCTCGAAGGTGCCGACATGATCATGGTCAAGCCCGGCCTGCCCTATCTGGACATCGTGCGCCAGTTGAAGGACCAGTTCGCCATGCCGACCTTCGCCTATCAGGTATCGGGCGAATATTCGATGATCAAGGCGGCAGCAGCCAATGGCTGGATCGACGGCGAACGGGCGATGCTGGAAAGCCTGCTAGCGATGAAGCGGGCCGGCTGCGACGGCATCCTCACCTATTTCGCGCCTACGGTCGCGGAAATGCTGAAGCGATAGCTGTTTTCCTGACGGGTTTGTGTTCGAATGAACCGGCCGGCTTGTGATATGCCCGGCATCACCGGCGTGCCCGACAATCTAAACTGAACGCGCCGCCGGTTTTGCGAACCAGTCAGGAACATCCAATGGAATACCGCTATCTTGGCCGCTCAGGCCTGAAAATCTCGACGCTGACCATGGGCACAATGACCTTCGGCGGCGCCGGCAAATTCGCTGCCGTGGGAAAAACCGATGTTGCCGACGCCCGCCGCCTGATCGACCTCTGCCTTGACGCAGGCATCAACCTGATCGACACGGCCAATGTTTACTCGAACGGTCTGTCGGAAGAGATCATCGGCGAAGTACTGGATGGCAAGCGCAAGAACGACGTGCTGATCGCGACCAAGGCGCGCCTGAAGATCGGACCCGGCCCGAACGACGAGGGCCTGTCGCGGCACCACCTGATCCGCGAATGCGAGCGCAGCCTGAAGCGGCTGAAAACCGATGTGATCGACATTTACCTGCTGCATGAGTGGGATGGGCTGATACCGGTTGAAGAAACCATGGCGGCGCTCGACACGTTGGTCGAGCAAGGCAAGGTCCGTTACGTCGGCTGCTCGAATTTTTCCGGCTGGCACATTATGAAGGCGCTGGGAGTGGCCGAGCGAAACAACCATCCGCGGTTCGTGACGCAGCAGATCCACTACACGCTGGAAGCTCGTGAAGCGGAATACGAGTTGCTTCCGATCTCCGTTGACCAAGGGCTTGGGGTCATGGTGTGGAGCCCGCTTGCCGGCGGCCTTCTGTCTGGAAAATACAGCCGCGACCAGGAAACTGCCCGGCAATTGTCGGGCTGGCATGAACCGCCGATCCGCGATGAGGACAGGCTTTGGCGTATCGTCGATGCACTCAACGAGATTGCCAGGGAGCGTAACATCTCTTCCGCGCAGATCGCACTGGCCTGGCTGCTCCAGCGCCCGGCGGTATCGACGCTGGTGATCGGAGGGCGCAACGAAGCGCAGTTCAAGGACAATATCGCCGCGGCAAGCCTTGTCCTGAGCGAGGACGAGAAGAAGAAACTCGATGCGGTCAGTCTGCCGCCGGTGCTCTATCCGTATTGGCACCAGCAGGCCACCGCCCACAGGAGTTTTGGCGAAGCGGATCTGGTTCTGGACCGAACCAGCCCGCGCATCTGAGACCATCTCACTGTGACGACTGCGACCAGCGCCGACGACGACGCGCACAGCATTCACTGGCGGAGAAATCTCGCCGTCTGCTTCCTTGGCTCGTTCACGACAATCGTGGCGATGACGCTCCTGTTGCCGTTTCTCCCGCTTTATGTGGCGGAACTTGGCGCAGAGGGCCACGCATCGATCGTGCAATGGTCAGGCATCGCCTATGGGGCGACATTCGTCGCGGCCGCGCTGGTCGCTCCGCTTTGGGGCAGGCTCGGCGACCGATATGGCCGCAAGCTGATGCTTGTGCGCGCCAGCCTCGGCATGGCTATCTGCATGTCGCTTATGGGCATGGTGCAAAGCGTTGAACAGTTGGTGTTGCTGCGGCTGCTGGTCGGCTTTGCTGGCGGATACTCGTCCGGCTCGACAATCCTTGTCGCTATGCAGACGCCGAAGGAACGCTCCGGCTGGGCGCTGGGCGTCCTGTCGGCAGGAATCATGGGGGGCAATCTCGTTGGCCCCCTGATCGGTGGCGGGTTGCCGCCGCTTATCGGTATTCGCGCCACGTTCCTGCTTTGCGGCGGCGTCATCTTCCTTGCCTTTCTCGCCACGAGTTTCCTGATCAAGGAGGACCGGCGGGTTCCGGGCAAAGCCAAGACGAAACAGGACGGCGCGTGGCGTTCGATCCCTGACAAGCGCCCGGTTGTCGCCATGCTGTTCACCGGCATGCTCTTGATGTTTGCGAACATGTCGATCGAGCCGATCATCACGGTATATGTAGCGCAACTGGTCGAAGACCAAGCGCGGGTGACGCTTGTTGCAGGCGTGGTGATGTCTGCGGCGGCACTGGGCAGCATCTTATCAGCCTCACGACTTGGCCGGCTCGCGGACCGGGTCGGCCACTGGAATGTCGTCATCGTAGCGCTCGCGGTTGCCGCACTGTTGCTCGTACCGCAGGCCTTTGTCACCGAAAGCTGGCAACTGGTGGCACTGCGTTTTCTCATGGGACTTGCGCTTGGCGGGTTGTTGCCGTCGATCACCAGCGTCATTCGCCACAACGTGCCGGATCGTGTCGGCGGGAATGTGCTTGGCTATTCGATCTCGGCCCAATATGTCGGCCAAGTGGCGGGTCCGGTGCTTGGCGGTTTCGTGGGAGGCCATTTCGGCATGCCGGCAGTTTTCCTGGGGACGAGCGTGCTTATGGCACTTGGCGCGGCGTACAACTGGCTGGCTCAGGCCCGCCGCAATCAATGACCTCGCGGAGATAGTGAAATGAGCCGCATTCTTGTGTTTGCCGCCGGGCTCTGCGGAGCAGCCGGCGTGGTGCTTTCAGCGGCGGCAGCCCATCGTGGCGGAGCATTCATTGGCACCGCGGCATCTTTCCTGCTTATGCACGCGCCTGTTTTTCTTGCCGCCGGTCTTCTCAATGCCAATCGCGTCCTACGTACGGGAAGCTACATCCTGATAGTCGGGCTGATCGTGTTCAGCGGTGATCTGCTTGCTCGCGACTTTATCGGATCGCGTCTCTTCCCCTTCGCCGCGCCAGTCGGTGGCACACTTCTTATTGCCGGATGGCTTGGCATCGCCCTCTCGGCACTGCGCCCGACCGCGAAGCAAGACATGGCCGACAAATCTTGAAATAGATCCCGTGTTCTCCCATCTGATGTCTACCGGCTTAAACGAGTGAGCCGAACCAGAAGGGGTAAGCATGAACGCCCGCGTTCTTGACGGTGAAATCATTACAGGTCGACTGGACGATGTGCGTGCCTATGAGGGCGTGCGCACCCGCCGCATCATGGCTTTCGCCATCGACTACCTCATTGTCGGTTTGCTGACGATCCCATTTGCCATTCTGGTGCTTGTGCTCGGCTTGCTGACATTCGGCATTGGCTGGGCGCTATTCGGCATTCTGGTGCCGGCGGTGGCCATCCTCTACATCTGGAACACCTTGGGCAGCGCGGACCAGGCAACCACCGGCATGAAGCTGATGAACATACGCCTCGACCGGCTCGATGGGCGACGCATCGACGGGATGACAGCCGTGGTTCACTCCGTGCTGTTTTGGGCGGGCAACGTGATCCTGACGCCGCTGGTGCTGCTGGTTACCCTGTTTTCCGACCGTAAGCGCACATTGCACGACCTCTTGCTTGGCACAGCGGTTTCGCGAACGGACCGCTGAGCAGGCTTGTGTAAACCCCGGCTGCCGCCTAAACTGGCCGCGATGGGGATGGAGCTCCCCCGAAACCGCCTGCAAAGGCTGATGACTCCTACCGCAACGAAACCGCGGTAGGGATGCGTCTTAAAGACCCCGCCGCAAGCGGGTTTTTTTATGCCTGCGCTCACGGAGGGTATTATCAAGTGTCCTTTTCCACATGCCTCGCGGTGATGATCGGCGGCGCAATCGGCAGTCTCGCTCGTTACCTGATCTCGGTTCTGGCTTTACCAATTTCGGGATCGCTACCGTGGGGAACAATTCTCATCAATGCAGGCGGGTCTTTTCTCATAGGTCTGTTTGGCACGCTGACCTTGGCCGATGGTCGTTACCCGGCATCGGAAAGCGCTCGCATGTTTGTGATGATCGGTCTTTGCGGTGGCTTCACCACATTTTCCTCGTTCAGCCTGCAGACGCTGGACCTGTTGCGCAGCGGTGCGGTCGTGCGAGCGTCGGCAAATGTCGTGGCATCGGTGGTGCTATGTGTCGGCGCTGTCGCGGTCGGACACCTCATCGCGACGCATTTCAATCGCGATGTTCGCATCGCCCAGATTGCCATCGAAGAAGAAGGTAGGCCTGTACCACCGCAAAACTCTTGAATTTTTTGCAGACCACGCCAAGGTAGAGCGAGTCGTGGAGTTACTTTTTGGCTAAATGACGCACCACCCGACCCAGTCGCCGCAGTTTTTCCTGACAGCGCCATCGCCCTGCCCGTATCTCGATGGCCAGTTTGAGCGCAAGGTTTTTACCCATCTCGTCGGCGACAAGGCTCCGGAGATAAACGACCTGCTGACGCAAGGCGGCTTTCGACGTTCGCAAAACATCGCATACCGGCCTGCATGCGAGACCTGCCGCGCCTGTGTCTCTGTGCGCATCGTGACGCAGGAATTCGTACCGAGCCGCAATATGCGCCGCGTCATGCAAGAAAATGACGACCTCGTAGGCGTCATGCAGGCTGCGGAACCATCGACAGAGCAATATTCCCTTTTTCGCGCCTATCTGGATGCACGTCACCGTCGTGGCGGCATGTCGGACATGACCGTGCTGGACTACGCCATGATGGTTGAAGACACGCACGTCGATACGAAGATCATCGAATATCGGCGTCGCGGCCCGGACACGTTCATCACCGGCAAGGGCCAGGGAGAACTGATCGCAGTTGCGCTCACCGACAAGATGGCCGACGGGTTGTCGATGGTCTATTCCTACTTCAATCCCGAGTTGGACAGCCGATCACTCGGCACGTTCATGATCCTCGATCATATCACCCGCGCCAAGGCGATGGGATTGCCCCATGTATATCTCGGCTACTGGGTCAATGGTTCACGCAAGATGAACTATAAGATGCGCTTCCAGCCGCAAGAACATTTGGGGCCAAAAGGCTGGGAGCGTTATTCGGGTTCGTGACAATGGCGTCAGATCCGAGCAGAACGACCGGCCGATAGTCCTGCGGGACTGAGTTTCTTCAACAAAAATCTGGATGTCCCTTCATCCGCCAGCCGGGGTCTTTGCCTTGTCAGAAACAAACCACCACACCAAAGGCCTGGTTTTAACCGCCATAGGCGGCATGGCCCTGACAGTGGACATTCCATTGGTCCGTCTCGCCAACGGTGAGGCATGGTCAATTCTTCTGGTACGCAGCGGCACGACCTTTTTGGCGGCCCTGTTGATCTGGGCAGTGTGGCGGTGGCTGACACCAAAAGCGCCGCAACTCATACCCGGACGAGACGGGCTGGTAGTCGCGACGCTTTACGGCATCGGATCGATCACCTTCATTACTGCGGTGTTTCACACCTCGACCGCCGACCTCGTCTTTATTCTCGCCTTCAACACGATGTTTGCAGCGCTTTTATCCTGGCTGTTCCTGCGCGAAAGGCCGCGACCCGTAACGCTGGTCGCGATGGCGCTTATGATCTTCGGCGTCATGATCATCGTCAGCAGTTCGCTTGGAACCGGCAACCTGTTCGGCAATCTGATGGCGCTTGCCTCTGCTTTCTGCATCGCTTGTGCCATCACCATTTCGCGCGCCAGCGGCAAGGACATGGGCTTCACCGCGCTGGTCGGCGTGATCTTTCCGTTCGCCATCGCGGCCTACATGGTATCAGGCGTGGGCTTCCATATCGCCGAACCGTGGTGGATTATCTTCAACGGCGCAATCATCATGCCAATTTCGTTCTTCTGCCTCGCCAATGGACCCAAATACATTTCGGGACCGGAAGTTGCGATGTTCTATCTGCTCGAGACCGTGCTTGCGCCGGTATGGGTCTGGATGATCTTTTCGGAAGTGCCGACACGCGACAGTCTGATTGGCGGAACAATCCTGATCGTCACGCTTATCGCGCATTCAACGTGGCAGCTTGTCCAAGGGCGAAAGCGGCGGACCGCTTCCGTGGTTCGTCATCCGGCCTGAGTGGTCCGCGACGATCGGTATTCTGACGTCTGTTCTTCCTCGATTGTCAAAGTCGTTTCGCGCTGTTCAACAAGCACGGGCGACGCCGGGGCAATTTCGGTTGTTTCAGTTTCGTGCAGCCATTCGCGCCAGATCGCCACCAACAGCGCCATCAGGACAGGGCCGACAAAAAGGCCGACGAAGCCCATCGTCTTGACCCCACCGACCAAACCAAAAAAAGTCGGCAGGAATGGGAGCTTGATGGGCCCACCAACCAGCTTGGGGCGCAACGTCTTGTCGACGATGAAAAGCTCCACCGTTCCCCACATGAACAATGCAACACCGGCAACGGGCGAACCGCTGGCAACCAGATAGAGCGACACCAGCGTGAAGGAAAGCGGTGCACCGCCCGGAATCAAGGCCATCAGTCCAGTCAATGCGCCAAGGGTCACAGGGGAAGGAACGCCGGCCAGCCAATAGGCAATGCCGAGGACGACGCCCTCACCTATCGCGATCAACGTCATGCCCGTTACTGTCGAGCTGATCGTCGCCGGCACCACGCGCGAAATCCGCTCCCAACGCGTTGGCAGTATGCGCTCGCCAATCCGATCGATCTGGGCGGCGAAGGCTTCGCCATCCCGATAGGTAAAAAAGAGTGCAATCAGCATGAATAGCAGCGCCAACAGGAGGCTGAAGGCACTGCCGCCTGCGGCCACCACGCCGCGATAAATGCTGCCGATATTGGCGCCGCTGACCAGCTGGATCAGCTCGCCGATTCCGCCCGGATGGTTGAGAGTGAGCGTCCACTGCTCATCAAGCCACACGCCGACGACCGGCAGCGCCAGGATCCAGTGCGGTGTTGGCGCGCCAATCCTATTGGCTTCGACAGCCCAGACCACCCACTCGTGTATTTCGTTGAAGGCATAGGTGCTGGCGAAGGCGATCGGCACGATCAGGAACGTGAGGATCAAAAGGATCGCGCAGGTGGCCGCTATAGTACGACTCCCACCGACTGCCGCCAGCAGCCGCCGATAGAGCGGCCAACTCGCAAAGGCGATTATGAGGGCCGCCAACACGGGCACCAGAAAGCCGTGGAAGAAGTAGACGCCTGCTGCAACAATCAGGATAAGAAGCCAGCGTGCTGCCGACAAAGGCTGAACCACTGCGGCCCGAACGGGTGCAGCGCGGCCCATCAAACGCAATTCGCGCCTGTTCTTGTGACTTTCCTGTTCGTTCAAACGCTGTTGCTCCAAACCCCGCGCCATCGATTGTCTGGCGCACTATGCGCCCGCATTGTGCAGCAATCGTTACAGCAAGCCAACCTGACGAAAGTTTGCTCTTCTGCGCAATTGGACTTCCGGCCGGCTTCAGCCAAATTTACCGGTGCGCGGGAACCCCTTAGGCACCATGCGGCCGGCCGACGCACGAGCGCCCACCCATTCCGTTAATTCAGCCTGTGACTTGGTGAAGGTTCGATCAGCCGAATCCTGCCAGGAGAGACCGGCCTCAATTGCAAATGTCTTGAGGTCGAGCACGCCGCCGTCCTTGTACTTCTGCAAGCGAACACCCTTGCCACGCGCCATCTCCGGGATTTCCGCAAGCGGAAACACAAGCATCTTGCGGTTCTCGCCAACGACAGCGAGATGATCACCCGCCACCGGGATACAGGACTTTGCCTCGTCCGGCGTCTTTACGTTCATTACCTGCTTGCCCTTGCGGGTATTGGCGACGACTTCGTCTTCCACAACCACGAAGCCATTACCCTGATGCGACGCGAGAAGAAGCTTGCGCTTTGGCTCATGCACGAAGGCGGTGACGATATCCTGGTCGTTTTCCATATCGACGATGATGCGGATGGGTTCGCCATGTCCACGCCCGCCCGGAAGACGATCAGCGCCGATGGTGTAGAATTTGCCGCCCGTGGTGAAGACTAGGATTTTGTCCGTGGTTTGCGCGTTAAAGGCCAGCTTCAGGCTATCGCCTTCCTTGAACGTAAGCTGGGCATGGTCCGTCAGATGCCCCTTCATCGCACGCAACCAACCCTTTTCGGAGACGACCACCGTGACCGGTTCTTTCTCGATCATCGCCTGGGCAATGTCGGTAAGATCGTGATCGGGGGCCTCTGCAAACTTGGTGCGGCGCGGCCCAAGCTCCTTGTTCTCTTCGGGTCCGAAATCCCTACGTATCTTCTGGATTTCCCAAGAGATCGTCTTCCATTGCTTCGCTTCGGACTCGAGCAGTGCCTCGATCTGCTTCTTCTCGGCAGACAGACCGTCGAATTCCTTGCGGATCTCGAATTCTTCCAGCTTGCGAAGGGCCCGCAGCCGCATGTTGAGGATGGCTTCGGCCTGCGTGTCGGTCAGCGACCAGCGCGCCATCATTACCGGCTTGGGCTCGTCCTCCTCGCGGATGATCCTGATTACCTCGTCGATGTTGAGGTAAGCAACGAGATAGCCGGCAAGGATCTCCAGCCGCCGTTCGATTTCACCAAGGCGGTGGCGCGAGCGGCGGATGAGCACGTCGCGGCGGTGGTCAAGCCACTCCTGGAGCACGCCCTTCAGTGAAAGGACGTTCGGCACGCGGCCGCGCGAAAGCACATTCATGTTGAGCGAGAAACGGCTTTCAAGCTCGGTGAGCTTGAACAGCGACTCCATCAGGATGCCCGGATCGACGCTGCGGCTCTTGGGAACAAGAACAATGCGGATATCTTCGGCGCTTTCGTCACGGACATCATCGAGCAAGGGCAGCTTTCGCGCCATCAACAGCTCGGCGATTTTCTCGATCAGGCGCGACTTCTGTACGCCATAGGGAATTTCGGTGACGGCGATCGCCCAGGTTCCCCTGCCCTGGTCTTCTTGATGCCATTTCGCCCTGACGCGGAAGCTGCCGCGGCCGGTCTTGTAAGATTCAAGGATAGTGGCGCGACTGTCGATGACGATGCCGCCGGTGGGGAAATCCGGCCCTTGGACAAAGTCCATCATCTTTTCGTCGGTCGCATCCGGATTGTCGATCAGGTGCAGCGCCGCGTCGCAGAGTTCCGCCGCGTTGTGCGGCGGGATAGAGGTCGCCATGCCGACCGCGATGCCGGACGAGCCGTTGGCCAGCAGGTTCGGGAACGCGCCGGGCAGCACGACCGGCTCCTCGTCTTCCTCATTGTAGGTCGGGCGATAGTCGACAGCGTCTTCGGTGATGCCTGCCAGCAATTCGCTGGCCACGTCTGTCATGCGCGCTTCGGTGTAGCGCATGGCGGCAGCATTATCGCCGTCAATGTTACCGAAGTTGCCTTGCCCGTCGACCAGCGGGTAGCGCATGGAAAAATCCTGCGCCAGCCGGACCAGCGCATCGTAGATCGACTGGTCGCCGTGCGGGTGGAATTTACCCATGACCTCGCCGACGATGCGGGCGCATTTGGCAAAACCCTGATCCGGATTGAGACGCAGGAGCCGCATGGCATGCATGATGCGCCGATGGACCGGCTTCAGCCCGTCGCGCACGTCGGGCAAGGCACGATGCATGATGGTCGACAGCGCATAAGCGAGATAGCGCTCTTCCAACGCCTTCTTCAGATCGACCGGCTCGATATTGTCACCACCGCCATTGTCAGGCGGCAAAAGGCTCTTTCCCATGAGTTTGGACTAGCCGAGGCACTGATTCGCGGCAAGGGCAAGACGCAATCGGTGAAATCCACGCCCCAGTTTCCACAGACAGGCTTAGGGGCAAGTCAGGACCTGTTAAACAACAGCCAAGGTGCCGCGTAGCGGCAATTGCCTTTTTTCGCGAATTTCGACCAATGTGTCGCGAACGCCTTGCTCCGGTCCAGTTCTTTCCGGACTGAAATGACAGATGAAGAATCCCACCAGCCTCAGGCACTTTTGGAGCCCGCGATGATCATCCACCGCACGACTTTTCAGAAACTGGCTTTCTCCACCTTCCTGTTCAGCATGAGCTTGAGCCCTGCACTCGCCCAGGACACAGCGGCGGTTGCCGAACGACTGAAGGCTCTGCTTTCAAATCAGGGCATGGAAATGAGCTGGACCGGAATATCGGGTGATGCGTCCAGCATGGTTCTTGAAGGCGTAACGGTGAAGCCGCCTGCCGAAAAAGAAGGGCTGGCCATCGGCAACATAACGCTGGAGGGGATCATCGAGGCCGATGGCGGCTATCTGGTCGAAACGGTTTCGACGGAACCGTTCTCCAAAAGCGAGGACGGCGCGACCGTGGATGTAAGCCCGTTCATCATTCACGACATGACCCTTGCCGCCGAAGGCAGCACTGATCCGCTGGCTTCAATGATGATCTATAAGTCGGCCGAGCTGGCCAATCTTTCCGTAAAAATTGCCGACAAGACCGCGTTTTCAATGGAAAACTTCACGGTGGATGTCACTCCGCCTGCCGATGGCGAGGCAATGGCTTTCACCGGCTCGGCAAAAAAGTTTACCGGAGACCTCTCGCTGGTCGAAGATCCGAAGTCCCGCGAAATCATCGACGCTCTCGGTTACCAGACAATTTCGGGCAGCCTCGGCCTTGCTGGCTCATGGCAGCCAAGCGACGGCAAGATGAAGCTTTCGCAATATGACATCACAGTCGATGATGCCGGCACTTTCGGCATGACCTTCGATATCAGCGGCTACACTGTCGACTTCATCAAGTCACTGCAGGATATGCAGAAACAAATGGCCGCGCAGCCAGAGGGGGCGGACAGTTCCGCGCAAGGTATGGCGATGCTCGGCCTGATGCAGCAATTGACCTTCAATGGCGCTTCAATCCGTTTCGCGGACGATTCGCTGACCAACCGGCTTCTGGAGTACTTCGGCAAGCAGCAAGGCATGTCCGCCAAGGATGTCGCCAACCAGGCAAAGGCAATCGTGCCTTTCGGTTTGGCTCAGCTGAACAACCCCGAATTGACTGCACAGGCTGCCGCTGCCGTCAGCCAGTATCTCGACGACCCGAAAAGCATTGCGATCTCGGCGCAGCCGGCCTCCCCGGTTCCTTTTGCGATGATCATGGCGGATGCCATGTCCAATCCGCTCAATCTCACGAAGACCCTTGGCGTCGCAGTCAAGGCAAACGAGAACTGATGTTAGGCACTTGAATTAAGCGAAGGCCGCGCGGGCAAACGCGCGGCCTTTTCTTTTTTGGGCGGCCTGCAGTCGGGTCAGCCAAATCGAAGCGGCCGCTTCGGCACCGCACCAGAGGCGATCAGACCGAGCGGCATCAGCGGGTCAAGATGGATCGTGCCGACGGTCTCTCCGTCTTCAAACACAAGCATAGCATTGTAGCGCCGGGCCAGTGCCCGCATCGCTGCGTTCTGCGGATGGGTGGTGACCCGCAATTGGGTGTAGCCCAGTCCCCGCGCCTGCATGATCAAACGCTCGAACAAGCTTGCCCCGATGCCTCGACCCTGCAAATGCCGTTCGACGCTGAAGGCAATTTCTGCTGTCGGCTCAGCCTCTTCGGCGCGCTCATGCAGTTCAGCAGCCCCCAGAACATCGCCATTCTCGACATAACCAATGACGGTGGTACCCGAGGCAAAGGAACGATTGGCGTAGCGTTCGATAAAAGTATTGTCGGTCACGCCGTTGAAGCGGTCACGCCGGCTCTCCGGATCAAGTCTTAGAAGGTGATCCCGAAACCGTGGAAGATCTGAAGGTCTTAGCTGACGGATCGTCCCCATCAAGGGAACGGCTCTTTGAAGATCCTGTTCCATGTCGCACTCCTCGTGGGTTCCTCCCCGAGTCGCTCGTCGACGGCATGAATATTGTGCATTGCACCATAAACATCAAGTGAGGCAGGCTCGATATGCCATGTCGGAAGTGGATGGCTGATATGACGTCGCGGAATGCGCAACACCGGGATTCCGGGCTTGATGCCCGGAATTTCCGGAATAAGGTGACAAATTAATTCATCTATCCTGTTTTGGCTTGTCTAGAACTATTCCAAGGTATACCCCATATTCCGGCAAGCAGTTTTGCGAGGAATGACCATGCGGCTCACGCGCCAGACCAACTACGCTATGCGCATCCTGATGTATTGCGGAACCAACAAGGACAAGTTGAGCCGCATTCCGGAAATCGCTGCAGCTTATTCGGTATCGGAACTGTTCCTGTTCAAGATCCTTCAGCCCTTGGTGGAGAACGGTCTGGTAGAGACGGTGCGCGGTCGCAATGGCGGTGTGCGTCTTGGCCGGCCTGCCGAAAAAATCACATTGTTTGATGTGGTTCGTGTCACCGAAGACAGTTTTTCGATGGCCGAGTGCTTTGACAATGATGCCGCCGAATGCCCACTCGTCGACAGTTGCGGCCTCAATTCAGCCCTGCGCGAGGCGCTTGGCGCGTTCTTCGCCGTACTCGAGCGTCATACCATCGCGGACCTGATCGCTGCACGCCCGAATATGCGCATGGCGCTGGGCATAGACCATCTCGACCAGCGCGCGCCAGCGGCATAGGTCTGCCAGGCGCTTCGCGTTAGAGCCGTCGTCACGCGACGTGCCTGAACTTGCTTTGTCGGTTTGCTAGATGGCAGACTGCGGCAACACGAAAGGAGCATTGCCGGCCGGCAACGCCCCTACCCGCAACCGGCAACCAAATACCTGCTCGATCAACGTATCCTTGAGAACGTCACGCGGCGTTCCGGCCGCAGCAAGGTTGCCCCGGTGCATGACGTAGATGCGATCAGCAAACATTGCCGTCAGGTTGAGGTCATGGAGAATGGCCACAACGCCACCTCCGCGCTGGGCGAAGTCGCGAGCAATGTTCATGATGATCAGCTGATGCTTTATGTCGAGGCTGGATACGGGCTCGTCCAGAAACAAGTATCTCGGCTGCCCATCGATAACCGGTGCCCAAACCTGACAAAGCACGCGCGCGAGCTGCACGCGCTGCTGCTCACCACCGGACAACTCCTGATAAAAACGGCCGGCAAAACCCTGTAGGTCAACCTTCGCCAGAGCCTGCTCCGGCAGATGCTCCGCCTCGCTGGGCGACACGCCAGAACGCCCGCCAACCAGGCCAAGCTTGACAATTTCACGAACCGTAAACGGAAAGGACAAGCTCGTTGCCTGAGGTAAAACCGCGCGCACGCTAGCTGCTTGTGCCGGTGCCAAATCTGACAGGTCATTGCCGTTGACGGCGATGCGGCCACTATAGGCATATTCTCCCGACAACGCCTTGAGGAAGGTCGTCTTGCCCGACCCGTTCGGGCCAACCATCGTCGCGATTTCGCCCGGCCGGGCTTCGAAGTCGATATCCGAAACGATGCACTTCCTGCCGATCGATACCGATACGCCACGAGCTTCAATCATTGCGGGCTCGCTCACAAATCAATGATGCCGCGCTTGCGCAGCAATATCCAGAGGAAGAACGGCGCGCCTGCCAGTGCCGTCACAATGCCGATTGGCAGTTCAGCAGGCGCAACAATGGTGCGTGCAACGGAATCTGCCAGCAACAGCAAGGCAGCCCCCAGCAACGCTGAAGCGGGCAAGAGATAGCGATTGTCCGGCCCGATCAGCAGTCGCAGAAGATGAGGTACGACGATACCAACGAATCCGATGCCGCCGCTGACTGCAACCGCAGCGCCAACCGCAGCCGAGACACTCAGGATAGCGATATATTTCAGCCGCTGCACGGATATGCCGAGATGGCTGGCCGTTGCCTCACCAAGGGCCAACGCATTCAGCCCCCGTGCCAGAAATGGCATCGCAACCATCGCCGCCACGATCACCGGTCCGACAGCACCGATCTTTTGCCAGGTCGCGCCTGCAAGCGAACCCAGTTGCCAGAACGTAAGGTCGCGCAATTGGCGATCATCAGCCATGAATATCAGAACGCCAGTCAACGCCATCGCAAGCGCCGCAAGCGCGATGCCGGCAAGAAGCATGGTTGCCACCGAGGTTCGACCCTGTCGTGTTGCTACCTGATAAAGCACCAGCGTCGTGATAAGCCCGCCGATGAATGCCGCAAGTGGCAAAGTAAATGTGCCGAATATCGCCGTAAGCGGTGCGAGCATCGTGCCACCGAGCACGATGACTGCGACAGCACCGAGACTGGCACCCGCCGAAACGCCTATCAGACCAGGATCTGCCAACGGGTTGCGAAACAACCCCTGCATGACGGCGCCCGATACCGCCAGCGCCGCACCGACAAGCGCGCCAAGGACAACACGTGGCAAGCGGATATCGTAGACAATGATGTTGTCACGAATGCTCAGCAAATCTGTGCCGGCCGTTCCGCCAAACAACCAGTTGCGAACGACACTGAGGGCCGATGCATCAGAAGCGCCAGACGCGAGGCTGAACAGCATGGTGAACACAAGCACGACACCGAGCAGAAGTATGACAAGGCGCGCCCGGGACGAACGGTCACCGGCAGCCACGTATCTCAACGTGCCCGGCATACCGCCGGCAGTCTGATCGACCATCTTCGGCGCCCGTTCAATCAGTGATCTTGTCGCCGTAGAGCGATACGGCGAGGTCATGGATGGCATCGGCAGTGCGAGGACCAAAGCCAAGCAGGTAGCCACCTTCCATCCGAAGGATTGCGTGCGCCTGTCCTGCTGGAGTCGGTGCGATTGCCGGGTGTTTGAACAGATCGTCATTTGCAACCGAGTGGTCGCCGCCCCGATCCATCATCAAGATGACATCGGGACGTGCCGTGACAACCGCCTCATCGGCCAGTTGTTTGTAGCCCGAAAAACCATCGATCGCGTTCACGCCGCCGGCCAGGCGGATGATGCCATCCGCAGCCGTATCTGAACCAGACGCAAGTATCTTTCCGCCCTGCATCGACAAGACAAAAAGGATGCGCTTGCGTTCCTTGATCGAGGCGGTCTGCGCTTCGGCCTTCTTGAGCTTGCCGTCAACTTCGGAGGCGAGTGTCGCAGCTTTCTCGGGAACCCCGAGAGCAGAACCGACGACGCGAATTTTGTCGAGGATGCCCTGGTTGTCGAATGTTTCCGGCACCTCGATGTAGGGTACGCTCGCCTTCTTCAGGACATCGATAGCCTCCTTCGGGCCACTTCCCTCAAGTGCCAGAATACCGCTGGGATTGACCGACAAGACACCTTCCGGCGAAAGCTGGCGCATGTAGCCGACGTCTGGAAGCTTCAATGCGGCTTCCGGGAACGTGCTGGTGGAGTCACGCGCAACAAGACGATGCTCCTCGCCCAATGCGTAGACGATCTCAGTAATCGATCCTCCAATGGAAGCAACCTTCGAGGGGTCCTTGAATGCGCCCACGGCTTCATCGGCGATTGAAGG
The DNA here is from genome assembly GCF_057809835.1 of Mesorhizobium sp. FG116. Classification (NCBI taxonomy): domain Bacteria; kingdom Pseudomonadati; phylum Pseudomonadota; class Alphaproteobacteria; order Hyphomicrobiales; family Phyllobacteriaceae; genus Mesorhizobium; species Mesorhizobium sp. FG116. The sequence continues at coordinate 217,171 of NZ_JBMDKS010000004.1, forward strand.
CGCGTTAGCCGCCAGAAAAATCGCAAATCCTACGGAAGCCCCTGCGAGAAACCGCGAAAATACTGACATACCGATGCCCTCAACCCGCCTTGGAGGTGGAAACTTTCGGCAGGTTCTCCGCCAGGAAACGCCAATCCGCCCGCTCGGTTTCGCCTTCATGACGCTCGCCGAAGAATTGAATGATGATGCGGCCTTGCGCGTCGTATGCTTCTACCGAGGTGACAAAGCCATCCTTGGTTGGTTTGCGTACGCCCCAGACCTCATCGATGTGGTCCAGGCGCAAATGCAAGTGGAAGGTCTCATCGAGGACATTCAACCACGGCCCCATCGGCTTGATCGCCTTGATCGGGCCGGAGTGAATCTGAATGCAACCCCGATTGCCGACAAAGCACATGATCGGTGTAGCTTCGGCGGCGGCATGATGCATAAGGGCCGCTACAGCCTCATTGTCGATCTTCCAAGCATAGTCCTGCCCTACCATCCGCACAGCCTGGCGGCGGTTAAGCTTCAGCGCCTTCAGCATGCCGAAGAACTGATGGACGTCGGTCAGCTTGCTCCACCGATCGCGCAAATCCTCGGTGCCGGCAGCCTCAGGCGATTCCTCAATATCTGTCGCGGCCTGTGGAAACACATCGATCGACGGGCCCTGATCTGTCGATTGCAGATCTGCAACCAGTTTCTGGAATGCGTATAGGTTTGAGGCCGGGCGCAGATGAATCTTGTGAATCGCATCGCCTGCACCGTCGAAGAATTGCAGGCTGTGGCGAACTTCGCCTTCGCTTCGCTTCTCCACGGCAAAGCCATGTACCCAGCTCTTCGGGAATATCCGTAGATCGATGTCGCGATTGAGAACGATGGCGTTGTGTTCACCTACCGATACTTTGTCGTAAACACCAATCTTTTCATGGACCGCGCTTTCATTGCGCGTCAGCGCCATGACCTCGCCGACTGCGGTCAAGCCATTGAGGACGGCGCTGACGCGCGGTTCGATCCGAACCACCCCTTCGCCGCAATGAGCAGCGACCAACTCGGCTTCAGAGATACCGAGCTGACTGGAGAGGTCGCGCTCACGCATTTTGGGATTATCGGATCGAGCCCTACGAATTTCGTTCGGGCTTGGTTTTACGCGCTGGTCCATTGTTCACCTGTATTCGCGACGCACCGCATCGGCTGCTTTTGCGACGCTTGTATTATTTGTTGAGGATGAGCTTCCCCTGCCGGGTGATCTTCAACCGGTAGAGCGCACCGTGATGTTCGATGCCGATTTCGTGCTCGCCCTGAAACAGGCTGTTGCTCGAAAGCGTCCTGACGGAGAACGGAGCGCGTTCGACCCGGACCGTCGTCGCCTGTTCTGGGCGGCGGAAGCGATAGCGGAAATCGTTGGGAGTATGAGCATTCATCGGTCTCGGTCCCTTTCGTTAGGTAGCCACGGGTACTTCAGAAATGACGAATTCATTTCTTGACTCGAATAATCATGTTTATTAGTCAGTGCAATACCGGACCAAATGAGTCAACATTTAACGTGCGGTAAGTGATCAAAAATGCCAGCAAGCGTACGCGAGCCAGCAACAGATGGTTTTAAACACCAGGAGTTGGGACATGGGGCTGGTGGCTCGGAATACGGCTGCTCTGATGTGCGGAGCGGCAATAGCGGTTCTTGTGGGGGTTCAGGTCTCCCATGCACAGCAAACAAACGAAGCTGAGAAGAAAGGGCGCGTTACCCTGCTCCAGCGTTTGATCCTGGGGGCTGGCGTCGAAAAAGTTGCAATCGATACCCCTCAGTCGGTTACGGTTGTTGAGCAAGAGGATATCGACCGGGAACAGGCCACCACTGTTGGCGATGTTCTGAAGCGCATTCCAGGCGTCAACACCTCCGGCTCGGACCGTGTATTTGGCCAGACTTTTAACATTCGAGGCATCGGCGCTCCCGAATCTGCAAATGAAGAAGGTCGAATTATCGTAACCGTGGATGGTGCCAATAAGTACTACGAGCAGTACCGTATGGGCGGATTTTTCTCCGATCCCGAACTCTACAAGAAGGTCGAAGTACTGCGTGGACCCGCATCGTCAACACTTTATGGCTCAGGCGCCATTGGCGGTGTCATCAACTTTTCTACGAAAGACGCGTCCGACTTTATCGGAGAAGGCCAGAACGGCGCTTTGAAATTGAAGGGCGCCTACAATAGCAACAAGAACGGTTGGCTAGGCTCTGCGGTGTTAGCACAGCGGCTGAGCGAAAATGCGGAATTTCTGTTTGCAGGCAACTACCGTCGCGCCGACTCTTACGAAACCGGCAACGGAACATTGGTGCCTAGTTCTGATTTCGCCGCATGGTCAGGACTGGCCAAGGGCACTTTCAACGTCGGCGACGAAGGAAAACTGCGCGTCTCATACCAGCAGTGGGACTCGGATGCCGATGACCAGAACTATGCCCAAGTCGGTACGGACGCCACTTTCGGTACGGTTGACCGTCATGTTATAGATAAGACAGCCGTCGTATCCTACGAGAACCCGTTCAGCGACAGCGACATGCTCGACCTGAAGGTTTCAGCATCATTTTCTGATACGACCGTTGACCAGACCAACGCCAGTGGGAACCCGATGTTCGGGATCACCTGCGCGACCAGCCTGCTCATCTGCGACACGGAATATGGCTACCAGACCTGGCAATTCAATGCACAGAACACCAGCGAATGGAGCGGCGATAGCTGGCAGAATTTCCTGACCTATGGCTGGCAAAGCGGCTACCAGGTACGTAGTGCTGAATCCACCACTGTCGCTGGGACTCCGTCCGGCATAAACTTCCATCCGGAAGGTTCAGATCTGAAGACAGGTGTATTTGTCCAGAACGAATTCATCTGGAACGAGCGTCTTACAATCATTCCGGGTATGAGAGTCGATTGGCATCGCTTGTCACCCAGCGATTCAACTCTCCTGACGGAAGATGATACCGATACCGCTTTGTCGCCAAAGATTGCCGCGCATTACAAATTCAACGACACCTTGGCAGTATTCGGTTCAATCGCGCATACCGAACGCTTTCCCACGCTTGACGAAGTTTATTCAACGGGGGGCAACAGCAACACCTTCAACCCAAGCCTGGACCTATCTAAGGAACGTTCGAATAACTACGAACTTGGCTTTGCCGTTTCCGCATTCGATTTGCTTCAGCAAGGTGACGGCCTGCAAATCAAGACCACCGGCTTCTACAACGATATCAAGGATCTCATCAGCCTGAACCCTGCACTGCTGAGCGGACCCAACGCGCTACCTGGTTACGTAAATATCAATCAGGCAGAGATCTACGGTTTTGAAGTCGAAGCTGCTTACGATTCCGACTATGTCTTCGCCAACGCTGGATATTCCCATGTGATCGGCAAGAACAAGATTACGGGTGCATATCTGACTACCGTTGCGCCCCACGAATTCTCATTGACCTTGGGCGGAAAGATCCCCGAGCACGATCTCAAATTCGGTTGGACGGCCCGATTTGTTGCCGGACCCCAGGACCCGGCAAGGGATACGTCGGTGCCGCCGCCAAGGTCTACTCGTTTCGCGGAATCGTTCAATGTCCACGATGTCTTCCTGTCCTGGACGCCGCAAGAAGGACAATTGGCGGGTTGGAGCGCGGAGGCGGGCGTGGAGAACATCTTCAACACCCAATACAAGGAGTTCCTCCACAACGATGCCGCGAAGGGCCGGACATTCAAGGTGTCCCTGTCCAAGCAATTCGGCTGGTAGTGGGAGCAAGAGCCATGAGACAAAGAAACCGTTTCCTGACGGCCACCGCAATCATGGCTTCGATGACGTGCGCAGCTCTTGCCCAGGAAGCTGCGCCCGGTCCTACCCTATCGCTTGAGCTCAACGGTGCGCAGCCCTCCGACAAGGGCTGCCGCCTCACCTTCGTGGTCAACAACGGCCTCGGGTCCGATCTTTCCAAGGCGGCCTACGAGATCGCGCTGTTCAACGAAACTGGTGTGGTCGATCGCCTGACCGTTCTCGACTTCAAGGAGCTTCCTGCTGGAAAGACGAAGGTGGTCCGTTTCGATCTTGCCGGCACGGATTGCGCCAAGATTTCGCGGGCGCTGGTCAACAACTCCACCGAATGTGCAGGCGCAGGCATTGAACCGGCCACCTGCATGCAGCGGTTGAAGACCAGCACGAAGACGGGCATAGCCTTCGGCATATGATCTTGGGGTTTTGTGGCGTTGGGTCTGGAACCGGCATTTTCGCGTAGCACGACGGCGGTCTGGCCACTGGCCGGGCTATCCGTCTTGCAGCCCGAGCCGGACGATCCCGACTTCGCCATCCCGCGCGGGTCGCTCCAGATATGCACGCGCGACAAGTCCGAACATGCGACACTTTCGGGAACAAGCGCTGAGCTTGCGCCGGCCGCATTTGAGCCGCTCGATCCGGCACGCGCCAAGCCGAATTCCCGCAGCCGCAAGTGGAAAGCTTCGCTGATCGCATCGTGCGTGTTCCATGCTGCGGTCGCGTTTGCCTTCATCGCCACAGGTTCCGACGAAATCCTCATCGAGGGCGGTGAGGAAGCAGGACTGGTGCTGCTCGGCAATGCGCCCGAAGACCAGAGCGCTGCCGGCGACATCGCAGTTGAGGCCGATGCCACCAAGGTGACGATCATCCCCTTCCTCGACGCCAAGCCCGTTGAGACGGTCGAGGCAAAGCCGGTGGAAACCGCCGAGGCAGTGGAGCCGGTCGAAGAGGTCACGCCCGAGGTGGCGGTCCAGGAGACCGTCCAGCCAGTGGCTGAGGACGTCCCGGACGCGGCAGCCGTTCCCGACAAGGTCGAACCGGTTACCGAGGAGCCGACGCAGGTTGCCGCCGCAAGCCCGATGCCCGAAGTGCTGACAGCGACGACGGTCACGCCCGAGAACACTGAAAATGTCGTCGCGCCGGTGGTTGAAGCAGCCGAGCCTGAGACCCCCGAGGTCGTGGAGGTTGTGCCGGAACCGAAGCCCGAGCGCGTGACCGCCGAAGCCGAGCCGGAGCCCAAGCCGGTCGAAAAGCCCAAGCCCGCCGAGGCCAAGAAACCGGAGTCGGTGAAAAAGACTGAGAAAAAGCCGCAGGAGAAAAAAGCTCCAGCAAAGCAGCCGGCGAAGGAAAAGGCCGCGTCCGGTTCCGGCGGCAAGAACCAGACCGACAGCAAGCGCGGTGTCGTGGACGGCGATGCGCAGGGCAAGACGGCCAGCGCCGCCAACAAGGGCGCAAGCTCGAGCGCGGGCAACGCCGCCGTTTCCAACTACCCCGGCAAGGTCGCCGCCAAATTGCGCCGCGCCGTTCGCTCCATCTCGCGCGCCGCGCGCTCCAAGGCCCGCAGCGACGTCCACGTGACGTTCGTCGTCAACGCCGGCGGCGGTGTCGGCGGCGTCAGCGTGGTGCGCAGCTCAGGCTCGCCGGAACTCGACCAGGCAGCCATTGCCATGGTGCGCCGCGCCGCGCCCTTCCCGCCAATCCCGCCCGAAGCTGGACGATCCAGTTGGGCGTTTACCCTGCCACTCGGCGTTCGCTGAGGAGCCAAGTTTCCAACAGCCATCCGGCATAAATCAGAGAGGATAGCCACAATGTATGTTGCCATGAACCGTTTCAAGGTCATCAAGGGCATGGAAGAAGAGTTCGAAAACGTCTGGAAGAACCGAAACTCGACCCTGAACGAGATGAACGGTTTCGAACAATTTCACCTGCTGCGCGGTGCTTTCAACGAAGCCGAGAACTACACGCTGTTTGCGTCTCATACCGTTTGGAAGAGCGAAGCCGATTTCGTCGCCTGGACCAAGTCGCAGAATTTCCGCGACTCGCACAAGAACGCCGGCACCAGCAAGCTGACCGTCTTCGGTCACCCGCAGTTCGAAGGCTTTGCTTCAGTAGAGGGCGCATGACCACAGAGGCACCAGCCGATCCGGCGCGAACAATTCCGATTCTGCCTTCGCTCGATATCGGGGTCACGAAGGCATTCTATCAAGACCAACTCGGCTTCACGGTTACCGTCTATGAGGCCGAGCAGTATCTGATCGTTCGCCGCAACGAGATGGAAATCCATTTCTGGAAAACCGACGACCGCAAGCTGCCTGAAGTGTCGGCTTGCTACATTCGCGGCGGCGAGGTGCCATTCCTCCATGCCGAGTTCTCGGCGCGCGGCGTCGAGAAGCTCAGCGCGTTTACCGTGCGACCCTGGAAGATGAAGGAATTCTATGTCTGGGACCCGCACGGCAACCTGCTGAAGTTCGGCTGCGCTCCAGAGGAAATCTAAGCGCAGCTGGATTTTTGCTACGACGCTGTTTGGGCGACCTTCTGCATCGGCAGCGCGCTGCCGCGATGTCACGGAATGGATCCCGGACAGCATCGCCATCGCTTTGCTCGGC